>CANQAI010000041.1 GCA_947589265.1 uncultured Clostridia bacterium | reverse complement strand
CACGAAGAAAAGGAATACAAGAAGGAATACAAAAAGGTGAAACTTTAGGAATTGCAAAGGGAGAGAAAAAAGCTAAACTAGAAACTGCAAGCAAATTGTTAAAACAGGGAATAAAACTAGACATAATAATTGAAGCAACAGGTCTAAGCAAAGAAGAAATTATAAAAATGCAATAAAATAAATGGGACAGAGTCCCATTTGTTTTATGAAAGCTTATTATTTTGATCACAAATATAAATCAGGGTGATTCCTTTTTTCAGATTTTAGAGCCATTGACTCAAAGAATTTATAAACTGGAATAGAACTTAAGCCTGCTACTATAATACCAATAACAAGAGACATTTTTATCATCTGCTGTTTAATATACTCCGAGTAATCTTCTTTAGAAGAGAAAGTGGCTTCTTTTGAAATAATATGATAGTCATTTGACAACTTTAAAGTCATTTCGATATTAATAGGTGAAAATGCTGAAAGTCTTTTATTTTTATAAGAATAAGTAATTATAATATTATCATTATCTTTTACTATCTCGTATTCATCAACCTCAGCCAAGTCTTCTAAATCGATTTTTGTTCCTTCTATTATCAAATTATTTGATATTTCCTCCAACTTATTAACAGAATCTTCTGGGTAGATATTAAGCTCGTATTCATACATAAATGCAATTAAGCAAAGGGAACTGATGGTGACAATGATACCTGAAACCAAAATAAGATATATAAATATTGCTATAAAAGCTTTGACAGGATCATTCCACACCATTTCAAAATAGTCACAAAAATACCGTTTTCCTTTCTTTTCTACTTTCGCTTTCATAAGATTAAGCCTCCTTAAAATAATAATTTTACAAATGTAGTAGAATATTAAGACCTGAAAAACAGGAGTAAAAAAATTAAATGTTAGCACAAGCCAACAAAATCAACACAATTATAGCACAAAATTGTACAAAAAACAACAAACTTGTGTAAACTATTGAAAAAAAAATTCAACTATGATATAAATTAGTTAGGAAAAGAATATATAAAAACAAATAAACATAAAAAAGTTACGGAAGGACAACTTTTAAAAGAAAATAAATATGAAAAATATAAAAGAATACAATTTAGAAGAATTAAAGCAAGAGCTTATTTCCCTAGGAGAAAAGCCATATAGAGCAGAACAAATATGGAATTGGCTATACAAAGAAAAAGTTAAAGAAATAGATGATATGACAAACCTTTCTTTAGACTTAAGGGAAAAGCTAAAACAAAATTATACTATGTGTAATTTTAAAATATTAAAAAAGCTAGAGTCATCAGATGGAACCAAAAAATATTTATTCGATGTATTAGATGGAAATGCAATTGAAACTGTATTAATGGAGTACCATCATGGAAAAACAATATGTGTATCTTCACAAATTGGATGTAAAATGGGGTGCAAATTTTGTGCATCTACAGGAATTGCATTTGTTAGAAGCTTAACAGCAGGAGAAATTGTAGAACAAATATTAGCAGTAGAACAAGACATAGGAGAAAACATTTCAAATATTGTTTTTATGGGAATTGGAGAGCCATTTGATAATTACAATAATGTTATGAAAGCAATTCGCATTTTAAATAATCCAAAAGGTTTGAACATTGGTGCAAGGCATATAAGTGTTTCTACATCTGGCATAGTACCTAGAATTTATGATTTTGCAAATGAAGATTTGCAGTGCACATTATCAATTTCGCTTCACGCAACAAACAATGAAAAAAGAAGCAAAATGATGCCAGTAAACAATGCCTATCCAATCGAAGAACTTATGAAAGCATGCAAAGACTACATTGCTAAAACAAATAAAAGAATTTCGTTTGAATATGCATTAGCAAAAGACAACAATGACAACTTAGAAGATGCAAAAGCATTAGTAAATTTGTTAAAAGGAATGATTTGCCATGTAAATTTAATTCCAATTAACAAAATTGAAAACGGAAGCTTTGTAAAAAGTAGCAATGAAAATATTATTAAATTTAGAGATTATTTAAATGAACACGGAATTGTAGCAACAATTAGAAGAGAACTGGGAAGTGATATAGAAGCAGCATGTGGACAACTTAGAAGGAAGAACTTAAAACTAGAAGAAAATAAATAAAATAGGAGGAACATATAAATGAGGGGTTTTGCTAAAACAGACATTGGCAAAGCAAGAGAAATGAACCAAGATTATTACTATGTTTCTGAACCAGAAAGCAATATACAATTATATATTTTGGCAGATGGAATGGGTGGCTATAACGGTGGAGAAGTAGCAAGCAAACTAGCAGTAGAAAGCGTAAAAAGTTACATAGAAAATAATTTAAATCAGAAAGAACCACAAAAAGAGCAAATATTACAATTAGTAAAAGATGCAGCAGAATATGCAAATAAAGTAGTTTATGAAAAATCAAAAACATCTGAAGATTTGCACGGAATGGGTACTACTTTAGATATTTGCCTCATATATAATAATAAAGTGTATATAGGACACGTTGGAGATAGCAGAGTATATCTTATTAGAGGCGAAATAATCCGTAAACTAACCAAAGACCATAGCTATGTACAAAAGCTAGTTGAAGACGGAAAAATAACGCGCGAAGAAGCAAACCATCATCCTAAAAAGAATATGCTAATAAAAGCACTTGGCTGTACAGAATATGTAGAGCCAGATATTAGAGCGAGAAATGTAGGAAAACAAGATGTTTTATTAATGTGCTCAGATGGACTAACAAATATGGTAGAAGAAAAAGTTATTTACAAAACTGTAAAAGAAAATCCACAAACAGCACCAGAAAAATTGGTGAATTTAGCAAATGAAGCCGGGGGCTATGACAATATAACTGTTATAACTATAATATAGGGGAGATAAAAACGTATGAATATAGTAGGTAGAGTAATAGGAAATAGATATGAAATATTAGAAAAAATTGGAGAAGGTGGAATGGCAACTGTTTATAAGGCAAAAGACAACATCCTTAAAAGATATGTTGCAGTAAAAGTATTAAGAGATGAATTTATAACAGATGAAGAATTTATTAGAAGATTTAATACCGAGGCACAATCAGCAGCAAGCCTTACACACCCTAACATAGTTTCTATTTTTGATGTAGGGCATGAAGAAAATATATATTATATAGTTATGGAACTAGTACAAGGAAAAACTTTAAAGGAAATAATAAACGAAGATGGAGTACTTCCTTGGAAATGGTCTGTAAATATTGCAATACAAGTAGCATCAGCATTGGAAACAGCACACAAAAATAATATTATCCATAGAGATATAAAACCACATAATATTATAATTACAGAAGAGGGGATTGCTAAAGTAACAGACTTTGGAATAGCAAAGGCAGTCTCAAATTCTACAATTACAGCATTTGGAACAACTATTGGATCTGTTCACTACTTTTCACCAGAACATGCACGTGGTGGATTTACAGATGCCAAATCAGATATATACTCTTTAGGAGTGGTAATGTATGAAATGCTAACAGGTAGAGTACCATTTGATGCAGACACTCCTGTATCAATTGCATTAAAGCACATGCAAGAAAAACCAGTAGAGCCAATAAAATTAAATCCTTCAATTCCATATGCAATTAATAAAATTATTATGAAAGCAATGGAAAAAGACATTAGCCTAAGATACCAAAACGCAACAGAGTTATTAAAAGACTTAAGTATGGCACTAAAAGACCCAGAAGGAAGTTTTGTTAAAAGTAATGCAGAAAATATGCAATATACTCAAAGAGTTCCAACCATAGGGGAGGAAGCAATTATGGAAAACAATGAAAATGAAAAAGAATATAAAGAAAAAACAGGTGGACATATTTCAAAACATCCAAAAGCTAAAAAAGTATGGATGATAGTAGTTATAGTTTGCATTATTGCATTAATTCCTGTTATAGGATTTTTTGGAACGCAGTTAATTCTAGATGCAGGCCAACCAAAAGATGTAGATTTACCAAACCTAGCAGGTAAAACATTGGAAGAGGCAAGAGAATTATTAAAAAATACACAAATAACCATTGAAACAGAAGAAGAATACAATGAAGAAGTAGAAACTGGCAAAATTTTTTATCAAGAACCACCATATATAGAAGGTTACCAAGTAAAAGAAAATAGTAACATTAGAGTAAAAATTAGCAAAGGCACAGAAATGGTAACAATGAAAAAAGTTGTTGGTATGAAATTTGAAGAAGCAGAAGCACTAATTGAAAATGAACTACATTTAAAAATAGAGAAAAAAGAAGAAACAAGTAAAACAGTAGAAGCTGGAATCGTAATAAAACAAACACCAGAAGAAGGGGAAGAAGTAAAAGCTGGATCAACAGTAGAAGTTTATGTAAGTATAGGAACAGGAATAAAACAATTATCTGTACCTTATGTAATAGGAGATACCGAAGAAGACGCTAAGAAAAAATTAGCAGACTTAGATGTAATCATTGTATATGAAGAAGACACAACAAAAGTAAATGGAAGAGTATTAAAACAGAGCATAGAAGCAGGAACAACAGTTGATGAAAAAACGAAAATTACTGTTACAGTAAATAGAATAGAAGCTATTAAAACAGGAATAGTTAACTTAAATTTAAAATCACTATTAGGAAGTGATGCACAAATAAATAAAGACGAAAACGGAAATGAAATTAATCCAACTGTAACAGTAAAAATAACAGTAAATGATGAAGTAGTATATTCTTCTACTCATCGTAAAGATGAAACAAATATTACAGCAAATGTTTCAGGCAAAGGAACTGTTACTATTAAAATTTTAGTAGATGATGTAAGAAAAGATATGAAACAATTTGACTTAAGCGTAGAAAATCCAGTTCTTACAATAGATTAAATGCTTACCATATATTAAAAAAGGAGCAAAAGATGACAAACGGAATAATTACTTCTGCAAGTTCTAATCTATATCAAATAGAAGTAGAAAACAAAATATACAACTGTACTGCTAGAGGAAAGTTCAAAAAAGAAGGAACTAGCCTTTTAGTGGGAGATAAAGTCGAAATTACAATAGCAAGTGATGAAAAGAGTGAAGGAGTAATAGAACAAGTTTTACCAAGATACAATGAAATAAAACGTCCTAAAATGGCAAATTTAACTGAGCTTATATTAGTTGTCTCAATGAAAATGCCATCACCAGACTTGTTATTACTAGATAAAGAATTAGTTTTTGCAAAATGGCTTGGAATAAATACATTAATTTGCTTTAATAAAACAGATTTATCAGAGCAAAAAGAAGTAGAAAATCTAAGCAAAATATATAAAAATATAGGATACAATGTAATAGAAATAAGTGCAAAAAACAAGGACAATATAGAAAAAATAAAACCATTTTTAAAAAACAATATTACTGCATTTGCAGGAAATTCAGGTGTAGGAAAATCAACATTAACAAATAGCATTTTTGAAATGGAATTAGCACAAGAAGGAAATATTAGTAATAAAAATAAAAAAGGTAAAAACACAACAACAACTGTAACATTATATAAATATGATGAAAATTCATATATTGCAGATACTCCAGGATTTACAACTTTAGAATTAACAGAAATTCCATCAGATGAACTATATAAATACTTTATAGAATTTCTACCATACTTATCTGAATGTGAATTTGCTGGCTGTAGCCATATTAAAGAAGAAAAGTGTGGAATAAAAAATGCTGTACAAAATGGAAAAATATCAGTAGAAAGGTATCAAAACTATCAAAAAATATATGAAGAATTAAAAGAAAAGGAGAAAAATAAATGGTAGAAGTATCAGCATCTATTTTAAGTATGAAAAATGAAAATGCAATTCAAACTTTATATAACTTAGAAACTTCAGGAATAGATTATTTTCATATTGATGTAATGGACGGAAAATTTGTTACAGCTGATACCACAAGCAAAATGCTAGAATATTGTGAATACCTAAATAGCATTTCAAATTTACCATTAGATGTACATTTAATGGTGGAAGATGCAAAAAACTATATAAACAGTTTTCTAATATTTGAACCAAATATAATTACAGTTCATTTAGAAGCTGCAAAAAATAAAGAAGAATTATTAGAATGGATAAATTATATTAAAGAAAATAATGTAAGAGTTGGTATTTCTATTAAACCAAACACTAAAATAGATGAAATAATTGAATACTTGCCACTTATACACCTAGTTTTAATAATGACAGTGGAACCTGGAAAAGGTGGGCAAGAGCTAATACCAAGTACAATTCAAAAAATAAAAGAATTAAATGAGTATATTAAGAAAAACAACTTAGAAGTAGATATTGAAGTAGATGGTGGAATTAATATACAAAATGTAAAAAAACTAACACAAGCAGGTGCCAATATTGTAGCTGTAGGAAGCTGTATTACAAATTCAAATAATTTTAAAGAAACTGTAACCAAATTGAAAGAATAAAAAATCGTTTGCAAAGCAAACGACTTTTTTAAACTTCTTTATATTTTAGCAATTTCTAATTTCTTAAACTTATTTTGTAGTTTCAATCTTTTCTACATTTCCCTTTGAAAACAAAGAAAAAAGTATAAGCCCAAAGCCGAAAACAACTGTAAATATTGAAATCCAAGAACCAATATAAGGTACTAATTGCAATAACCATATTACTGCAACTGATGCACAAGATAATAAAATAGTTTTCATCTTTGTTTTATCTTTTAATTTATTAGCTAAATAATTTCCAATTGCAATTCCAAGAATAGAAATTGTAATTGATAACATTAAAATATATGTAGCAAATAATGCAATAGATAAATATAAGAACAATCTTGTCGCAAGCAGTAAAACAGCAGCAATAGGAACCAAAACAACTCCTAAAACACCAACACTTGCAGTGCCAAAAGACCTTTTAGTTAAACAGTAAGTCAACTTATCTGCAGCTTTAGGTAATATATTAATAATTAATACAATAACAACAATTGAGTAAGCAAAAACATTAATAAATGACCTTATATACATACTAATAATTTCACCTACAGAAGGCTGAGCATTTGTTGTTTCAGTAAATTTAACTTCTCCTGCAACAGCATTTTCGGGAATACTTGCTTGATTATTAGAAGTATAATGCAAATTACCTTTAATTAAATCTTTACCATCTTCCTTAAAATTAATGCTAGCTCCTGCAATATATGCATCTTTTACAATACTTCCACCTATATAGCAATTATTCGAATAAAGCTTTAAGTCTCTATAAATTACACCTTTTTCATCTAGCTTAAAGTTTTGTGCAAGACCATAAATATCAGTAACTTTTCCGTTTACAGTAAAATCAGTTGCATAAGCAAAAACATTACCATCAATTATTGCAGAATTTTCTATTGTTAAAGTATTTGCTAAAACAAATAAATCTCCAATAATTTCTCCTTTAATAGAGACATTTTGACCATAAACAAAAACATTTCCATCAACTGTATCTTCAACTACAACATCTACATTAGCTAAGTACAAATCAGTTTTCATAATAGAAATATCAGGTGTGGTTTTATTTTCACTTGAAACTGTATTAGAAGATGCAGTAGTTGCCATACAAACTGATGAAAAACATAAAAATAATATAAAACATAAAAATAAAATTTTTCTTGCTTTTAACATAAAAAAACCTCCTTTATAAGTATATAATATATATCTTATATAGGAGAAAGTCAATAATATGCATATAAATAAAAATTATTAAGTATTGTTTATAGAATTAGAATTAGACGATTTAGGGGAACTTGCTTCAACAAAATAAGCACAAGAAGAATGCTTAGTATTTATTTTATGACTGCTAATATTTTCAAAAGAACACTTACCATCTTTTTGATAAATACAGCTTTCCGAACAATTAATATTTGTCAAAACAACCACCTCAATTATGTAGTATGTAATAAAACTAAAAAAATATGCATATTATAAAATCATTAATCAAGATTTTTAATAAATTTGAAATATAATTACAAATTCTTTTTGCAAATTTCAAAAATAGGGCATTTGCTACACTTAGGATTTCTAGCAGTACAAATATTTCTGCCATGATAAATTAATAAATGATTTACATCTTTGTAATATTCTTTTGGAATTTGTTTTAATAAATCTTGCTCAATTTTTTCTGGCTCAGACTGTTTAGAAAAGCCAATCCTATTTGAAATTCTTTTTACATGAGTATCTACTGCAATCCCTTGAGGATTATTAAAAGCTTCTAGCATAATAACATTAGCACTTTTTCTACCAACTCCTGGAATAGTAATTAATTCTTCCATAGTATGAGGAACTTTACCATTAAAATCATTTAAAAGTTTTTGACTAGCTAGTTTCATATTTTTAGCCTTATTTTTATAGAAACCACAAGGATGTACTAGTTTTTCTAGATCTTCTATTGGAGCATTTGCCATTTTTTCTGGAGTGTTGTATTTAGCAAAAAGGCTAGGTGTAGTTAAATTAACCCTTTCATCTGTACATTGAGCAGAAAGCATTACAGCAATCATCATCTCAAAAGGAGTACTAAAATCCAAACTACATTTAGCTTCTGGATAAGATTTTGTTAATTTTTCTATAATTTCTATTACTACATCTTTTTTCATAATCACTTAAATCTCCTTAAACATATTATACAATAATTATATTATACTTTGGGCATAAAATCAAAAATATTATTTATATTTTAAATAAAGTATTAAGAACATAAAATAGTAACAAATAAACAAAAAAATTAATATAATATAAAAGAATAGGGGGAGATTAAAATGTTAAGAGCATTAAAAAAGACTATTGGAGTATGCTTAATTGGATTAGGACTTGGAATTTTACTTGTTTTATTACTTCCTCTATCCGGTTGGCTATTTGCTATAGGTGTAACTATTGTTATAGTTGGACTTATGTGGTTATCTTGCAAGTAACAAATAAACAAAAGGAGAGTGAATAAAATATGACAATTGTTGTAAAAAAAGTTCCAAAATGCTTACGAGGTATTGTAAAATTATTATTTGGTATTAAGGACAAATAATACATAGGCAAGAACTTAGATAAAAAGGAAGACAAAGTTTTTACCTAAAACACAAAAAAGGCTATTTTAATAGCCTTAATTTTTTATACCTTTTTAAAATAATTAAGCTCTAGCTACTTTACCAGAACGTAAGCATTTTGTACATGCATGAATAGTTTTAGTTTCACCATTAACAACTGCTTTAACTCTTCTTAAATTTGCTTTAAAAGTTCTAGTACTTCTTCTACTAACGTGAGAACGAGCGATACTAATTTTATTTCCATAAGATAATGATTTTCCACAAATATCACATTTTGCCATTATGATGCACCTCCTATATGCAAAATCTAAAATTGACTATTTATAAATATAACACAATTTTACAAAAAAAACAATACTTTTTATAAAAATATTTATTATACTTGCAATTTATTTTATTTGTGATAAAATAATTAAGAAAAATAAGAATATATGTTTTGTATAAAAATAAGGAGAAAAAATGATAGCATTTATAAAAGGAATTTTAGAAATAAAAACAAAAGGATATGTTATTATAGAAACTACAAGTGGAGTAGGTTATAAAATTTTTATGCCACAAACTGATATTTCAAAATTACCAGAAATAGGGGAAACAGCCAAAGTATATACGTTTATGAGAGTTAGAGAAGATGACATTAGCTTATACGGATTTACTACAAATGAAGAACTACGTATGTTTGAACTATTATTATCTGTTAGTGGTATTGGAGCAAAAGTAGCAATTACAATATTATCTAATGTTACACCATCTGGCTTTGCACTAGCAGTTATATCAAATGATGTAAATATATTAAAAAAACTTCCAGGAGTTGGACCAAAAACTGCACAAAGAATTATTCTAGAATTAAAAGATAAACTTAAGAAAGAACAAGAAATATCTTCAGAAGAAGTAGAAGAAAAATTAAGCTTACAAAACGCTATATCAAATGATGAAAAAATATTAGAAGCAGCTAGTGCACTTCAAGTACTTGGATATAGCAGAAAAGAAATAGCAGATGCATTAATAAATATTGATACATCATTATCTGTAGAAGATATTATTAGAAAAGGTTTAGCAAATTTATCTAAAGGAATTTAAAATATTAAAGAATTAAATTGTTTATAAATCAATCAACCAATATATAACAGAAAAGAAGGAGAAAAAATGGATTTAAGCAAACCACTTGCATATAGAATGAGCCCAAAAACATTGGAAGACTATGTTGGACAAGAACATATTTTAGGAAAAGACAAAATTCTATATAGAACAATTAAAGCAGATAGGCTTTCTAGCATTATTTTATGGGGACCACCTGGCTGTGGAAAAACCTCTCTTGCAAGAGTAATTAGTAACACTACTAAATACAAATTTTTAAAAATAAATGCTGTAACATCAGGTGTAGCAGATATAAAAAA
>CANQAI010000040.1 GCA_947589265.1 uncultured Clostridia bacterium | reverse complement strand
TCCCTAATTTAGGAATTTTCTTTCATACAATCAATTTTTTTAATATGTGGAATTTAACTTTTTAACTAACCTTTTTTTACTATATTTTATTTTTATATTTTAAATTAAAAAGTGTTTAATATTTTTGACTTTTCTATATTTTTATGTAATAATATGTGTGATGTTATTTTGAAAGGACAAAAAGTATTGGATACTCTTTTAAATAAATTAGAATACAATCAAATTATTCAAATAATAAATAAATATTGTAAAACATATCTTGGAAAAAAATTGTGTAATAGTTTAGTTCCAAGTTTTGAATTTGAGTATGTTAAAAATTTATTAGAAAAAGTAAATCAGGCAACTTCACTTCTTTTTCAAAAAGGATCTTTGCCTTTATATGAAATAAATGAACTAGAATTAACAATTAAAATGATAGAAAGTAAACAAGTTTTAACTGCCAAAAGTTTGCTTGATATTTCTTTACTTTTAAGAATGTCTTCTGAACTACATAATTATTTTTATAAAGATGAAAATTTTGACCTATCTTCTTTTAATTTAATAGAAGATTATTTTTCTTCGTTATATTTAAACTCTGGCATTGAAAAAAATATTACTTCTAAAATATTAGATGAAAACACTATTGCAGATGATGCTTCAAGTAAGTTAAATTCTTTGCGTAAAACTAGAAAAAATTTAGAGCAAGAAGTTAAAGATAAACTTAATTCATATATTCATTCTAGCAAATATTCTAAATATATTATGGAGCCTATTGTAACTATTCGTAATAATCGCTATGTAATACCTGTTAAAGAAGAATATAAAGATGAGGTTAAAGGCTTTATTCATGATACTTCAGCAAGTGGTTCTACTTTGTATATTGAGCCAACTTCAGTTTTTGAGGCTAATAATCAAATTGCACATATTAAGATTGAAGAAGAATTAGAAATTCAAAAGATTTTAAGTGAGCTTTCTTCACTTTTATATCCCTATGCAAATGAGCTTGCTAAAAATTTGGAATGTATTGGAGAAATTGATTTAATCTTCGCAAAAGCTACATATGGTAAAGATGAAAATTGCAGTATTCCTAATTTAACTAATGAAAAGAATATTAACTTTTATAAGGCTCGTCATCCATTATTAGATAAAAAAACTGCTGTGCCTATTGATATTTATTTAAAGGAAGATAATCCTTGCTTATTAATTACAGGTCCAAACACTGGTGGTAAAACAGTTGCTCTAAAAACAATTGGGCTTTTACTTCTTATGGCATATTCTGGTATTCCAATACCTTGCCATAATAAAAGCAGTATTTGTGTATTTTCTAAAATTTTTGTTGATATTGGTGATGAGCAAAGTATTGAGCAATCTTTAAGTACGTTTTCTGCTCATATGATGAATATTATAAATATAACTAATAATGTAAATAGCAATAGTTTAATACTTTTAGATGAGCTTGGTTCTGGCACAGACCCTGTAGAGGGTTCTGCACTAGCTATTAGTATTTTAAGTTACTGTAAAAATGTTGGTGCTTTTATTTGCTGTACAACACATTACCCAGAACTTAAGGAATTTGCCCTAGTAACAGATGGTTTTGAAAATGCAAGTTTTGAGTTTGATTTAGAAAATTTAAAGCCTACATACCGTTTGTTAATTGGTATTCCCGGAAAAAGTAATGCTTTTGAAATTAGTAAAAAACTTGGCTTAAGAAATGATATTTTGCAGAACGCTTCTTCTTTTTTAAAAAATGATAAAGTTTCTATTGAAGAATTACTAAAAAACATATATGATGATAAATTATTAATTGAAAAAGAAAAAGAAGAAACTGAAAAAAATTTAAATCAAATTTCTATTTTAAGGCAAACTTTAGAAACAGAAAAAAATGAAATTGAAGAAAAGAAAAAAGGCTTAATTGAAAAAGCAAAATCTGAAGCAAGAGAGATTGTTTTAGATGCTAAAGAAGAAGTAAATGATATTATACAAGAGTTAAATAAAGAACATATAGATATAAAAACTGCTAATTCTAATAGAGATAGATTAAATAAAAAAATAAAAGAGTTAGTTCCATCAAATACTAGTGCAAATTCTAGCCCTTATGAAAAAATAGAAGCAAGTGAAGTAAAACAAGGCTTAAATGTATGGATTTCTTCTCTTAATTCTGAAGGAACCATATTAAGTCCACATATTAGTAAATCTGGTGAAGTTATGGTTCAAGTTGGACTTGCTAAAATGAATTTAAAATTAGAACAAATTAGTAAAATTACTAAAACTTCTAATAATATTGGTAGCTCTAGTGCTACTTCTCGTGGACAAGTTCACACTATTACTAGTTCTAAAGTAAAAATAGTATCTCCTGAAATTAATGTTATTGGGCAAAATGTTGAGGATGCTGTTTATGTAATTGATAAATATATAGATAATTGCGTTTTGGCACATCTTTCCCCTATTCGTATTGTTCACGGTAAAGGTACTGGCAAACTTCGTGATGGTATTCATAAATATTTAAAAACAAATCCTAATGTAAAATCTTTTCGCTTAGGCACATTTGGTGAAGGTGAAATGGGAGTTACTGTTGTGGAATTGTAAATTATAAATGCAATTTTATTAAAGTTATATAGCAAAAGTATTATAAAAAAATTATTTTTAGAAAGGACTAAAATATATGAAAAAAATATCAATAATAAATGCTTGTACAGATTTAGGTGTTAATATAGATGGTTCAGCTCTTGGTGCACAAATGTTAACTAAAGATTTAAATAGTAGCAATATTTCTAATAAGTATACAGTAACACAAAAAAGTGAGAAAGAAATTGTAAATTCTAAAAATATTAATACTAAAAATGAAACTATTGATGATTTTGTGAAAGAATTTGATGAACTTTTACTTAAAATGCATGAATTACATTTTGAAAGTAAAATGAATGAAAATGAAATAAATTTGTATAATCAAAAAATGCAAAATTTAGTATTAGCTGTAAAGGCCTTGGATAGTAAATGTGAAAAAAGGAATATGAATTCAATTGATAAATTTAATAAAGAACTTTACGATTTAGTTTCTAATGTGTTAAACAAAGGTGAATTTCCTTTAACTGTTGGTGGAGACCATATTGTTGCAATTGCTTCTTGTTTAGCTTCTATTAAAAAGTACAAAAACTTAGGAATTATTTGGTTTGATGCACACGGAGATTTTAATACATATTCTACTTCTGTTACTGGAAATTTGCATGGACTTCCTTTAGCAGTTGCTACTCATTATGAAAAAGATATTTTGTCACCTTTTCACAATGGTCCATTTTATAATCCTAAAAATGCCGTTATTGTTGGTGGCAGAGATATTGACCCATGGGAGTGGGGTAACATTTTAGATGCAGGCGTTACCGTATTTTCTACAAAAGATATTCAAAAACTAGGAGTAGAGGCTGTTTGTAAAAAGGCATTTGAAATTGCATCATCTGGCACTAATGGTGTTCATATTAGTTTAGATTTAGATTTAATTGATCCAAAAGTCGCTCCTGGTGTTTCTGTTCCAGCAGAAAACGGAATTGATTTAAATACAACTTATGAACTAGTAGATGAAATTGCAAAATATACTTCTATAATTAAGTCTGCTGATTTAGTGGAATTTAATCCTGTATTTGATAATGATCATGTTACTGAAAACATTGCTAAAAATATATTAAATAACTGGACTTTGAATTTTTAAGCTAAAATAACGAAAAATATAATGAATTTTTTACCTTTTATGGTATTTGCAAATTCATTATATTTTTCGTTTTATTATATTTATTTAAAACTATTTTCTTAGCTCTGCACCTAAAGATTTTTCTAATTCTGCAACAATTTCTTTCATAGCGCCATTAATCTCATCATCTGTTAAAGTTCTATCTGGAACTCTAAACTTTAAGCTATATGCAACACTTTTTTTGTTTTCTCCTAGTTTTTCATTTCTATAAACATCAAATAGTTGTGCCTCTTCTAATAATTTTTTAGCCTTCTTTTGAATAATTTTTTCTATTTCTCCTACTTCTACTTCTTCATTTACTACCATACTAATGTCTCTTTCCACTGCTGGGAATTTAATAATTGGTGCATATTTTTGATTTTTTCTAGCATATTTTGTTATTTTATCTATGTTTATTTCTGCAAGAAGTACTCTTTGAGTTATATTATAATTTCTTGTAAGTAATGGATTTGCCTCACCTATTGTAGCAATTACATCATTTCCTACATTAAAGTTTGCACATCTTCCTGGATGATACATTTTATTTTCTGTTTCTTTTCTAATATCATATCTTTGAAGTCCTGCTACTTCTAGCACATTTTCTACTAAACCTTTTAAAGTATAGAAATCTTCTTTTTCACTATAAATACCAATAGTTAAAATATTGCTTTCTTCTGGCAAACTTCCACTTTCAATTTCACCATTTTTATTTTTATATACTCTAGATAAATCAAATAGTTTTACATCTTTATTTTTATAATTATTATTAGTAGCTAAAGTTTGCATCATACTTGGAACAGAAGTAGTTTTCATTATAGTATAATCTTCACTTAATGGATTTTGAATTTTAACAGCTTCTGTAAGATAAACATTATCTCCTTCAATATTGCACTTTGCCAAATCTTTTTCACTTAGGAAACCATAAGTACAAATTTCAGATAATCCACTATTTATTAGGTATTCTGATACATTATCTGCTAATTTTTGCTCTTTATTTTTGCCACCTAAAGTTGTTTCTGCATTAATTAAAGTAGTTCCTAATTTATCATAACCGTAAAATCTTAATACCTCTTCTGCTACATCTGCTAATTGCTCTATATCTGGTCTAAAGTATGGTGGTATAACTTCGTCATTTTCTACTTTAATTTCTAATTTTTCTAAAGTTTTTACCATTTCTTCTTTAGATAAATTTGTTCCTAACAAGTTATTTATTCTATCTACGTTTAATGGAATTCTTGCTATTTTTTGCTTAGTTGGGTAAACATCAATTTTTCCATCTACAGGAGTTCCAGCACCAATTAGTTCTACTAGCTCTACTGCTCTATTAATTGCCCTTAATGCATTTTCTGGTGATAAACCTTTTTCATAACGACTAGAAGCTTCTGTTCTTAGTCCTACTGCTTTTGCAGTTTTTCTAACACTTCCACCATAAAATACAGCAGATTCAAATACTACAGTTTGCGTTGTAGGCTCAATTTCAGAGTTTTGCCCACCCATAACACCTGCAATAGCTACTGGCTTTTTGCTATCAGCTATTACTAACATATTTTCATTCAAGTTTCTTTCTTGGTCATCTAATGTAACAATTTTCTCATCTTTTTCAGCTCTTCTTACTGTAATGTGTTTTCCTTCAATTGAATTAATATCAAAAGCGTGCATTGGCTGACCCATTTCAAGCATAACATAGTTAGTAATATCTACAATATTGTTTATAGCCCTTACTCCACAACTATTTAATCTTTTTACCATCCATTCTGGAGATGGAGCAATTTTAACATTTTTTACAACTCTTGCAATATAACGGTAGCATAAATCTGGAGCTGTAATTTGTACAGTTAAGCCATCTATATTATCTACATCTTTTATTTTCATTTCATCTAAATTTTTACGAGGATTTTTAAAAGGTACATTTAAAGACACTGCAGTTTCTCTACCCAATCCTTCAATAGAAAAGCAATCTGGTCTATTTGGTGTAATTTCAAAATCTATAACTGTTTGATTTATGCCTAAAACTTCTTTAATATCCTTTCCTAATTCTTTTTCTAGTTCAGGCTTTAAAATCATAATTCCATTTTCAATTTGGTCTGGATAATTGTGAATATCTAATCCTAATTCTCCAACAGAACACATCATTCCACAAGAATCTACGCCTCTTAATTTACCAGTTTTAATTTCTACTCCACCTGGTAATTTTGAGCCATCTTTTGCAATTGGAACAATATCTCCTTCTTTAATATTATTAGCACCTGTTACAATTTGTAAAATTTCTCCGTTTCCAACATCTACTTTTGTTACCACTAAGTGGTCTGAATCAATATGTGGCTTAATTTCTAATATTTTTCCAACTACAACATTTTGAATATCACTACCTTGTTCTTCTATAGTTTCCACTTTAGAACCTGTCATTGTTAGAATATCACCTAATTCTTTTGGGCTTACATTTATATCTGCATACTCACTTAACCATTCTATACTTGCTTTCATTTTTTAATTTCCTCCTATTTTTTGTCTTCACTTGTTTCCAATTAAAACTGTTTCAAAAATCTAACATCGTTTTCATATAATAAACGCATATCATCAATTCCGAATTTTGCCATTGCAATTCTTTCAACTCCAAATCCAAATGCAAAACCTGAATATTCTTCTGGATCAATGTTGCAATTACGAAGTACGTTTGGATGAACCATTCCACAGCCTAAAAGCTCTATCCAGCCTTCTCCTTTACATACTCTGCAACCCTTTCCTCCACATACAAAGCAAGATACATCTGCTTCTGCACTTGGCTCTGTAAATGGAAAATGATGTGGTCTAAATCTAACTAAAGTTTTTTCTCCTAAACATTTTTTAGCAAACATATCAAGTGTTCCTTTTAGGTCTGCCATTGATATATTTTTATCTATTACTAGTCCTTCAATTTGATGGAATACTGGTGAGTGTGTAGCATCTACGCTATCTGAACGATATACTGCACCCGGGCAAATAATTTTAATTGGAGGTTTCTTTGTTTCCATTACTCTTGCTTGGACTGGTGATGTTTGTGAACGAAGTACAATATCATCTGTAATATAGAAAGTATCTTGTATATCTCTTGCAGGGTGATCTGGTGGTGTATTTAATTTATCGAAATTATATTCTGCAAGTTCTACTTCTGGTCCATCTGCAATTTCATAGCCCATTCCAATAAATATTTCCTTTACATCATTAATAATTTGTGTAATTGGATGTACACTTCCTAAACTATTTTTTTTGCTTGGCATAGTAACATCTATATTTTCTGTTGCTAGCTTTTTTTCAATTTCTAAGTTTGCAAAGTGCTTTTCTCCTTCTTCAATTTTAGCTTCTAGTTCATCTCTTACTTCATTTACTAAGCTACCAATTACTGGCCTTTCTTCTGGTGAAAGACCTCCCATTCCTCTTAGTATTAAAGTAAGTTCACCTTTTTTTCCTAAGTACTTAATTCTTACATCATCTAGTGCTTTAGCATCTTTGGCATTTTGTATTTCACAAAGTGCTTTTTCTTTAATTTGCGTAATTTGTTCTTTCATAGTAAATTCATCCTTTCTTAAGAATATTTTAGCATAAAAAATCCATTTCGTTCATATAGGACGAAATGGATTTCGTGGTACCACCTAAATTTATTAATTTTAAAAATTAATCTCATTATAGTTATAACGTAACTAACGCTTTTTCCTAATGAATTATATTTTTCAGAAAAAGGCCAAAAAAGTGAAATTTCAGTAAAGGTGATAATAATAAACTTTCAGCTATTGTTTATTTCTCTTTTTTTATACTGTTCTTTACCTACTTTGCTTTTTTATTGGTTATTTGTTTTCTAATGTCATTTATTTTATCACCTTTTTACTTTAAAATCAATACCTTAGGTGTGGATTTTTTAAGACCACTTTCAATAGTTTAAAAGAAACCTTTAGACCTGAATTTTTAAATAGAATAGATGAAAATATTTATATGAATGTATCTGAAAATGCTAAAAAGTTTTTGCTTGAGAAGTGTACTGATATTAAATATGGAGCAAGACCTTTAAGAAGAGCTATTCAAAGATATTTAGAGGATTTACTTTCAGATATGATTTTAAGAGGCGAACTTAAAAATGGTCAAACTGTTGATGTTACACTTAAAGATTTAGGATTAGAATTAAATATAGAAAAATAAGGAGATAAGTTATGATAAAGCAAATACCAAATATACTACGGTATCAAGATTTTTCCTAATACCATTTATTATTTATTTTATTTTAAAGGAACAATATATTTTAGCATTAGTGTTACTTGTTATTTCAGGATTGACAGATGTTTTAGATGGATTTATTGCAAGAAAGTTTAATTTTATTACTAATTTTGGAAAATTAATTGACCCATTGGCTGATAAAACTACACAAATAGCAGTTTTGCTTACACTTTCTTTTAAGGATATAATTCCATTTTGGATTATTGTTGTAGTTATTATTAAAGAAGCTGCTATGATTGCAGGAGCATCGTTTCTTTATGGTAAGGAGCTTGTAGTTTCTAGTAGATGGTTTGGGAAATTAGCGACAGTACTATTTTATGTAGCAATTGCTGCTTCATTTATAATTCACTATTGGAATAATATAGCTTCTGCTCCAGGAAATTCAGTGGCTTTTCTTCCACATTTTGATATATGGATATATTATTTGGCTTTGGCTACAACAATTTTTTCTTTGATAATGTACTATGTTACTTTTTATAAACAGGGTTATTTGAAAAAGGAAAATTTGAAGATTGAGAGTAAGTAGAGTTTATAATTTATATGGTAAGAGTTTAATATGAATGTGTAATAGTTTTTTGACTGTATGTTTTCTCTGACATAAATTTACCCTCCTAAATTAATTGCACTTATCATACCTTTTAATTTAGGAGGGTTTCAATATGTCTTTATATTGATTATTTGCCAATGGTGAATAATTTGAGCTTAGTAACATACTGATATTCTCAGTTGTACTAAGCTCTTTTTTAAGTGCTTTTAAAATTAAACGATCAACTGTTCAAATTTTTCCTTCTTTCACAATGGATTATCCCGAAACCCTTATGGGTTTCTTCTACAGTTTACAGATTTACATAAAGTGAGAGACGGGCAGAACATTTGCCATTGGTACTGTCCGTATTGCAGATGCTCCTATCACTAGGTGAACAGCTGTAGCCGTAACCGCCCCCTCGATCAACACGACTGTTGGTGTAGTAGGCCTCCATAGTCCATTCATAACTGTTTCCTAATAAATCATATATATTACATAATTTATCTTTTGAATTAGAATCACCTGTTATTCTACCTGTACTATCTTTATTTTTTTCTACGCCTGCAGTTGGTGTTGCATTTGTTACGTCAATTCCATTACCTTTCATCCATTTCATCATTGCATCATACTGACATCCCCATATTGTACTTGATACTACTGCTAAATCTTCATTTTCCTCTGCATATGCTTTATTACATTTATATTGGCCATACCAATCATGGTTGCTATCATCATTATATAATGATTTTGCTCCTGCTTTACTTTCTGATTTGTTTGAAGCTGATAAGCTAGTTTCATATCTTCCTATATAAAACCCTCCATACTTTCCTACACTTTTTGCCATTGCATAAAAATCATTTTGTAAATCTACTAAAAAAATTTTATTTGTATCATAACTCGATAGTATTGCTGGCTCTCTTAGTCCCCTGTTTGCATTATATGTTGTATTTGGAGTTCCTTCAGTAAAACTATTTCCAGTGCCAGTTGCATATAACTTTCCTACCAATTGTGCGCTGTTTGGATTATGTGCTTTCGCATTTGTTTCTTTCTTAGGAGTACAAGTGAATGTATTTGTTGTCTTATCAAAAGTAATTATAGAGCCTGCATGGTCTTTGCACCATACCATATCATTTATAGCTACTGGTACCCATACAAATTCATTTCCGGTACTTTTTCCTGTACTATCTATTTTGTCTGATATTACTATTCCTTCATCTATTTTAGGGTTGTTATTATCTTTGTAACTTACATTGCTATTTTTATCTGGGTCTATTACTGCATAGCCTTCTGGGATCAACATGCTCTTATTTCCATCCGAAACGGGTTTATTGGTTCCTTGTGTTATTCCATATTGCTGTGGTATTTCATTTTTCCTTGCTTTTACAGTTACTGTACATGTTGCCTTTACATTTGGATTTCCTTGTGATGTTACTGTTATAGTTGTATTTCCTGCTCTTACAGCCTGTACTTTAGCTACTGTTCCAGTTGCTGTCATTGTAACTATTCCCTCTGGGGTTGCAGACCATGTTAAGCTTTGATTTGTTGCATTACCTGGTGTTATGGTTGCTGTTATATTAAACACATCGTCTACCATTACTTCTGTTGTTGATGGATTTAAACTTATACTTGTTACCACTAGTTCATTTGTTCCCTTCGTTATTTGTGCTACATTTGTTGTGCTTCCTGCTACATCATAGATTACTGCTTTTATGTCGTAGCTTGTTGCTGGTTTTAAGCCTGTTATTGCTTGCGTTACTGTTTCACTCGCTTTTCCTGCTATTGCTCCATTTACAGCTTGATATGATGTTGTCACATCTGTCCATTTTGTTGCACTTGTTTCTTTATAGCTCCATACTACTTTTGCTATTCCACTTCCACCTGTATCATTTGCTACTAATCTTGCTGTTATTGAATTAGCTGTCACTGTTGGTGTGGTTATTGCTCCTCCTGCTGTTGGTGCTACTGTATCTATATTGCTTACATCTTTTGTTGCTGTGCACTGTGGTCCCCCTTGATTTGCAGTATCTCTTAATCTTGCATATACATTTCCATTTTGTGTTAATGTTATTTTTGTACTTGATGTATA
>CANQAI010000039.1 GCA_947589265.1 uncultured Clostridia bacterium | reverse complement strand
TCATCAATAAAAATATCTTGTTTATTTATTCCTCTAATAATAATATGGTATAAATTTATAGAGGAACAAACTCTAGCCGTTCTTGCCATAGCTTCAACTCCTTTACAACTTTGCCCCTCTAATTTATTTATAAGTTTTTTAACATATTCCACTATATATTACTTTTGTAATATATCATTTTTTTTTTAATTTTTCTACCCTTTTTTATAAATTTCACATTATAGTCATAATTTGTAGCTTTTAAGTTACAAATATTCTTATATTAAATACTAACGAAAGATTATTTTCAAATATTACTTTTAATAATTACATTTACTTATTTAATTAATGTCTATATTCTCTTAAGATTGAAACCTCAAGATTGTGATTGCAAAGTCTTAAAAATTATGTAAATATATGATAAAATATTTGTAAATAGAGCTACTACGCTCTATAGTATTTATTCCAATGCACTGAATAGTGCGAGGTTTTCCTCAAACTTTTTAGCAATATCATTAAAACTAAACAACAAAATTTAAGGGGGGGACTATCATGGAAGCAAAAGATGTAAGAAATTTGCCGTGGAAGGAGGTAGAAGACTGGTCTGCGTTGAGTAAAACTGCTGTAGAAAGAAATTTTTTGGGAGATCCTATTAACTTCCTTGTTTCCAAAACAGACATGGATACCTTCGTGAGTAATATTTTTCATGATATTGCTCGCAAGTTGAAGATTCCTTTTGAAGATTTAAAACCTATTTTGGAATCAGAAAATAAACCTTTTTATGTATTGCAAGACAGCGTATATAAAATCTACTATGGACTCGGTTCTAACAGCTCCACTTTACGTAATTTGCAAAAAACACTGTGAATCCCTGACGTAAGCGCATTGAATCAAATTGTTTCTACTGATAAAGTCGGTGCATGTGTCAAGCAGTTCGAGGAGCTTTCCGATCTCGAGAAAGTGATATTCCTTGAGAGAATTGGAAAAGTCAGTGTGAAAGTGGAAACATGTGCAAAAGACGTGCCTGAAACCACGGAAAATTAATCTTACAAAAAGCCCCTTTTTCGAATAGGGGCTTTTTTATTGTATGAGAAAAATCGAAGATTTTTGCTATAAAACAAGGTTAAGTTATCTTTTTATGACATCTCTTAACTTTAAACAATTTTTCTTATAAATGGTGACCTGTCCCTAATTACCCAAAAAGGGAAAAAGGGACTGTCCCCAGTACAAACATTGCGTGTGCCCAAGCAAGGCCATTAACCCAGTATTCTCCGAGGGTTCTCATTGCTGACTTGCTCTGCTAAAAATCCATGCTCGTTTGCTGAATTTGCCACAAACTCTAAACATTCCTTTGCTTTTTGTTTCTGACCTAATTTTTGGTAATACATTGCCATCCATAAGGTTGAAATTGTCCATGGATTTTTTCCTCCACGGTAGTGGTCTCCTTCAAATCTTAAGTAGCCACCTGTGTAAGTTCTTAAAGTTAAGTTTATTTTTTCTACTGTGTTTTCTACCTTTTTTTCTTTTGGTGAGAATATTGAAAATGGTTCTACTATTCCTAACATGCTTATATCTGTTTGGTTATCATTTAAGTTTCTTGAAAATGTTTTTGTTTTTTCATCATATAAATTAGTTAAAATATATTTTTTTATTTCTTCTTGATATTGGATTGCTTTTGTTTCTAGTTTGTTCATTGCTTCAACTTTTAGCCTGTTCTTTACCTCGTATTCTGGTTTTAGAATTTCTTGAATTTCTTTTATTGCTTGGAATGCAGAATAAATTGCAGATAGTGAATATAGGTGAACTCCTTCATTCATTTCCCATAAGTCATAGCTTTTAGGAAGTTTAGTTCTTTCTTCTGTGTGATAGGTTTGTTCTATTTCCATTTTTACAACATCTGATTCATCTTTTTTTCCTAATATATTGTCCATATAAATGCATAGGAATTTAGCTGCATTTTCACACATTTTGTATGTGTCTTTTAAGAATTTTATTTCCTTTACTGTTTTATAATGCTCATATACACCGTAAATTACGCTTGCTGTTTCATCTATTTGATATCCCCAACATGGTGCTAACCTTCCATCTGTGTAAAATCTTTGCTCCCACATTCCGTTTTTACTTTGTGTTTCTTTGCAGAAAACTTTGTAGAATTTTTCAGTTTCTTTTTTCATATTTAATTTGTCTAATGCTTTTGTTATAAATACTGCGTCTCTTGGCCAGCAATAGCTGTATCTGCCACAACAAGTCATTTGCTCATCGGCCTCTACTGCAGCAGATATACCTCCTATTTCTGGATTTATAAGAAGTGGAAATAGTAAAATAGTTCTTTTGTATATTTGATTTACTTTTTTGTTATAGCTATTTGTTTCTGGTAAAAGTGTAATAGTAGTGTGTTCTTTTACATATTTTTTCCAATATTTTTCTACTGTTTCTTCTTCTTTTTCTATATCTATTTTTCTAATTTGCTCTAGTTTTTTCTTTATTTCATCTTCTGTTTGATTTTCTATACTTTTAGATTTTTCTGCATTTTTTGATTTTTCTGTATTTCCTGTTTTTTTTGAATTTTCTGAGTTTTCTAATTTCCCTGAATTTTGGACTAAATACAAATATATTACTAGTTCTTTCTTTTCTCCTGGTTTTAAAGTTCCTATATCATAGCTAATGCTAGAATCAGGAGACATTCCTATATAGTCTTTGTCATTAATTTCTCCACTTAAAATGTTTTCTTTAGTATTATTTAGTTGATAACTTAATAGATTGCTTTTAGAGAAAGTATACATTGTATAATCATGACAATATTGTATTAATGCATTATTTTTTATTTCTGATCCTATAATGTTATTTGAATTTGATAATAAGGTAGAGTGAATTAAAAAATTTACATTTAAATCTATATTATTCTTATTTTCAAATTGATACTTTTTTACTAATATATCTTCCTTAAGCATTGCAAAGTCAGTTTGTTTTATATGTAGGTTAAAATATGTATTGGTGATTTCTGTATTTAATATATTTGTATTCTCAGTATAGTATTGATTATATTGATTGTTTATGTCTTCATTTAAATAAATTAGTCCAGAGTCATTTATTTTTACTCCAGTTAAGAATTCATCTATAAAATTCCTAAAATCTGGATAAGGATACATTAGTCTAAGTAATTCTCCTTTTTTTGTATAACTTGCTGTTATGTTTTTTCCACCAATAATGGCATCATTATTAAATTTATTTTTCATTCGTTTTTCCTCTTCAATTTTTTTCTACAATTTTAACGATTTGTTCTTCTATTTCATTTAATCTTAGTTTTAAAAGATGAATGTTGCTATCATTTACTTCGTTTAAATAATCTTCTCTTACAATGTTTTCCATATCGTCTAGTTCACTCTTTAATGTTCTAATTTTGTCTAATACGTCTTTTCTTTCTATAGTTCCAGTTGTAGGGCGCTGTACAGTTTGTTCCATTTTTAGGCTTTCGTCTAATGTATAGGTTTGGCCATATTCTGGTATAGTAACAGGAATTTCTACTGTTTCTAATATTTTTTGTTTTAGTACTTCTTGGCTTTCTGGTTCTCCATGTACTAAAAAGATATGTTTTGGTTTTGTAATGAAAGAATAAATAAAATTAAGTAACCATTCTTGGTCTGCGTGGCCAGAATATCCTTCTATGTATTCAATTCTTGCATTTACTGCAATTTCTTCTCCAAATATTTTTACTTTCTTTTCCCCTTCTACTAGTCTTCTTCCTAATGTTCCAGGAGCTTGATAGCCTACAAATAGAATGGTGCTATTTGGTTCCCATAAATGGTGTTTTAAGTGGTGCTTAATTCTTCCCACCTCACACATTCCACTTGCAGAAATTATAATTGACGCTTCTTTTTTTTCGTTTAATTCTCTTGATTCGTCTGCTGTTCTTGTAAATTGTAGTCCCGGAAATTCTAGTGGGTTATCTCCTCTTTCAATTAGTGCTTGTGTTTCTTCATCGAAAAGATTTGCATTTTTTCTAAATATTTCTGTTGCTGATATTGCAAGTGGGCTATCTACATACACTGGTGCACTCATTAATGTTTGATATTTTTTCTTGAATTCTTCATTATTATACTTTTCTTTTAGTACATTTAATTCATATAAGATTTCTTGAGTTCTACCTACTGCAAATGATGGTATTACTACTGTTCCACCTTTGTTTAATGTTTCTGATACAATATTTAAAAATAGAGTTGCTTTATCGTCATTTCTTAAATGTAATCTTGAGCCATAAGTTGATTCCATAACTAAATAATCTGCATTGTCTATCATTGTAGGTGATGAAAGTAATGGGATATCGTTATTTCCTAGGTCTCCTGTAAATACTGCTTTTGTTTGTTTTCCATCTTCTGTAACCCAAACTTCAATTATTGCAGAGCCTAGCATATGTCCTGCATCGTTAAAACGAACATGTATGTTAGGGTCTATTTCAATGATTTCATCATAATCTACTGGATCAAAAATTTCCATTGTATTTATTGCATCTTGAGCAGTATATAATGGTAATAGAGCTTCTTTTCCTTCTCTTATTCTTTTTCTATTTCTCCAAGTAATTTCTTGCTCTTGTATATGTCCACTATCTGGAAGCATAATAGAGCATAGGTCTGCAGTTGCTTTTGTTGTAATAACTGGCCCTCTATAACCATCTACATATAATTTTGGAAGTCTTCCTGAATGGTCTATGTGAGCATGTGTTAGTAATACAAAATCTATTTCATTTACATTAAAATCGAATGGTTCATGGTTTCTCATTTCTTCATTGTTGCTACCTTGGTACATACCACAGTCTACCAAAAATTTTTTTCCAGCTCCTTCTACTAAAAAGTTAGATCCTGTTACCATTTTTGTTGCACCTAAGAAAGTAATTTTCATACGATTAAATCATCCTTTCAAAATTATTATATTAAAACACAATGTTGCAAACTATTACATAAATAACTTCACTTTTTTCTTTAATTTAACAGTTTTATTGCTATATATTTCATAAGTATTTTCCATTATGTTTGTATCATAATATGTTGCAAATAGTTTGCCTTCTTCAACTTTTGTTTCTATTACTATATTATTTAAGTCAATCATTTTAGTATCGAATAGTTTATGAATTATTTGATAGTTTATGTCTTCGTCTAAGGTGATATTGTCAATAATGTTTAATTTCTGTGCCTTTTCAAGTAATAAGATAATTGTTCTTTCAAAACTTGGCTCAAGTTTTTCTATATCTTTTAATAATGTTCCTTCTTTTTCAAAGATTAAAAATCTATAATATCTAAGAATGTAAAAGTATAAAATAAGTTCTTGCCTATTTGGCTCTTTTGCAATTTTAATTTGCATACAAGATAAAAATAGAATACATAACTCTAATAAATCTTTTCCTGTATCTTTGTCATTTAAGTTTAATTTATTTAAAAATTCTACCTTTTTGCTTACTTCATCTTTGCGTGCAACATAGCCTTTTGGCTCAATTAAAATGTTACATTCTTTTATTTTGTCTACATATTCTTGTCTTTCTATTTCTAGTTTATTTATTAAATGTCTTATGCTAAAAATTTTTTCTTTATTTGGTAATTTTTCGTTTCTTGTTTCATATTCTTTTTGCAATTCTTCTTTATTATTAAGTATTTTATCTATTTTTTTAATTTGTTTTGTGTATTTCTTTTTTTGCTTTGTTATTTCATCTAGGTATGAAGTTTTATCATTTAATTTTTCTAATTCTGAAGTGTTTTCTTTTTTATAATTTTCCCATATATTTTTTTGTTCTTTATTCTTTTTTGTATATGTTTCTATTGAAAATTTGCAAAATAGGCTAATTATTTTTTTTGCTTTTTCTTCTCCATATTGTTGTTTTAAATTTTCATAATTTAATATTAAATAATCTACAAGTGGGCTTTCGTTTTTTATCCAGTCTAGAATAGTATTATAGCCTATTAAATATATAAATGTTTGAAATATTAAGTTTAATTCTATATCTGTAATTTCTTTTTGCACAATGTCCCATGACCAGCCGTTAAAGTCTCTTATTATTTCTGTTTGGTGCATTCTAATTCCTGTATTTAAAAAATAGCTAATTGGCTCTTTTAGCATTTCTTCTTCTGCTGGAATGCATAATGTTTTTTGATTTAATTCTATAATAGCATTTAATATATAAAATTCATTTCCTAATGTTGTTATTTTTCCTGTTTCTTTGTTTATTGCATAGTTATTTATTTTTTCTGCCTCTTCAAACTTTACAATTTCTATTTCATTACACTTAGTTTCAATTATGTTAGTTAGATAATCTAAAAATTCTCCTTTGTCGTAAACCTCTACTTTTGTTTTTTCATAGTCATTATATGCATTTTCTATTTTGTAAAACATACTTAAAAGAAGATTTTTGGACTGCAAAGAAAAGGCTTTTTTTTCTAAAACCTTTTCTAGTCTATTTGTATAATCTTTTAAATGAATCTTTTTTATTTTCTTTTCCATGATTCACCTTTTCTTCTGTTTTTAGTAGTTCTGCTTTTTTATTAGTTCTCTGATGCAGATTGTGACATTTTTAACTCTTGCCATTTTTCTTTTGTCATTAAAACTTCTCTTGGCTTACTTCCTTGATAGCCTGATATTACTCCTCTTTCTTCCATTTGGTCTATAATTCTGCCAGCTCTTGCATAACCTACTTTAAACCTTCTTTGAATAAATGATGTTGATGCTTGTTTTGTTTCTACCACAGTATCTATTGCTTCCATTAGTAATGGATCTGTTCCATCATCTTCTGCACTTTCAGTTTCTAAATCCTTTTCTGTTTTATTTGCATTTTCTATTTGTTCAAGAATGTCTTCGTTATATTTAACTTCTCCTTCTGGCTTAATGAAATCTACTATTTTTTCTACTTCTTTATCTGAAATAAATGCGCCTTGTATTCTGGTAGGTTTTGGTGCACCAGATGGGTAGAATAACATATCACCTTTTCCTAATAATTTTTCTGCTCCAACCATGTCTAAAATTGTTCTAGAGTCTATTTGTGATGAAACAGCAAATGAAATTCTAGATGGAATATTTGCTTTAATAATACCTGTAATAACATCAACTGATGGTCTTTGTGTAGCTATAACTAAATGCATTCCTGCAGCTCTTGCCTTTTGTGCTAAACGGCAAATAGAGTCTTCTACATCTTTTGATGCTACCATCATTAAGTCTGCAAGCTCATCTATAATTATAACAATTTGAGGTAATATTCCACTTCCTTCTTTTTTGGCTTCTTCGTTATATCCTTTTAAATCTCTAACTCCTTTACTTGCAAAAAGCTGATAACGATTTTCCATTTCTTGTACTGCCCAAGCAAGTGCTCCTGCTGCTTTTTTAGGATCTGTAACAACTGGAATTAATAAATGTGGTATTCCATTGTAAACAGAAAGTTCTACAACTTTTGGGTCTACCATTAATAGTTTTACTTCACTTGGTTTTGCTTTGTATATAATGCTACAAATTAATGTATTAATACATACACTTTTTCCAGAGCCTGTGGCACCAGCAATTAATACGTGTGGCATCTTTGCAATATCTGTTACAACTGGGTCTCCTGCAACATCTTTTCCTAAGCCAAACGCTAATCTTGATTTATGGTCTTCAAAACTACTTGATTCTATTATTTCTCTAAAATGTACTATTTCATTTTCTTTATTTGGTATTTCAATTCCTACTGCTTGTTTTCCTGGTATTGGTGCTTCTATACGAATACTTTCTGCTGCTAAGTTTAGTGCAATGTCATCTGACAAGTTTGCAATTTTGCTAACCCTAACACCTTCTGCTGGTTTTAATTCATATCTTGTAATGGCAGGTCCTACTGAAACATTTTCTACTTTTGCAGATACACCAAAACTATATAAAGTTTTTTGAAGTTTTGTTGCAGTATCTGCTACTGATTTTTTGCTATTTTTTCCGGTTACTCTTTCTGGCTCACTTAAAAGCTGAACTGGTGGAAATTCGTAGTGTTCTTCTTCCATTGATACTGTATGCTCTAATTGAAGTACCTCTTTTACTTTATCTTCTTTTTGTTCTTCTACTTGTTTAAATAAATTTGCGTCAATTACATCTGGAGATGTAGGAATTTCTTTTTGTTTTGGTTGTTCTACTCCTATGTCTTCAATTGTTTCTAATTTTTTGTTCTGTTTTTTCTTTCCGAAGAATGGAATATCTAATTCATCTTCATCATGGTTATATTTTGGACCATTTTCTTCATCTAAATCAATTGTTAATTGGTTAGCAAATTGAGAGGCTAGTTTTTCTGCTTCTTGTTTTTCTCTTAAACGTTTTTCTTTTTTAGTTTCTCTTTTTTCTTCTAAAACTTGTGCATCTTTTTGATATTTTTGTTTTCTTTCTTCTAATGCTTCTTCTTTGCTAGCTTGAAGTTCATCTATAAAGTTGCTAATCATTTCTGCTGGTCTAATTCCAAAAATGAATACTAATAGAATAATAGAAATTCCAAGTGTTAATATTGCTGCACCTGTTTCTCCTAGGGCATTGATTAAAGGTACTGCAATAGCCGTTCCTATTACTCCACCTCCAATATCTTTTTGTCCTAATTCATAGGCCTGATTTAAAATTTCACTAAATTCTTGATTAATAGATATGTTTTTTCCTGTTCCCTCACCTATTTGAAAAACACTAAGCATTGTACAGATGCAAGCCAAAAATATCCCATATTGAACTAGCTTTCCTACAATATATTCTTTATCATTTCTTGTCATATATATTGCTATAAGTAGCATTCCAAGTGGGATAACATATTTAATAAAGCCCATAATTCCACCTAAAGCTGGGCTTAGAACCACTCCAACATTTCCTGCTTTTCCATAAATTAAAAGCATTAACAAAATACTAAGTAGTATTAATATAACTACTGCTACGTTAACATCTATTTTATTTTTCTTTTTTGCTCTTCTTGCCAATTTTAATTTCCTCCTCAAATGTACAATTTATAATGCACAATAAAAATCAGTGATTTCGGAAATCCAATTTTGACCTCCGACCACTGACTTTCCGAACTCTTATTATATATAAAAGTAGTATATTTATTATTTTAATTCTTTTCTATTGTCTTGAATTATTTTAAGTGCATCTTGTAAAGCACCTTCTATGCCTGCTAAAACACCATCTGCATAGTCTTTGGTTCCCTTTGAAATTTCGCGAGACATTTCATTTGCAGTTTCTATAATTTCTACTTTCTTTTCATAAGCTTTTCTTGTAATTTCATGCTCGTCTATCATAGAAATAATTCTATTTTCTGCTTCTTTAATAATTTCATCTGCTTCGTTTTGAGCTTCTACTAAAATTCTTTGCCTTTCTTCTTTAACCCATTTAGCTTGTTTAAGTTCTTCTGGCAATTTTAGCCTAATCTCTTTAATAATATCTAATATTTCTTCTTTATCAACCACGCATTTACTAGAAAAAGGAACATTTCTGCTTTTTTCTAGTATATCTTCTAATGTTTCTAATAAGTTGATTATTTCCATTGTTTTACCCCTTTCAAACCAAAAGCACTATTTTTAGTTGCTTTTTTCTGTTAAGAATATAAGACTTACTCTACCGTATTTTCTTATATCATAAACATTTATGTTTAATTTTTCTAATTCGAGTAATTCTCGTTTTTCATCATCAGTTTCTATAATTAGGCATCCTTTTTCTTTTAGTAAGTTAAGTAATAGAATTCTTTTAACAGAGTCAACTGCAATATCTAATGCGTATGGTGGGTCTATATATACTATATCGAATTTTACATTTTGATTTTGCATTATTTCTAATGCTTTTTTATAGTCTTTTTCAATTATAGTAGCATTAGAAGTTAATCTTGTTTTTTCTAAATTACTGTATATCATTTTTATAGCAAGATGATTTTTTTCGCATAGGTAGGCTTGTTTTGCTCCTCTGCTTAAAAATTCTATTGCAATAGCCCCACTGCCTGAAAATAAATCTAGTATGGTTGCATTTTGAATTTTAGGCATTAGAATGTTAAATAAGGATTCTTTAACTCTATCTAATGTTGGCCTAGTAGAAATATTGTCAATTGAATTTAATTTTGTTCCTCTTGCGACTCCACTAATTACTCTCATAGCACCTCTTATTGATATACATTATTTTATAATTTTCTGCTAATATGTCAATAGATTTTACATAAACGTAATAATATTTTAATGTAATTGTAACAATATTAACTTTTTTGTAATATACAACTTGTATTATATAATAACTTATTTTAAATGTAAATAGTATAAATAAAAAAACAAAAATATAAACTACATTATATTTTTGTTTTTGTTATATTAGTTATCTTTATTAACTTCTTTTAATAATTCTAGTTGAGAAATTAATAGTGATTCCATTTTAGCTTTATATACATCAAATTGTTTTTGAAGCTCTTCTAATTCTTTTCTTTTTAGTAACATTTCTTGTTCTAAATCTGCAATTTGTTTTTTAGCTTCTGATTGTGCTTCACTAATGATTTGATCTGCTTGTTGTTTAGCTACCTCTCTAACTTCATCTGCCGCATTTTGTGCCATAACTAAAGTATTTTGAAGAGTTAGTTCAATGTTTTTGTATTTTGAAATACTTTCTTGCATATCTTCTAATTTGTTTTTAGAATCTGCTACTTC
>CANQAI010000038.1 GCA_947589265.1 uncultured Clostridia bacterium | reverse complement strand
TGTAAAGCAGATATCTAGAATCACTGGAATAAGTACGAAAATAATTGAAAAAGTAAAAAACTATAATAAATAATAAAAAAGTTTAAAAAGAGACCTGTCCCTAATTACCTAAAAAGGGAAAAAGGGACTGTCCCCAAGGAGGAAAAATGGCAAAAACAGTATTTGTATGCAGTAATTGTGGTTATGAATCAACAAAATGGCTAGGAAAATGTCCTGGTTGCAATGAATGGAATAGCTTTTATGAAGAAAAACTATCTGCAAAAGATACAAAAACTAAAGCAGTAGATAAAAAAATGGTTGCCCCAAAGGCTTTAAATGACGTAGTTGGAAAAGACTCTGTACGAACTCATACAGGAATAGGGGAGTTAGATAGGGTACTAGGTGGAGGCATAGTAGGAGGCTCATTAATATTAGTAGGAGGAGAGCCGGGAATTGGTAAATCTACGCTAATTTTACAACTTTGTGACAAAATGCAAGGAGAAGGAAAAGTTCTATATGTTTCAGGAGAAGAATCTGCAGAGCAAGTAAAAATTAGAGCAGACAGACTTGGAATTAACAACGAGAATATATTATTTTTAGCTGAAACAGACATTGAAATTATAGAAAATTATATTTTAGAAATAAAACCAAAACTTGTAATAATAGACTCAATTCAAACCATGTATTCAGATGAAATATCTTCTGCAGCAGGCACAGTAAGCCAAGTTAGAGAAATTACAGCGAGAATAATGCGTATATGTAAAGCAAATAATATTACAACAATAATTATTGGACATGTTACAAAAGAAGGAAACATTGCAGGGCCAAGAGTATTAGAGCACATGGTAGATACCGTATTATACATAGAAGGAGAAAGATATTTTTCTTACCGTATTTTAAGAAGTGTAAAAAATCGTTTTGGATCTACAAATGAAATAGGAATGTTTGAAATGCAAAATGAAGGAATGGTTGAAATAACAAATCCATCATCTGTATTAATTTCAGAAAGGGATGACAATCCATCTGGCTCAGTTATTGTAGCAAGTATGGAAGGAACAAGACCACTTCTAATTGAACTTCAAGCATTAACAACCCCTACTGTATTTGGACTTCCACGTAGAACTGCAAACGGAATAGATTATAATAGACTTACACTATTAGTAGCTGTTTTAGAAAAAAGAGCAGGACTTCAACTTGGTTCACAAGACATATATTTAAATGTAGTAAGTGGAATTCATATAAGCGAACCAGCAGTAGACTTAGGAATGATTATAGCAGTAGCATCTAGTTTTAAAAATATTGCCATTGAAAAAAATACTGTAATAATAGGAGAGGTTGGACTAACAGGTGAAGTAAGAGCAGTTAATTTAATAGACAAAAGACTTAAAGAAGCAGAAAAACTTGGATTTAAAACATGCATTATTCCAGAAAGTAACAAAAAACTATTGAAAGAAAAGTATAAATTAGATATAATAGGGGTCAGAACTGTAAATGAGGCAATGAAGGCTGCAGGGTTAAAATAGAAAGGAAGATTTTAACATGATTATCACAGAAGTACTAAAAATGATTGCACCAGGAACCCCAATACGTGATGGACTAGAAAACATATTAAAAGCGAAAACAGGGGCATTAATTGTGGTTGCAGATACAAAAGAAGTACTAGATTTAGTAGATGGTGGATTTGAATTAAATGTAGACTATACTTCTTCTAGATTATATGAACTTGCTAAAATGGATGGAGCAATAGTACTTAGTGGCGATTTTAAAAAAATTCTTTATGCAAATACACAACTTATTCCATCTTCAAATATTGTAACAACAGAAACTGGAACAAGGCACCGTACTGCAGAACGTACAGCAAAGCAAACAGGAGCACTAGTAATTAGTATTTCACAAAGAAGAAGTGTTATTACTATTTTTAAAGAAAATGAAAGATATGTTTTAGAAGATACTGCAAAAGTAATTTCTGAAGCAAACCAAGCACTTCAAACTGTGGAAAAATATAAAAAGGTATTTGATAACAAATTAAGTACATTAAACGAATATGAATTTAATGATATTGTTACATTAGAAAATGTAATAAATGCAATACAAAGAGCAGAAATGGTAATGAAGGTAGTAGAAGAAGTACAAGTTGCAATTTATGAATTAGGAGTAGAAGGAAGATTACTTCAAATGCAGTTAGAAGAACTAATAGGAGGCTTAGAAAACGAAGAGCTACTAATTATAAAGGATTATATTGTAACTAAAAATAAAAGAAAAACTGCAGAAAAAACTTTACAAGAAATTAGAATGCTAGAACATGAAGACTTAATTGTTATAGATAAAATTGCAAAATTGCTAGGTTATGAAGATTTTGATAATTACGAAGAAGTTGGGGTATACACTAGAGGATATCGTATATTAAACAAAGTGCCAAGAATGCCAGCAAACATAGTAGAAAATTTAGTAAAATCTTTCAAATCATTCCAACATATTTTAGAAGCAGACTTAAATCAACTAGATGAAGTAGAAGGAATTGGAGAAGTTAGAGCAAGAACAATAAAGCAAGCTTTAAAACGTATGCAAGAGCAATTTGTATTTGACAACTTAATTTTATAATTATATAATCATTAAAAATATCAAAAACAAACATATTATAAAAGATGGCAAAGTTTGAAAAACAATGTAAAATATATTTTTAATCAGATTTTGAAGTCTTTAAAGAAAGGAAACTAAAAAACAATGAAAAAAGTATTATTAATTTTAGCAATTATTTTAGTAGTAGCAGGAATAGGTTTTGTATGTTATGGTTTTTATCAAAAGCTAACAACAAATATTCCAAACCCAGTAGCAACAATGGAAGTGGAAAACTATGGAACAGTAAAAATTGAACTTTATCCAGACAAAGCACCAAACACGGTTGCAAACTTTATAGCATTAGCAAATAAAGGATTTTATGATGGACTTACATTTCATAGAACTATTCCAGACTTTATGATTCAAGGTGGAGACATAAGTGGAAATGGAACTGGTTCTCCAAAATTAAGTAGCATTATGGATAACATATCAGAAGATGAAGACAAAGAATATAACATCCCTGGTGAATTTATAGCTAATGGATATGAAGAAAATAATTTAAAACATGAAAGAGGAGTTATATCTATGGCTAGAAGCAACTACGGAAATTTTAGTAGTGAGCTTACAACATATGGTTATAACTCAGCAGGTTCACAATTCTTCATTATGACAGAAGACTCAACATCACTAGATGGAGCCTATGCAGCATTCGGAAAAGTAATAGAAGGAATGGATGTAGTAGACAAAATTGCAAATACAGAAGTTTATTATAGAGACGATGATGCACCAAAAGCAGATGATGATGGAAATGTAAAATATCCAAAAGATGCAGATGGAAATGAAATAACAAGTCCTAATACTCCAAAAGAAAAACCTGTAATTACTAGTATAAAAGTAGAAACATATGGAGTAAATTATGGACTTCCTAAAACCCTAGACGTATTTGATTATAACGCTTGGATGTCACAATACTTTTCATACTAAAAAAGTACTTATAAAAAATAATTTTGCTAAAGAATAATATTTTATTATAATAACAATAATAGTACTAAATATAGTGGGGAAGGAATGAAATAGCAATGTCAAAAAACAAAAAAGATTTAAAAAAATTAGGAATGAAAATTATGGCAATAATATTAACAGCATTAATGGTATTATCAGTAGCAGCCACACTAATCTTTTGTATTATAGGAAGATAAGTAATAATTAATAACAAAAGAAGGGTTAATTTATGTTTGAAAATCTTACATTAAATATAAACCAAATTTGGAATTCTATTTCTAGTTATATGTCAGAATTATCGCACAATCCATTTAAACTATTAACATTATTACTAGATTTAGCAATTGTAATATATTTATTATACAAATTCATTGTATATGCAAAACGTTCAAGAGCATGGCAATTATTAAAAGGAATTGTACTCGTTTTAATAGTTGTAGCCTTAAGTGAAATATTAAATTTAAAAATATTAAATATAATATTAACAATATTTATGCCTTATGGGGTAATTGCGTTAATAGTTATTTTCCAGCCAGAACTTAGAAGAATGCTAGAACAATTAGGAACAAATAAAATAACCAGAATTTTTGGAATGGATAAAGATATAGAAACAAAAACAAAAGAAAACATTTATAAAGTTATAATTGCAGCACAAGAACTTGCAAAAACCAAAACTGGTGGACTAATTGTTATAGAAAGAGATATACAAATAACAGATGTTATAGAAAATGGAGTCCAAATAGATGCAGAAGTATCACCACAACTTATAGTGAACCTATTTACACCAAATACTCCACTTCATGATGGCGCAATTATTATTTCAAAAAACAAAATAGCTGCAGCAGCGTGCATACTTCCTTTAGCAGACGACAAAGACATTGCCAAGGAACTAGGAACAAGACATCGCGCAGGACTTGGCATATCAAAAGAAACTGACGCTATTGCAATAATTATTTCAGAAGAAACCGGAAAAATATCAATAGCAAAAGATGGTACCCTAATAGCAGACCTAAAAGAAGAAGCACTAAGGAATATTTTAATTAAGAATATTGTAACAAAACGTTTTGGAGATACAACTAATAAGAAAAATAAAAAAAACAACAAATTAAAACCAACAGAAAATAAAAAAGACTAAAAACTATTTCTGCAAACTTTACCATTGTTTGCAGATTTTTTATTAAAGGAGATACTAAAATGCGAAACATTAAATTAACAATTGAATATGATGGAAAAGACTTTAACCGGGTGGCAAAAACAGAGTAATGAGCTTAACATTCAAGGAGAAATAGAAAAAGCAATACAAACTATAACAGGTGAAGAAGTAGAACTTATTGGATCTGGAAGAACAGATGCAGGAGTTCATGCATTTGCACAAGTAGCAAACTTTAAAATAAACTCAAACTTTCCTATAGAAAAAATGGCAATTGCAATTAATTCTCAGCTAAAAACTTCTATTAGAGTACAAAAAGCAGAAGAAGTAGAAGAAAACTTTCACAGCCGTTACCATTGCCATAAAAAAACATATGCATATATTATAGATAACTCAGACCAAGGAACAGCAATTTATAGAAACCAAACATATCATGTTCCACAGCCATTAAATGTAGAAGCAATGCAAGAAGCAGCAAATTATTTAGTGGGTGAACATGACTTTAGTAGCTTTAAATCAAGTGGAACAAGTAGTAAAAGTAGTGTTAGAACCATATATGATGCCAAGATTTTAAAAGAGCAAGAAAGAGTGGTAATAATGCTTACGGGTAATGGATTTTTATATAATATGGTGCGTATTATCTCAGGAACATTAGTGGAAATAGGAAAAGGAGAAAAAAGGCCAGAAGAGGTGAAAAAAATATTAGAAGCTAAAGACAGAAGCCTAGCTGGCAAAACTCTTCCAGCTAAAGCATTATTTTTAATGAGCGTAAGTTATGATTAATCTACTGGTAAATCTAATAAAATAATTTATAATATTTAAATCTAGAGCTATACATCTAAATTAAAAGCAAGAAAATTACAATAAAATAGGTAGCACAATTTTTTAAATGATAACATAAAATATAACAAAAAGTAAAGTTGAAAGAAAGCAAAGTTTGAATAATATAAAAATATTAATCAGATTTTGAACATCTAAGGAAGGAATGAGATTAACTATGAATACATTATTAATATTTTTTGCTCTTCCTGTTGCTACTGTTATATTAGCAATTGTACTACAAAAAATTCTAAGAAACCCATTATTAGTAGCTGCCACATTTTTTGCTATTTATTTAATTGTAACATTTGCTGCATTTGATGCAAGCTTTTTAGTATATGCTATTTTATACACATTACTTGCTTATGTAACAGCAGTACTTACAAATGTAATTTGCAGACTAATAGCATGTTTTAAAAACTATTGTTGTAATATGAACCATAATAACTGTTCAAATAATTGCACAGGAAACAATAATGGTGGCAATAATAATACAGGCAATAATAACACAGGTAATAATAACACTGGAAACAATAATACTGGTAATAACAATACTGGAAATAATAATAGTGGAAACAATAATACAGGCAATAACAATGGTGGAAACAATAATAATGGTAACAATAATGGTGGAAATAACAATACAGGCAATAACAATGGAAACAGCAATAATGGAATTGCAACAATCACAAGTTTACCAATTGCAATAAACAATACAGACCCATATGGAGTAATAAATTTAAACAATGGAGCAAGTTTACTGGTAACATCCAATAGAAGAAATAATAATTGTGGTTGTTGTTGCAGACGCAGATAATTAAATCAAAAGAAAAAACATAAAACTAATTTAATAAAAAAACAGTAATTTAAGTAAACAATAAAACTATAACTTAAACTACTGTTTTTTTAATTTATACAAATAACTTATAAATTTATTTCAAAACACAAAATTAAGATATTTTAAGCTTATCTGTTATAGGGTCAAGCAATTCATTTACACTAATCCCAAGAGCAATAGACAAAGCAGAAATTTCGTAATCTCTAACAGTTCTTTGATTATTTTCAATTCTATGCAAACTGGTAACAGGAATATTAATTCCAAGTAGTAGAAGTTTTGATGAAAGGCATTCTAAAGATATATTCTTTTCTTTACGTTTCATTCTTAAAATTGGCCCAATTAAATTTAAATTATCCTCATACTTACCACAGTTTTTCATAATTATAACCTCAATTAATTATAAAATATCATAATTATTATATAGGCAAATTAAAAAATCAATATTGACACCAGTGTGAAAAAATGATAACATTTTATTAAATTAATAAAAGAAGTATAAAAATATACAAAAATGAAAAAATAAACATAAGAAAAAATTGATTTTGTATAGTAAATGTACACTATAAAAAACATATTACAAATACAAAGGAGGAAAAAATGATAAGTGAAGAAAACCAAAAAAATATGCAATTAAATATAAAGCAAAAAAATAAAAAAGAAATAAAAGAGCAAAACAAGGGTATAACATTAATAGCATTAGTTGTAACAATTGTAGTACTTTTAATACTAGCAGGAGTAACAATAACAATGGTACTAGGGCAAGATGGAATAATAACACAAGCACAAAACGCAGCACAGCTAACATTAATAGCAAACGAAAGAGAATATTTAGAGCAAAATGCAATATCAACACAATTAAGTAATATTTTGGATGATACTAGCTCAAAAAAACTAGGAAAAACATTATATGATAGAAACCTAGAAAATAGCAGCATATGGGATATAGTAGTAGAACAATCAACAAATAAAACATACGGAACAGGTTGGAATTATGTAGAAAAAGGAACAGAACTAGATGGCTATGGTGAAGCAAAATACAACTGGTTAGTAAATTACGAAACAGGTGAGGTAATATGGGTAGAAGATAAAACTTATAATAAATTTGATTACAAATCAAGTTTAGCAGTAGAAAACCCATTATTTAATTTAGACTCAGCAAATGTAGGCTTAGATAAATCATCTTGGGGGAGCAATACAACACTTTACTATTACGATAATACTCAATATGGTACAATAGAAGCTAGAAAAACGGCATCAGAATTAGAAAAAGGCAAGAGCGTTACAAACTTTGTAGGCTATGATAGACAAAAATCAGAAAATATAAGTGAATATTTAGATGAAACAACAGGAGCTTTTAAATTTAATGGAAATAATTATATAGAAATAAATAATCCAAACGCATTTGACTTTTCAGAAGGAATGACATTTGAATTTTATGGAAATATAACAGGGCAGGTGGCGGCTATTACAACCAATAAAGAGAACGTAGATTGCAATGCGACTGGTGGCTTATTTGGATTTTGGAATGGAAATTATGGAGTGCAATGCGATATAAGATTTACCTGGCACAAGATCCGGTGGCAAGATACGCTACACCCTTGGCAATTGGGAATACACGCAACATGGGGAATGGGATTTACCGAGTAACCCATATATACAAGACAAAACGATAGGGGATATTCTTGGCGAAGACATTTACATTACAATAACAATAGACAATAAAGAGCAAGAAGAAAACAATGAGCACATAACACAATCGATATATATTTATGAAAACGGAAAAAGAACAGAATATATAGGTTGGTATAAAAAAGATATGTATGAAAAGTTTATAGAATCTGTAAATAAACTTAATTATTTAGAATTGGGAAGATGTACTTATGGAAAGAGCAATGCACTTCCTAATTGGTGTTACTTAAAGGGCTTATGCTATTCTACAAGAATTTATAATAAAGCATTAAGTAGTGATGAAGTACAAGCAAACTATGATGCAACAACAAAATTCCATAAATATATAATAGACAATAAAAAATAAAAATTATGAAAATATTGTTCTTTACTACAAAAATACTATGAACAACAATGATATTTTAATAACAAAAATGGTGCGCTTTTTATATAAACTACGCAATTAGTTTATACAAAAAAGCGCCCTAATTTTATGCCTAAAAACACAATGTTACACAAATATTACAGAAGTATTAAATTTACATTACAAACAAATAATTCCATTGTCATATGTCAAAAAATGTAGTACAATAAAATAAATTACAATAATATGTAAAATTATAAGGAGGAACGCGCAATGGCAACAAATCCAATGCAAAAAAATGCAAGAAACTCATTCCTTATAGGAATGTTAATAACATTACTAATTACGGGAGCAATAATTGCACTTCTAATAATGCAATTAACTAATACCAAAAAAGAAGTAGAAGCTCTTAAAGGAGCAAAAATAAGAATATGTACCTTATCACAAAGTGTAAAATCGGGCCAAGTTATTACAGACGATATGGTAACCGTAATTGAAGTTGATAAAGGAACTGTTCCAAGCAATTCTTTTAAAGACGATGTCAATAATATAAGTACATATAGATTAGAAGACTCTAGAGGAAACACAGTTGGAACCAACAAAGATGGAGAATTATATTTACCAAAAATAAATGAGCAAACTGGAGACTTCGTAACAACTCAAACTGGAGAAATAGAACAAAGAATTATAAGCTCACCAGATGGAGAAAACTATTATTATGAAGATACTGGCGAAAAGGTAGAACTTATTACTGTTCCATTAGTTGCAAAAGTAGACTTAGAAAAAAATTCTATTTTAACCAATACTGTTGTTGCCAAAAGTGATTCTGCACTACAAAGTGATGTCAGAAAAATGGAATACAATATGATTGTTCTACCATCACAGCTTGAAACCAATTCATACATAGATATTCGTTTAAGCTTACCAAACGGTCAAGACTTTATCGTAGTATCACATAAACAAATAGAAATACCTAATGTTGATGGAACAGACTCTTTAAGCACAATTTGGCTTAACTTAAATGAAACTGAAATATTAACTTTAAATTGTGCAATTGTTGAATCTTATAAAATGCCGGGTTCTAAATTATATGTAGCACAATATGTTGAACCAGGATTACAAGATGCAGCAAAAATCACATACGTTCCAAGTGATGATACACTAAGACTAATTAGAACTGATCCAAACTGTTTACAAGAAGCTAAAACAGCATTATGGGAAAGAATATACAATAAAAATGCAAGTGGTCAATATACAACAAAGAATGAAGATGTTGAAAGTGCTGTAAGAAATCCAATAAATAGCACAATAAACGAAAATCAAGACAGCGCATCAGATAATGTTAATACAGGTGTACAAAACGATATACAAAAAACACAAGAAGAAAGACAAAAATACTTAGAATCTTTAGGTGGAACTTATTAAAATTAAGTGAAACTTATTAAAACAAATAGGAGGAATTTATGCAAGTAGTAGGTTTTATAGGTGGCTATGATAAATCAAGCTTAATTATATATATTGCCAAAATCTTATCTACAATACAAAAAAGAGTACTAATAATAGATACTACAGCTCTACAAAAAATGAAATATATAATTCCAACAATGGCTCCCTCTAAAACCTATGTCACAAACTATGAAGACATAGACATAGCAGTTGGCTTTTATAGTTATGAAGGAGTAAAAAGCTATTTAGGAATAGGTGGCAACGAAGCCTTAGACTATGATTATGTATTTATAGACATAGATTCCCCAGAAGCCTTTGAAGCATTTGATTTAAAAACGGCAAATAAAAATTATTTTGTTACCAATTTTGACACTTATTCTATAAAAAGAGGAGTTGAAATCTTATCAGGAATTACAGACATTATGTCTATAAAAAAAATCTTTTTCTCAAAAGATATGACTAAAGCAGAAGACGACTATTTTAACTTCATTACTCTAACACTTAAAGTAAATTGGGACGAAGAAAAAATTTACTTCCCATTTGAACAAGGAGATGAATCTGTACTTATTGAAAATCAAATAGTTCGAAAAATAAAACTAAAAAAATTATCTAAAATGTACAAAGAAAGTTTAATATATCTTACAGAAGAAATTTTAGATAATCCACAAGAAAATCCTAAACTTGAAAAAATGGTTAAACAAATGGAAAAAGGAGCTATTTAAAAATGGCAATAATATCATTTTATACTAATGAAAAAAAAGAAACAGGCCAAACATTATCATTAGCAGCAGTAGCTGCATATATGGCAATTGAGCATAACTATAAAATTTTAATAGTATCTACATCATTTAGTGATGTAAGTTTGGAAAACTGTTTTATAGAATATGAAAGAATTAGAAATTCAGGAACATTTGCAAAAGGCGCTAGTGATGGGTTAACTTCAGGTATTGAAGGACTTATAAAAATTCTAAATAGCAACAAAATTAGCAATGACATTGTAAAAAGCTATTCTAAAATCCTACTAAAAGACAGACTAGATATCTTATTATCACCTATAACAAAATCTTTCCAAGAATTTGTTAATATTACGCCATATTACTCAAACATTTTACAAAGCGCTAACAGATATTATGACTTAATATTTGTAGACCTAAACAAAAAAATTCCAGCAAAAGATAAAGTAGCAATTTTACAAATGTCAAATATAGTAGTTATGAATTTAACACAAAAACAAAAAACGATAGATGACTTTATGCAACTAAAAGAGCAAAACGACTTTTACAAAAGAAACAATGTAATGATTTTAATTGGAAAATATGATAAAGATTCGAAATTCAACAAACAAAACGTTACCAGATATTTAAAAGAAAAGAAAGCAGTTTCAGTAGTACCATACAATACATTATTTTTCGAACATTGCTCAGAAGGAGCTGTAATAGATTACATACTTGATGCTAGAAAGGTAACAGATGAAACAGACACAAACTTTACATTTATAAAAGAAATAAAAGAAATTTCTAATAACATTATTTTTAAATTACAAGAATTACAAATGAAACTATAGTCTGAAAGGAGAAAGCTAAAAAATGGTTAACATACTAT
>CANQAI010000037.1 GCA_947589265.1 uncultured Clostridia bacterium | reverse complement strand
AATGGTTCATTATCGTCTGTTTTTCTTTCTACTTCATTTCCATTTTCATCTACACCTTTGATATGTGGAATATCAATTGGTGCAGGCATATAATCTACAACTGCATTTAATAATTCTTGTACACCTTTGTTCTTATAAGAAGAACCACAACATACAGGAACTATTTTGTTAGCAATTGTTCCTATTCTAATTCCTTTTTTAATTTCTTCTTCAGATAGTTCTCCACCATCTAAATATTTCATCATTAATTCATCATCTTGTTCTGCAGCAGCTTCTACTAATTTTGCTCTATATTCTTCTGCTTGTGCTTTTAAGTCTGCTGGCACTTCACGTTCTTCTATTTCTTTGCCTAAATCATCTTTGTGAATATATGCTTTCATTTTAACAAGATCTACAATACCTTGAAAGTTTTCTTCTGCTCCTACTGGTAATTGAATTGGAATTGCGTTTGCTTTTAAACGATTGCATAATTGATCAACACAAAGCATAAAGTCAGCACCTGTGGTATCCATTTTGTTAACATATACCATTCTTGGTACCATATATTTATCTGCTTGTCTCCAAACAGTTTCTGTTTGTGGTTGAACTCCACCTTTTGCTGCTAAAATTGTAACAGCTCCATCAAGTACTTTTAGAGATCTTTGTACTTCAACTGTAAAGTCTACGTGTCCTGGTGTATCAATAATGTTAATACGATGTCCTAACCATTGGCAAGTAGTTGCAGCAGATGTAATTGTAATACCTCTTTCTTGCTCTTGTACCATCCAGTCCATAGTAGCTTCACCTTCGTGAACTTCTCCTATTTTATGTGTTTTACCTGTATAGAAAAGTATTCTTTCTGTTGTTGTAGTTTTTCCTGCATCTATATGGGCAACTATTCCTATATTTCTTGTTTTTTCTAAAGGAAATTCTCTTCCAGCCACTGATTTATCCTCCTTATAATATTTTTTAAGTTTTCTAATGTATTTAATTTTAATCAAAAGCGAATATTGTGATAAAGCTTTTCATTAAAATTTTAGAATTTGTAATGTGCAAAAGCACGGTTTGCTTCAGCCATTTTGTGCATATCTTCTTTTTTCTTAAATGCTCCACCATTTCCTGATACAGCTTCAATTATTTCGTTTGCTAGTTTTTGAGCCATTGTTTTTTCATTTCTTTTTCTAGCATAAATAACTAACCATCTTAAACCTAAAGTTTGTCTTCTTTCTGGTCTAATTTCGATTGGAACTTGGTATGTTGCACCACCAATTCTTCTTGCTTTTACTTCAAGAACTGGCATTACATTTTCAAGTGCTGCTTGGAAAACTTCTAGTGGATCTTTTTGCTCTTTTTCTTTTATGATGTCAAATGCATCATATACGATTGCTTGAGCAACTGTTTTTTTACCGTCTAACATAACATTGTTGATTAATTTTGTAACAACTTTGCTATTATATATTGGATCTGGTAAAACTTCTCTTTTTGCTATATATCCTTTTCTTGGCACTATTCTTCCCTCCTTTTAATATTTCATACTAAAAAGTATGATTGGTACTCTGGAAATTTTAAATTTTCCCGTATAGCGCTATATAATCTATTATAAATTTAAGTACCTTAAATTAGTAATGTATTATTAGCACCTTTAATTAAAATTTTATTTTTTTGGTTTTTTAGCTCCATATTTAGAGCGTCCTTGCATTCTGTCTTTTACACCTGCTGTATCTAATGTTCCTCTAATAATGTGATATCTAACACCTGGAAGATCTTTTACCCTTCCACCTCTAATTAGAACAACACTGTGCTCTTGTAGGTTGTGTCCAATACCAGGAATATATGAAGTTACTTCATATCCATTAGATAATCTTACTCTGGCTACTTTTCTTAAAGCTGAGTTTGGCTTTTTAGGTGTTACAGTTTTTACAACAGTACATACACCTCTTTTTTGTGGTGATCTTCTGTTAGTTACTTTTTTGTTCATAGAGTTGTAACCATGTTGTAATGCTGGTGCTTTTGATTTGTCGCTAGAGCTTTTTCTTCCTTTTCTTACTAATTGGTTAATTGTTGGCACTTAAATTTCACCTCTTTCTTTGTAATAAATTTGTAATATAAATGTTAATTAAATAAATTAACCACTAGGGAAATACACAATTTGCGTATTTTACACTAGTGGTTAATATTTTATCATTTTTATTGCTAAAAGTCAAGATAAATTGCTAAGTTTATTTTATATTATTTTTCTATTTCTTCTTGTCCTTCTTGTATAACTATTGGCTGTTCTTTTTGTTCTGGGGATTGGCTAGTTGCTTTAGTCTTTCCTTTAGTATTTCTTTGTCTTAATCTAAATAATCTATTTTTGTCTGTTTTTCCCATAATTTTAGGATCTTCCATATATTTTTTTACTTCTTCTGGAGATATTTCATAAGCTTTTGCAAATTCTTCAAGATTAAATTCTGGGTCTCCAACTCCTGATCTTAAGGCTTCAACTATTCTTTCTTCTTGTGATTGAGGTTGTGGTTCAGGTTTTATTAATTTGCCCATATATGCGTCACTATTTTGTTCTTTATTGGCACTTGGCAGACTTAGTCTTAAGTCTTTAATTCTTTTCCACATTTTTTGTAAGAAATTTGGAGCCTTTTCATAATAAACTCGTCCTAATTTAGCGTTCTCTTTTGCTATCTTTTTAACATATTTTACTATAGGTTTATTTTCTTTTGATACTGTATATAAATTACTAAAATCATAGTCTATGTCTAAATTTATGTTTTCTATGTCTTTTTCATCATATAATTGTAATAATTTTATGTAACTTTTTAAGCCATCTGTACCAAACACTTTATCTGTATGTGATAGTAAGGTTGCTATATTTTGGTCGTAGCATTTATCTGGGTCATCTACTACGTCTATATACTTCTGATATAGACTTGATTTTGATACGCTAATATGTTCCCAGCCAACATATCTAAGATATTTTACTCCTTCATCAGTATTAATAAGTACTTTATATACTGGTTCACCATTTTCTATGTAAAATTTTACTCCACTTATAGAATTTCCTTTTTGATTAGTATCTTTTCCTAATGGAGTAGTAGGTTTTGTTGGAGCTGGTGTTGGTGCTGTATCTGTTTTTGGTGCTGGCTTTGGTGTTGGAGCTGGTGTTGGGCCTGTTTTTGGTGTTGGTGTTGGAGCTGGCTTTGTTACTCCTTTCCCTCTTTGTGATTGCTCTGTTGCAGTTTGTGCTTTGGTAGCATCTTGTATAGCTTTATCTTGTTCTTCATTGTATGCTTTTATTTCTGCCTCAGTTTGTTTTTTTATTTCTTTTTCTTTAGCTAGTTCTTCAAGATTATGAATTGCCCAACTATTATTTTCTTCTAATTCCTTTATTTTAGCAGCATTAGGATCTTCTTTTCTATACTCTTCCCACATTTCATCTTCTTGAGCTGCTCTTTGTTTTTGTTCTTCTTGTTCTGATTTACTTTTTTTAGTATTTGCTTGTGTTTTTTCCTCAGCATTTTCTTCTATTTCACTTATGTAAGAGTCTAAAGAATTGTAATCTTCTTGTGCTTCTAGTGCTTGTTTTTCTAGTTTTCTTATTTTGTCAAGTCTCATATTTATGCCTCTACTATTTCTGTTAACTTCACTTTCAGCTGCTTTATATACTTTTTCACCTACAATTTTAGCACCTTTACTAACAATTTTTCTTTGTTCTTCTACTTGTTTTTCAGTTGCTGATATTCCATCTTTTAATTTTAAGATTTTTTGGTCTAATACTGATATTTGTTTACCAAGTTCATCTCTTTTTTCTTTTAATTCTGAAACAAATTCTGATTTAACGGCTTGTTCTTTTTGTTCTCTTTGTTCCTTTTTTGCTTTTTCTATTAATTTTCTTTCACGTTCTTGTTTTATTCTTTCAATTAATTCTAGTCTTGTTTTAAAATCTCCTGATTCATCAAGTCTTTGAAGTAGTTCACCTTCTAAATCATTGCTATATGTTTTTTGAGCAGGCTTTTTATTTCTCATATCTCTAGCTGCACCAGGAACGTCATCCATATAGCTAGTATCTGTAATTTGAATATCTTCTAATGAAATACTATCTAGTCTTTGTTGTAATTCTTGTCTTAACTCCTCAATATTTATTCTTTCTTCTTTATTATCCATGTTTTCCTCCTATTTTTTCCAATATATGTCTATTATAGCACATTTTTTGTGTTTTTGCAACATATTATGTTTATTTGTCTGATATTTGTTGAAATAGTCATGTTTTGATAGCTCCCCTATTTATTTTTTTGCAAATAGTAAATCTATTTTTCTTTATTTTACTATATATTGATGTATTTGTGTGGTTTGTAACAAAAACTTAATTTAATTGTTATTATTTTGTAATATTTCTAAAGACTAATTCTTAATTTTTAGCTATTTATTCCATCACTTTATAACAATTTTTTTAAATCCTGAAGTGATCTATCTGCTAATTTTGTATATCGTAATTTTTTGTCTTTTATTTTTTCAGATAATTCTGGCAGAATACCAAAATTAGCATTCATTGGCTGAAATTCTGTATTTGTAGTAGAAATGTACTTTGCTAAAGCTCCTATAATAGTTGTTTCTGGAAATATAATCTTATTTAATTCATTAAATTGTTTTACTGCGTTTAGGCCTGCAACTAAGCCTGAAGAAATAGATTCAACATATCCTTCTACTCCTGTTATTTGGCCTGCAAAATATATATTTTTGTTTTTTTTCATTTGATATGTATTATCTAATAGTTCTGTGGAATTTACATATGTGTTTCTATGCATTACTCCATATTTTGCAAAGCTTGCATTCTCTAGGCCTGGTATCATTTGAAATACTCGTTGTTGTTCACCAAATTTTAAGTTCGTTTGGAAGCCTACCATATTAAATAAGTTTCCACTGCTATTGTCTTGCCTTAATTGTATAACAGCATAAGGTCTTGAGCCTGTTCTTTTATCTGTAAAGCCTACCGGTTTTAGTGGTCCAAACCTTAAGGTATCTATTCCCCTTTTAGCCATTATTTCAATTGGCATACATCCTTCAAAAATTTCTTTTTTTTCAAATTCGTGCAAAGTAACTACTTGTGCATTTATAAGTTCTGTGTAAAAAGCTTCATATTCTTCTTTATTCATTGGAAGATTTATATAGCCTTCTTTAGGTATTTTACTTATTCTTTCTTCCCATTCTTCTATACTTTCTTCTTTTTGCCTTTCTTGTTCATAGCGATTTCCCCAAAAGGCAATGTTCATATTTATAGAGTCTTTTTCTATAATTGGTGCTGCTGCATCATAAAAGTATAATTTATCTTGGCCTGTTAGTTTTGTTATTTGTTTTGATAAGCCTTCTGATGTAAGTGGTCCTGTTGCAATTATTACTATTCCATCTTCTATTATTTTTGCAAAATCTTTTATATTGTCTTCAACTCCAACTTCTTTTCTTATGATTTCTACGCTTTCCATTTTTTCTAATTCTTGTGTTACTCTTTTAGAAAATTGCTCACGGTCTACTGCTAACGCTTGTCCTGCTGGCACTTTTGTTTCATCTGCAATACGAATTAAAAGAGAATCTAATAATCTTAATTCTTCTTTTAATAGTCCACATGCATTTGTATGTAAATTTGATTTTAATGAATTACTGCAAACAATTTCTGCTAAGTTAGTGTTGCTATGTGCTGGTGAGTATTTAACCGGTTTCATTTCATAAAGTTTTACTTTTATTCCTTTTTTTGCAATTTGGTATGTTGCTTCTGACCCAGCTAACCCTCCACCAATTACACTTATATAATCTTTCATTTTGCTTTTTAATAGTCTCCTTCCATTTTAACGAGTAATGTTATAATTTTATCCAAACAGTTCCATAATATCTTCTTTTGATAATTGATTAATAAATGTACTTTGTGTAGATAACATATTATTAATAAGTTTGGACTTTTTTTGCTGAAGTTCATAAATTTTTTCTTCTATTGAATTTTTGGTAATTAGTTTGTATACTTGTACATTGTTTTTTTGTCCTATTCTATAAGTTCTATCTGTTGCTTGGTTTTCAGAAGATACATTCCACCATGGGTCATAGTGTATTACCATATCTGCACCTGTTAAGTTTAAGCCAGTTCCACCTGCTTTTAAGGAAATTAAAAATACTTTTATATTTTCATCTTCATTAAATTTATCTACTAAGTTTATTCTATCTGCGACTTTTGTTTGTCCAGTTAGCTTTAGGTAGGGTATTCCTTTATTTTTTATTTCTTTTTCTATTAATTCAAGCATTGATGTATAACCTGAAAATAGCAAAATTTTATGGCCACTTGCAATAGCATCTTTCATAACTTCTATACATTGCGAAAGCTTACTACTTTCACCATTATAGTTTTCTAAAAATAAGCTTGGGTGGCAACATATTTGCCTTAGTCTCATAAGTAATGCCAAAATTTTAATTTGACTATTTTCAAATCCATTTATTTTTATTTCTTCTGCTACTTCTTTTTTAGATTTAGCTAAATATGATAAGTATACTTTTTCTTGTTCTTCTTGCATTTCATTATATAATACTGTGACTGTCTTATCTGGAAGTTCTGTTAATACTTCTTTTTTTATTCTTCTTAAAATAAATGGTTCTATCATTTTTTTTAAGGCATTCATTCTTGCTTGGTTATTGTCTTTTACAATAGGCGTTTCATATAATTCTTTAAATTTGCGATATTTAAATAAATATCCTGGCATTATATAGTCAAAAATTGACCATAACTCTGAAAGTGAGTTTTCAATAGGTGTACCAGTTGATGCAAATCTTGATGTAGCCATAATTTGCTTAATTGCTTTTGCATTTTGTGTATTATTATTTTTTATATATTGTGCTTCATCTGCTATCATATATTTAAACTGATATGCTTTTTGTGCATAAAATTCAATGTCTCTTTTTAATGAGTCATATGATGTAATTACTAAATTATAGCTTTCTATTTTAGATATTTTCTTTTCTCTTTCTTGTGCACTTCCACTAATTACACATGCTTTTAGGCTAGGAGTAAATTTGTTACATTCTCCTAACCAGTTTAATGTAAGAGAACTTGGGCAAACTACTAAAGATGGTTTGGCGTTTTGGCCTTCTTCATTTACATAGGATAAAATAACTGCTAACAATTGAAGGGTTTTTCCGAAGTCCCATATCATCTGCTAAAATTCCACCGAATTCATAACTATCTAATAATTTTAGCCATTTATATCCTACTTTTTGATATAATCTCATTTGTGCATTTATATTTTCTGGCACTTCTATATCAGTAGTAGTTGGGTTCTCTTGTAATTTATGTATTATTGTTTGATATTTTTCGTCTGCTTTTATTTCTACATTTTTTAGATTTTTTAACATTTTTTCTAAGTATAAACTTCTATAACTTGGCATGCTAATAATACCATTTTTCCAGTCAGAATAGTTTATATCTAGATTAAAGGTTAAGTCTTCTAAAAATTGTATATTTTCATTTTCGTCTAGTTTTATATAACTTCCATCTTTTAACCTATGGAATTTTTTCTTTAATCTATATTTTTGAAGTATTTGATTTAGTTCTGATAAATCTATTCCAATTTGAGATAAGTCTATTTCTAATAAGTGATTTTCTACTTTTACTCCAATGGATTTCATTTGGAAAGAATGGATTTGCTTTTTTCTGAAGCTATCTGTTGCTAGGATTTCATATTTTTTCATATAGCTTTCAATTTCTTCTGATAGAAATGAATATATTTTTTCTTCATCTGCTAAAACAAGTCTTGCTTTTGCTTTATCTAATAAAAATCCAGTTTGTATGAAGTTATTTAATGCTTCATTTTCTAATGCAAGATTTCTTGCAAAATTTGTATTAGTTTTTATAAATGGATTTATTTCTTTATCTTCATAGCAGAATTTAACTTCTGCTGTTATGTTGCTATGTGCATCATAGTCTAGATAAATTTTTACTCCTAATTTTTTTGGAATACATTTTTCTTTTATGCTATTTGAAAGCTTTTCTGTAATTATTTTGTTCCCCATTTTTGGTGCAATTATTGCAAAAAAGCTAGTTAACTCTAATTCATCCATTATAATTTCATTTGTATAATTTTTGCGTAGTACTTCTAATAATTTTAATGTTGTTTGTTTAAATTCTTCGTTGCAACGATAAATTGCATTTTCAAGTAATAAATAATTATATTCTTTTCCTTGTAAAATGTCATATCCAAATATGTCTATATTGCAAGTAATCTTGAATTTATTATTTATTTGACTAATTTCAAATATTATATTTGGCTCTTCTTTTGAAAAATAAATTGCCTTTTCCTTGTCTGTTTTTTGGAATAATACTTTTTTTCCTTCCAAACTGTCGAAAAAGTCATCTAAGCCAGTATTTGAAATTAAAATACTATCTGGTACAAAGTTTTTAGTGTAATAGCTATATTCACTCATTACTTCATTTTGATATTTCATAATTTCGGCATATTTTAGTAGAAATTTAAGAATTGGAATAGAGTCTTCTGTAAATGACTCTTCTTGATGAAGTAAGTTTAACTTATTTCCGTATTTATATGTTCCTTTATTTAACATTCTTTCATAAAATTCTGGTAGATTTTTTATTTTATATAATTGCTTATCACCAATTCTAAATTCTACTTTTAGCTGCTTTGTAAATTCATTGTAAAAAATTTTAGGAATGATTTGAACATTTTTTGCATATTCTTCTTCGTTTGTTTGTGTTTCCTTATTTTGTTGCTCTGCAAAATTGTTTAATAATTGCTTAAATACTCTATGATTTTCCTTTTCTCTAATTTCGTTTTGATTATTTAACATGTTCTTGCCTCCAGATTTTTACTAAGTAAAAATTATATCATAGAAGCTTGAATTTTGCAATGGATTAATTCTTTTTTGTTGTAGCAATTAATTCTTTTTTGTTTTAGAGGTTTTTGCTTTAGATGCTTTTGTTTTAGATGTTTTCCTTTTAGATGTTTTAGTGGTTTTTTTCTTAGATGTTGTAGAAGCTTTCTCTTTAGACCATGCTTCTCCTTTTTTTGGTGCATTCCATGAAATATATTCACATGATTTTGGATTGTTTTCACAAATATAGTATTTTTTTCCTCTTTTTGTTTTCCTAACTTGAACTGCACCTCCACATACTGGGCAAGGTACATTGACTGTTTCTACTATTGGTTTTGTATTTTTGCATTCAGGGTAGCCAGGGCATGCTAAGAATTTTCCATATTTTCCATATTTGTATACCATCATTCTTCCACATTTTTCACATTTTACATCTGATACTTCATCTACTAGTTGTACGTGTTCTAGCTCTTTTTCCACTTTTTCTACTTCTTTTTCAAATGGTCCATAAAATGTACGAATGATTTGTTTCCAGTTTTGTTTTCCTTCTGCTATTTCATCAAATTCTTCTTCTATTTTGGCAGTAAATTCTACATTTATAACATCTGCAAAATTTTCTACTAATAATCCATTTACTATTTTGCCTAGTTCTGTTGGCACTAATTGTTTTTGTTCTTTTTGAATATATCTTCTTTCTAATATTGTTGTAATAGTTGGTGAATAAGTACTTGGCCTACCTATTCCTTTTTCTTCTAGTGCCTTTACTAGGCTTGCTTCTGTGTACCTTGCAGGTGGTTGTGTAAAGCTTTGCTTTGGTTCTAACTTTTTCTTAGCTAATTCTTGGCCAGCAGTTAGTTCAGGAATAGAGTTTTCTTCGTCTTCTTCCTTTTCGTTATCTAAGGTTTCTACATATAAGGTCATAAATCCCTTGAATTTTAGGGTTTGGCCATTTGCTCTAAATTCATAATCTTCTACATTTATTTCTGCTGTGATAGTGTCATAAACTGCTTGTGCCATTTGACTTGCAATAAATCTGTTATATATTAAACGATATAATTTGTATTGGTCTGAAGTTAAATGGCCTTTTACTAATTCTGGAGTTAAATCTACATAGGTTGGTCTTATAGCTTCGTGTGCATCTTGAGCATTTTGCTTTGTTTTGTAATAGCGATTTTCATAGTAGCTATTACCATAAACTTTAGTAATATATCTTTTTGCAGATGCTCTTGCCTCTTCTGATATTCTAGTTGAGTCTGTTCTCATATAAGTGATTAAACCTACTGTTCCACGTTCACCTACTGAAACGCCTTCATAAAGTCCTTGGGCAACAGACATTGTTTTCTTTAATGTGAAGCCTAGTTTTCTAGATGCTTCTTGTTGCATTGTGCTTGTTGTAAATGGTGGTGCTGGCGTTCTTTTCTTTTCTCCCTTTTTTACATTTGAAACAATGTATTTTCCTTTTTCAATTTTATTTAATATTTCATTTACTTCTTCTTTAGTGTGAAGTTCTTGTTTTTTTCCTTTTTTTCCATAGAATGTCGCTAAAAAGTCTTTTTTAGAATTGGTTTCGGTAAGTGTTGCATATATGTTCCAATATTCTTCTGGAATAAAATGTTCTATTTCTTCTTCTCTATCTACTATTAGTTTAACTGCAACAGATTGAACTCTACCTGCTGATAGTCCTCTTTTTACTTTTTTCCATAATACAGGACTTATTTTATAACCAACTATTCTATCTAATACACGTCTGGCTTGCTGAGCATCTGTTAAGTTCATATCTATTTTTCTAGGTTTTTTAATTGATTCTTTTACTGTTTCCTCTGTGATTTCGTTAAATGTGACTCTGCAGTCACTATTTATTGGTATTCCTAAAATATGTGCTAAATGCCAAGCTATTGCTTCTCCTTCACGGTCAGGGTCGGTTGCTAAATATACTTCTTTTGCATTTGAGGCTTCTTTTTTTAGCTGTTTTATTAGTTCTCCTTTTCCACGAATATTAATATATTCTGGCTCAAAGTCCCTTTCTATGTTTATTCCCATTTTAGACTTTGGTAGGTCTCTAATATGTCCCATTGATGCTATTACTTTTGTGCTTCCACCTAAAAATTTTTTTATAGTATTTGCCTTTGCAGGGGATTCTACAATAATTAACTTATTTGCCATTACTTCCTCCTTTTTATTTGAAAGTATAAATCATATAGTATGATAGCCTACTTTTTTATATTTTGCAAGTATTTTTTTATTTATGCAGATATTTGATAAATATAATTAAATTTAAGTTTTCATTTGACGGTATGTATTTTTCTACTTAAATAGAAAAGAGAATGATTTTATTATTTATATAATAAAATATTCTCTTTTTATAGAATACATAATTAGCTTATTTAATTGTTTAATAGTTTATTCAACTTTTATATTAAAATTAATATTTTTATTTTAATTTTCATTTCTTTACATAAAGCACGACGCGAAAACTGACGTCAGGGCTAGTACCACTTACAACAAAATGTCCTTCACGTAAAGCAACGGTGGCACTACTACCACTATGATGGAAGCTACCACCACGGAGAACGGCATGTGTCTTTTCACCATATGTTGTTGTATTGTCATCTGTTGTTTTGTGGCTTCCTCTTTCTGTTGTCCATTCCTGCATATTGCCTCCTAGGTCATATATGTTTTTTAGTTTTGTACTATCACTTGCCCCTGTCGCCATTTCAACATCATGGCGATATTTAAATCCATTGCTTACATAGTTGCTGTACTTTTGGTCTGCATCTGTTAGGTTTGTCCAATTGGCACTATATCCAGAGGTAAACTGAGCATCATATCGATATATTTTTGCTGGGCACCACCCTATATCTACATTTTTCCCATCTATTTGTTCATATTTATATAGGTGTTCTGCCCATAATATCGAACTACTTGTTGTTATTTTGCTACTATTGTTATTATTAGCATAATTGCCTTTGGTTGTACTATCTTTCTTTACTACATCAGAAAGATTTTCATCTTCTGCTATCCACTCTACTGTCCTATCCCAAGCGATTCCGTCTACTAGCCTGCTTACTACTGATCTACTTCCAACATACATTTTTTCTGATACTGTCTTGGCATTTGTTTGGCTTATATAATTCCATGCTTGCATTCCCTTTTTACTTACTGGAGCATATGTGTTTACATTTTTATTTGTAGCATAAGTTTTACTACCACTTTCAGTAGCTGGTACATAAAAGCTAGCATCACTTGGCACTCCTGCCTCATATCTTGCTATATAAAAACCTCCATACTTTTCTACACTTGCTTTATTTTCATTTTCCTGACTTGGATCTCCTGTCCAATCTTTATATTCTCCATAAGTACTCGTATTCCAGCCAGCATCTCCTGTGTATGTATGTTCTACATACTCAGTCTTTTCACAGGGCACCCACACAAATTCATTTCCATCTCTATCTGATATTACTATGCCCTCTTCTATGTCACTACCTTCTGCTACTTTAAATCCTGCTGGGATAGTTATTGCTGGCGTCTTCGTAGGGTTTTCGCTATCTTCTTCTATTTTATTTCCTTCTTCATCATATTTTGTTGTGTATGAGAAATATTTTTGCTTTTCTAATGCTTCTTTTAGTGTCTCTGGGTCTTTTCCATTTACTGCCTCATCTATTATTCCTACTAGGCTATCTAAATCTTCTTGCTCTTTTTTATCTGCTTCTTTGGTTTTTTCTG
>CANQAI010000036.1 GCA_947589265.1 uncultured Clostridia bacterium | reverse complement strand
TTTCCTACTCCCCCTTTTCCTGATGTAATAACTATAACTTCTCCCATGTTTTTTCCTCCTTAAATTTGGGTAGTAATGTGTTTTTAAAAATGCAATTTTGAACAGTTATATTATATATGAAAATTAGTCAAAAATCAATGTTTAAGGTAAAAAATATTAAAAGTAAGAATATAAATAAAATTGTGCTTTTATATTGTAAATTTGAGCTAATTTTAAATTATATTCTTATTTTTTGTTAATTAGTTACTGTTATAGTTGAACTACTTTGTGAAGAATTTTTATCTAAGTCCGATGCATTTGCAGTTATAGTATAAGTTCCAGCAGTACTGCAGCTTATTGTTACAGTATTTGTTCCTTTAGTAAGTGCTCCACTTGAGTATGTTCCGGCCATTACTACTACAGGTGTAAGAACAATTATTAGTATCTAATCTATCTATATTATCGTTTATAGTTATTGTTGCAGTTACGTTTGTTCCTACTTTAACGGTTTGTGCACTTAATGATATGCTTATTGTTGGGGCTACTTTGTCTCTTCTTTTTTCTACTTCTGCTTCATAAATTTCATATTTATTGCTTAAGTATTGCTCATATACTTCTTTTATTTTTGGCATTGTTTTTAGTTGCATTTTTCTTATGCTTACTGCGCTATAGTAAATTGCACTTAATGCAAATATAAATACAAAAATAGTAGTTATAGCATAAACTGCCATTGACCCATTTTCTCTTTTTAAATAATTTTTCATTTGAGTTCCTCATATAACATATATTTGCAATCAATTTTATAATTTTGTTTACATTAAATAAATGATTGCATAAGAAAAATTTAATGTTAATTAATAAAAAATACTCTACTTTAATATTTTTTATAGTATATTACTTTGTTTATATAATAATTTAAAATATTTTTATTGTCAATTATTTTGGCTTTATTATAAGAAAAATGCATATTAAATTTATTGCATATTTTTAAGCCATTTAACTCTTTCTTCGTGTAGTTTTTGCCTAAATTCTTCTCCTGTAATATCTGGATATTTTTCTTTTATATATTTTCCATTTATATTTGATAAGCATTCTATTCCAATTTTTTCAAATGTAACTGAATTTAACGTTTCTTTTACGTTATTTCTTGATTTATCACATGCTACAACTATTTTTAAACCTTCTAATCCTAAATTAGATGCTGAAACATTTTCTATTAAATCTATTTTTTTAGATGGTGTCATTTGTTCGAAAATTCCGGCTTTCATGTGCCATTTACAAGCTGTTATTCCACATTTTACCCATGAGTTTGGAAGTCCTATTCTGTTTGCGAAATCTTTTACTAGTTGCACTCCTCTTGAGTCATGTGCATAGTGATGTGGCAAGATGTTTTTTGGGGTAGTTCCTTTTCCAAAGTCGTGTGCTAAACAGCTAAATCTAACCTCTAAGTTGTTTGTTAAAATCGCACTATTATCTACTACAATCATTGTGTGGTTATAGCTATCTCCTTCAGGATGGTACTTTTCTGGTTGAGTTTTTCCTATTAGATTGAATATTTCTTTAAAGTGAACATCTAATACTTCGGCTTTTTTTAAAACTTCAAAAAATATTGATGGTTTGCTGCTTGCTAGCGCTTTTTTAAATTCTATAAATACTCGTTCTTTTGACAAAGTATTTAATTCTTCTTTTAGGGAATGCATTAATTGAATTGTTCGTTCTTCTACTTGAAACTCAAGAGTTGCTGCAAATCTTGCTGTACGGTAAACTCTTAGTGGGTCTTCTTTAAAAGCATCTGTGGTATTTCTTAAAATTCTATTTTTTATATCTTGCATACCGTTAAATGGGTCTATTATTTCTTTAGTTAATACATTTTGTGCAATACTATTTATGCTTAAATCTCTTCTTGCTAAGTCTTCTTCAATTGTAATATTTTCATCTACTACAAATTCAAATGCTTTATGCCCTATTCCACTTTTTCTTTCTTTTCGTGCTAACGCAAATTCTTTATTTTTTATAATAAAAACAGGGAAGTCTTTACCTTGAATTTTTGCTTCTGGAAAAATTTTTTGAAATTTTTCTTTTGTAAATCCAGTAACGCAGTAATCTTCATCTGTTATTGGCAAATCTAAAGCTTTGTTTCGTATTGCTCCACCTACTAAATATAATGTTCCACCTGCTTTTTTTATTTTATTGGCAATTTTAGTAATTTCTAACATTAACTTTTTCCTTTCTTTTTGCGTTTTTATTATATCCATTTTTTTGTTTTTTTACAAATTATTTTTTTATTTTTGCCAAAATATGCTCTAATATAAAAAAGAGCTATAAAATTATAGCTCTTTATTACTCATTTCTTCTAATGCTAAAAGTGCTTCCCAACGTTTATCTACTTCTTTTTGGAATTCTTCAATCATCCACTCATTGCCTGGTTTAAACATATGTTTAAATCTTTTTTGAGGTCTTAAGAATTCTTCAATTGGAAGCTTGTTAGCTGGCTTATATGTGATTTTATATTTTCCATTTTCTATTTCATATAAAGGCCAGTAGCATGTTTCAACAGCTAGTTTATTAATTTCCATTAACATGTCTGTTGGGTATCCCCAACCTCTTGGGCAAGGAGATAATACATTTAAAAAGCATGGGCCTTCTGTGTAGATTGCTTTTTCAGCTTTTTCATACAAATCTTTAAAATTCATATAACCAATAGTTTGTGCAACATAAGGTAAATGGTGTGAAGCCATAACTTCTGTTAAATCTTTTCTAGATTGCATTTTTCCTGGAATTACACTGCCTGCAGGAGATGTAGTAGTATCTGCAAATTTAGGTGTTGCAGAAGAACGTTGAATTCCAGTGTTCATATATGCTCCATTATCATAACATACATAAACCATATCATGTCCTCTTTCCATAGCTCCAGAAAGGGCTTGAAGTCCTATATCATAAGTACCACCATCACCACCAAAAGTAATAAATTTTACTGTTTGATTTTCAGGAAGTTTTCCTTGTCTTTTCATTGCTTTATAAGCAGCTTCTGCTCCTGCACAGGTAGAAGCAGCATTTTCAAATGCACTATGTATATAAGAATCTGTCCATGCTGTATATGGATACATAAAAGTAGAAACCTCCATACAACCAGTAGCATTGCTAATAACTGCATGGTCTTCTGGCTTTAAAGCTCTTAAAATCATTCTTGCAATAGGAGGAGCTCCACAGCCAGCACACATCCTATGACCGAGCTGTAAATCTAGATGGCCTATTTGCCATAACTTCTTTCAAATTATATGCCATTTTTCATTCTCCTTTCTTACTTTCTTAATCCTACATATCGATAAGGATTATCTATATTACCTGTTTTTGCAACATCTTGTAAATAACTATATACCTCTTCAATGTCTTTAGAAGTAGTATCTCTACCTCCAATGCCATATACATAACTAACAGCAGGAACTTGTTTTTTTGCAACATACAAGCTAGAAGTAACATCTTCAAATAAAGCTCCACCTGCAGCATTTAAAGAATCTGCTTTATCCATAATTGCTAATGCTTTTAAATTTCCAAGAGCCTCAGCTATTTCTTCTGCAGGGAATGGTCTAAATACACGAACTTTAACCATACCTGCTTTAATGCCCTGATTTCTTAGGTTGTCTACAACTACTTTAGTAGTTCCAGCAGTTGAGTTCATACAAACAACTGCAATTTCGGCATCTTCCATCTTATATTCTTCAAAAAATGAATATTTCCTTCCAGTCATTTTTTCAAAATCTTTTGCAACTTCAAGTATTACTTTTTTAGCGTTTCTCATAGCTTCAGCTTGTTGGTATTTATGTTCAAATAAATAATGCTGAACATCTAGTGGGCCAACTGCCATTTGCTCTTGTGGGTTTAGTAAATAATGCTCTGGTTTATATGTTCCTATAAATTCTTTTACTTTATCATCTTCAATTAATTCTATATTTTCAATAGAATGAGATGTTATAAATCCATCTTGGCAAACCATTAAAGGTAGTAAAACATCTTTATTTTCTGCTATACGGTGTGCCATAATTAAGTTATCATAAGCTTCTTGGTTATTTTCAGAAAATAACATTATCCAGCCACTATCACGAACTCCCATTGCATCTGAATGGTCATTGTGAATGTTTAATGGGCCAGATACAGCACGGTTAACTAAACTCATAACAATTGGAAGTCTTAAACTAGAAGCAATGTAAATCATTTCCCACATATAAGACAACCCATTTGCAGAAGTAGCTGTCATAGCTCTTGCTCCTGCAGCTTCTGCACCAATACAAGCACTCATAGCGCTATGTTCACTTTCTACTGCAACAAATTCAGTATCAACAACTCCGTTACTAACAAAAGTAGAAAAATACTGAGGTATTTCAGTAGAAGGTGTAATTGGAAATGCTGCAACAACATCAGGGTTAATTTGTTTCATTGCAGTAGCAGCTGCTTCATTTCCACTTAATCTTTCTCTTATTCCCATATTTATTTACCTCCTTCATCTACCATTTCAATTGCTTTGAAAGGGCATACTTTTGCACATACACCACAACCTTTGCAATAATCAAAATTAAAATCTTCACGTTTTCCTTCTTTATTTACTGGAATAGCATCTTCAGGGCAAACAGGAAAACATAAACCACATTGTGTACATTTTTCACTTAAATAAACAGGTTTAATGCTTCTCCAGTCTCCTGTTTTGAATTCTAAAGCATTACCAGATTCGTATATGTTTCCACCAATTGTCATTTCAGATGCTGGGGTATTTTTATTAATCATTTTTAGACTCCTTTCTATCGCTTTAGGAACATTTCTTTAAGCGACACTTTGTTGTTTTTAGGACAGATATTAAATTAATAAATCTTCACTTTTTGTATTATTTAATTTCAGCTAATGCAAGTTCTAATGCTTTCATATTTCCATCAATTACTTCTGGCTTTTTAGCAAATTTATGAGCAAAAGAACCTTTCATGTCTTCTAAAAATTGCTTTTCGTCCATAATTCCTGAAACTTTAACAATAGCTGCAAGCATTGGTGTATTTGGAAAATATTTGCCAAGTGCTTCTATTGATATCTTTCTAGCATCAATAGTATAAATACTACCATGATAGTTTGATAATATTTTTTTTATTTCATCTTTAGTTTTAGTTGTATTAATAATAATAGCTCCATCTTCTTTTAAGCCTGCTGTTACATCAACTGATTCAAGTAAAGTATCATCAACTACTACTACATAATCTGGCTCGTAAATATTGCTATGAATACGAATTGGCTCATTACTAATACGGTTATAGGCAGTAATAGGAGCTCCCATTCTTTCTGGACCATATTCAGGAAAGCCTTGAATATATTTCCCGGTGTTAAAAGCAGCATCTGCTAGCAAAAGTGAAGCTGTTTTTGCACCTTGACCACCTCTACCATGCCATCTAATTTCAATTAAATCTTTCATAGGTAGATTTACCTCCTTTTCATTTTTACAGATTTATTTTATTCTTAAATGATTTTGATGTCAAGAAAATTAATATTATATTTATATGTTTTTTATTTATATTTTTTATTACGGCATTTTATGGCAAACTAAAAAGGTGTGATGAAAATCACACCTTTTAGCTATTATAAAGAGTGGAGAACATTTAGTTTATCCCTTTATAATATTAAGAGTAGTTTGCAACATCAGATGGCTTAATTATTTATATAATGTTATCCATCTTGATGAATTGCAATGATAATTTTATAAGTGGAAATTTCTTTTCACTTATAATATAATTATAGTCCTATTTTTTATGGCAGTCAATTTATTAGCTTTATTTTGTTTTGCCAATTTTTACCATATTTTTGATTGTTTTAATGTATAAAAAGTTTTATAATTAATCATTATCTGGCTCTGGTGCTCCAACTGGGCAAACTCCTGCACAAGTTCCACAACCTATACAAGAATTTTGGTCTATTTCATATCTGCTGTCTCCTTGTTTAATGCAACTTACAGGGCAATTTGCAGCACATGCTCCACATCCAATACATTTTTCTGTAATTTTATATGCCATATTTTTCACCACCTTTCAATGCTACGTTTTGTATTGCTTAAATATCTTCTTCATTTGCTTTATCTAATTTTTCTAACTTTTCTAGTTCCTGTAGTTCTTTTTCATGTTCTTTTTCTTCTGGATTAATTTCTTCTTTACCTATATTTTTAATAATTTTAACTTCTGATGCTGGATATTTTTTGTAAAATGTATCTTCTCCATCTTTAAATTTTACTCTTATAATTTCTTTTAAGGTTTCAATTGATTCAACTGTTCCTTGACCATCTTCTGTTTTTACAATAGCACCTATTTTAGGAAGCCTTTGCAATTTGTCTTCATATACTTCTTGCTCATATTTCAAGCAACACATAAGTCTTCCACAATTTCCAGATATTTTAGATGGATTTAGTGAAACATTTTGTTCTTTTGCCATTTTTATAGACACTGTTTCGAAATTTCCTAAAAAAGAACAACAGCAAAGTTCCCTTCCACAAACTCCATTTCCACCTATTCTTTTTACTTCATCTCTTACTCCAATTTGTCTTAGTTCTATTCTTGTTTTAAAAATTGCTGCTAATTCTTTTACTAGTTCTCTAAAGTCTATTCTACCATCTGCTGTGAAATAAAATAAAATTTTGCTATTATCAAATTTATATTCTACTTCTGTTAAGTTCATGTCTAATTTATATTTTTTTATTTTTTCCTCACAAATTTTAAAAGCTTCTTTTTCTTTCTGCCTATTTTCTTCGTCATGTTTTATATCTTTTGGTGTTGCAACACGAAGAACTTTTTTTAGAGGAGTAGCTAAGTTTTCTTCCATAATTGTTTTTTTTGCAATTACTACTTCTCCTATTTCTTGGCCCATAGTTGTTTCTACTATTACTTTATCTTGTTTTTTTATTTCTAAATCTTCTGGGTCAAAAAAATATACTTTTCCTGGTTTTCTAAATCTAACTCCTATGATATTTTTCAAAATAATTCCTCCCATAATTTTAATAACATATTGTCAATTGACATATCATAATTGGAATTTGCTAAAATTCTTTGTTTTGTTTGTTCTATTATTTGTATTCCATTTGCATAACATATTTTGTTTTCTTTTTTTAATAATTCATAAAGTATTATTATCATATATTCTAGTAATGGAATAATATTTTCTTTTGCCTCATATAAAACTTGTGCATTTTTCCATATTTCGGTAATATCTTGCTTTTTTATATTTTGCACTAGTTCTTCTATTTGAATATATTTTTCTTTTTCTTCTCCTATTTTAAGTGCTTTTCCTATACTCCCGATTACAAGCTTTCGTCATTGTCTCTGTAATATTTTCACTTAATCCTTTTTGTTTTAAGTAATTTGTAATTTGTTCATCTGGAATTGGAATAAAGTTAACTCTCATACAACGTGATTTTATTGTTGCAAGTAGTTTACTTTCATTAGATGTTATTAGAATAATTATTGCATATTCTGGTGGTTCTTCTAATGTTTTTAGTAAGGCATTTGAAGCTTCTCTTGTCATAGTTTCACTGTCATTAATAATATATACTTTTTTTGAAGATGTAATTGGCTTTTCTGCGATTTTTTCTCCGCATATATCTTATTTGTTCTATTTTAATTGTTTTGCCATCTTCTGGTTCTATTTTCATAAAATCAGGATGGTTATTACTTGCAAATTGTATACAAGATTTGCAAGTTTTACATTCACTTTTATTTTCTTGCATACAAAGTATCATTTTGGCGAACTCTGTGGCAAATAATTTTTTCCCAATTCCATTTTCTCCGTACAAATAGGTAACTATGAACTAAATTGTTTTCAATTACCCATGTTGTTAATAGTTGTTTTATTTTTTCATTGCCTATTATGTCTTCAAAAGCCACTTTTAGTGCCTCCTAATTCTTTCACTTATTGTTTTGTATAAATTTTATAACATCTTTTTTAAGTTAGTTTATATTAATTAATTTTAAACTTTTCCCCATAAATTTAAAGGCCAAAAACGTACCCATACTTTGCTTTCTATTTTTCCTATTGGAATACAGCCGAATTCTCTGCAGTCTGTAGACCTAGTTCTGTTATCTCCCATAGCAAATACGCAACCTTCTGGTACTGTAAAATCACTAAATGCTATGTTTCCACTACCTGTTTTTTGTGGCGTTTCTAAGCCTTCTCGTAGATAATCTTCTTGTAGTTCTTCTTCATTAACATATACTTTTCCATTTTCAATTTTTACGTGTTCACCTGGAAGTGCTATGACTCTTTTTATATAGCTTTCTTTATTTATTTCTAATACATAATAGCTAAATTTTGACCATAGTCCTGTTGGTTCATTTTCATATACGGCAACAGGGCTTTCGGGGTCAATTCCTTCTGCTACTGTATAGCTTTTTTTACTAGGTGCTTCAAATGTGATAATGTCTCCTCTTTTAGGAGTTTGGTGTGTTGTTCTAAACAATCTATTTAAAATAAGTCTTTGTCCTTCTTGTAATGTTGGAACCATTGATTCTTGTTTTACTATTGTTGGAGTTCCTACAAAGTATTTAATTATAACAGCTAAAACAAATGCTACAACAAAACAAAAAATCCACTCCAATATATTTTTTAATCTATCGTTCATGATTTTATTTTTTCCTTCTTTCTAATCTTATTTTTCAATTTAGTATTTGCTATTTTTTTGCAGGAATTCTAATTACTACTTCTGTACCCTTTCCTACTTCGCTTTTAATGTCTATACTTCCATTGTTTTGGTCTAATATTTCTTTTGCAATAGAAAGTCCGAAGTCCTGTTCCTCCCATTTCACGAGTTCTTGCTTTATCTACTCTATAAAATCTTTCAAAAATTCTAGACAAATCTTTTTCTGGAATTCCAATTCCATTATCTATTACTTTTATATATGCATCATTATATACAAAGCCTACATATACTTTGATTGTTCCATTTTCTTTTGTATATTTGATAGCATTTGAAATGATATTCAAAATAACTCTTTCTATTCCATATTTGTCTGCACGTACTGGTGGAACATTAGCTGTAACAAAACATTCTATATTATGTGATTTCTTTTCTATTTCAAATCTTAGTCTTTCTATACATTTTTTAGTTAAGTCGCCTAAATCAAATTCTGATTCTTCTTTTACAATTTTTTTGTTGTCATATCTAGAAAGTATTAATAAATCTGTTACAAGTTTTGCCATTCTTCTTGCTTCTGAGCTAATAACCTCTAGAAATTTAGTTTGCATTTCTTTATCATATTCACTTTCTAATAGGGTATCGGCATAGCCCATTATAGAAGTAATAGGTGTTTTTAGCTCATGAGAAACATCTGCCACAAATTCTTTTCGCATATTATCCAGTTTTACATGTTCCGTAATGTCTTGAATTACAACAATTACTCCTGCTGGTTTATCATCTTCGTCTTTAAATGGTGCAAAAAGAAGATTAACATATTTTTCTCCAATATTAAGCCTTTGTTCAGATGTTGTCCAGTTTTCTAAATACACTATTTTTTCTAGATTTATATCTAATTTTAATTTACTAAATATTTCATTAAAGTCTTCTGATTGTTTACTTAGGTTTAGTAGTTCAATAGCTGCTGGATTTATATGAATAATTTTTCCTTCCATATCGAATGCAATAATTCCATCTGTCATGTGAAGTAATATGGTTTCTATTTGCTTTTTTTGTTTTCCCATTTCGTTTAAATTCTGCTTTAATTCTTTTGTCATTAAACTAAAAGCATTTACTAATTCATCTATTTGCGTTTTTTTCTTGTCTGTTTCTTTTAATTCTATTTCTTCACCTTTTGCTATTTTTTCTGCATTTTGTATTAATGTGTTAATTGGTTTTACAACAGATTTTGACACAAAATAGCACACAAGCAAAGTAATAATTGCAAATACTCCAATAGCAATTGCTGTAATTACTCCAGTTTGAGCAATTTGAGATTTTATTAATGCATATATTTCTTGTGTTTGCTCAGGCTGTTTTGCTATTTGTTCTAGCATTATAATATGAAAGATTGATATGGCACTTATTACAACTACACCTAATGTAAAAAAGATTAATATTATCTTCGTTTGTATATTTTTTATCATTTTAATATCCTCTTAAGGGTTAGCTAAATAGTAGCCAACTCCTCTTTTTGTAATTAGTATTTTTGGCGCAGATGTATCTTTTTCAATTTTTTCTCTTATTCTTCTAACTGTAACATCTACTGTTCTTATATCACCGTAATATTCATATCCCCATACTTTTTCTAGCAAAATTTCTCTAGTTACTACTTGCCCTGGTTGTTTTGCTAAGTATCTTAAAACTTCGAATTCTCTTAAGGTTAAGTCTATTACTTGTCCTCTAACTTTAGCTTCGAATTTATCTAGGTTAATTACTAGGTCTCCTAGCTCAATAATATTAGCTTCCTTATGTTCATCTTGCTCATTTTCTATATTTAAATTTGCAGCTTCAACTTTCCTTAAGTTTGCTTTTACTCTTGCCATTAACTCACGTACGCTAAATGGTTTAGTAATGTAGTCATCTGCTCCTAGTTCTAATCCTAAAATTTTATCTATTTCTTCGTCTTTTGCAGATAATATTAGTATAGGCACATTTAGAATGGCTTTAAGTCTTTTGCATACAGTTAGTCCATCTACTTTTGGAAGCATAATATCTAATAAAATAAGGTCCGGCTTTTTTTCAGTTGCAATTTTTATTGCTTCTTCTCCATCATTTGCTTCTAAAGTTTGATAGCCTTCTTTTTGTAAGTTATATATTAAAATATCTACAATTCTTTTTTCATCGTCTACAACTAAAACTGTTTTTTTGCCTTCGTCTTGATTATTTTCTATATCTTTTTGCTCTTCAGGATTTTCCATACTTTCGTTTTTTTCTATCACAAACTCCCCACCTTTCATTTGGCTTATTTTAGTATAAATATATCATATTACTTTTTTTTTAACAAGTTTTTTTATATAATTTTGTAATATTTTTGAAACAGTTTGGAAATATAGTTGTCATTAACTTGAAATATAAGTAATTTAAACAATAAAAATAGTATTATACTATTAACTTAAGGAAATAATATAATACTATTTTTTATTTAGTGTTACTATTTAAGCTTTAATATAATTAAAATTTTTTAACTAACCTTTAATTTGTTTTGCTACTTCTTCTGCAAAGTTTTCTTCTCTTTTTTGTAGGCCTTCACCTTTTTCAAATCTTGCAAATCTAACTATTTTAGCTCCTTTGCTTTCTACTAATTTTCCAACTTTTTGGTCAGGGTCTTTTACAAAGTCTTGTTCTAGTAAGCAAATTTCTCCATAGAATTTCCCAATTCTACCTTGTACTATTTTTTCAGCAACTGCTTCAGGTTTTCCCTCATTTACAGCTTGTACTTTTAAAATTTCCATTTCATGTTCAACACGATCTTGTGGAACTGATTGTCTATCTAAGTATTCTGGTCTTGCAGCAGCTATTTGCATACATACGTCTTTAGCAAGTTCACTATTTCCACCTTCTAGTTCAACTAAAACGCCGATTTTTCCATCTCCATGTATATAACTTTCTATTAATCCTTGTTCTGTTTCAAATTTTTCAAATCTACGGATTGACATATTTTCACCAATTGTAGCAATTTTATTTGTTAATACATCTTGAATTGTTTTGTCTGGTTCTACTATTGATTTTTGTGATAATAGTTCTTCTACTGTTGCTGGTTTGTTAACAGTTATTTGTTTTGCAACATCTGCTACAAAGCTTCTAAATTCTTCATTTTTTGCTACGAAGTCTGTTTCTGCATTTACTTCTACTAATGCTCCTAATTTATGGTCTTCTGTAACATAAGTTGTTACTAATCCTTCTGCTGCAATTCTATCTGATTTTTTAGCAGCTTTAGCAATTCCTCTTTCACGTAATAATTCAATGGCTTTTTCTTCATCGCCATTTGTTTCAGTTAATACTTTTTTGCAGTCCATCATTCCTGCACCTGTTTTTTCTCTTAACATTTTTACTTGTTCAGCAGTAATCATAAAAAATCCTCCCTTTTCTTAAAAAGGATGTACCTTTTTTCCTTTTAGTATTTAGGATATGGTACATCCTTTATTTGTTAAAATTTTATTTGTTTTCAACTGTTTCTTCTGTTTCAGCTTTTTTTCTTGTTCTTTTTGGTTTTTCTACTTTTTCAGCAGGTTTTTCTAATTCTTCAGTTGATTCTTCTTTAACTTCTTCTGGTTCTGCTTCAGCTACTTTTTCGCTTTCAGCTTCTACTACTTCTTCCATATCTGTTGGCTCTGTAGTTTCTTCACTTACAAGTTCTTCTGCCATTTCCATAGATTCGCCTTGTCTTCCTTCAATAACTGCATTTGCCATACAGTCTGCAATTAATTTAACTGCACGAATTGCATCATCGTTTCCTGGTATAGGGTAATCTAGTTCTTCTGGGTTGCAGTTTGTATCTACTAAACCAATAACTGGAATGCCTAATTTTTTAGCTTCTAATATTCCTATTCTTTCTTTTTTAGGATCAACTATGAACATAACCCCTGGTAGTTCTTCCATATTTTTAATTCCACCAAGATTTTTTTCTAGTTTCTCCATTTCTTTCTTTAAAAGAATAACTTCTTTTTTAGGTAATACATCAAATGTTCCGTCTTCTTGCATTGTTTCTAATTGTGTTAATCTTTTAATTCTTGCTCTGATTGTTTCGAAATTTGTTAGTGTACCACCTAACCATCTTTGGTTAACATAGTACATGCCACATTTTTCAGCTGCTTCTTTTACACATTCTTGTGCTTGTTTTTTTGTTCCTACAAATAGGATTGTTTTGCCTTCTTCTGCTTGTTCTTTTAAGAAAGCGTAAGCTTCATCTAATTTTTTAGATGTTTTTTGTAAGTCGATGATATGGATACCATTTCTAGCTTGGAATATGTATTC
>CANQAI010000035.1 GCA_947589265.1 uncultured Clostridia bacterium | reverse complement strand
CTCGTTATTTCATTCATATTAAAGGCTTTTTTTCATATAGAAGAAAATATTTCTAGCACAATTGGTATTATTTCTTCAATCTTATTTGCATATTTTACAAATCGCAAATGGGTATTTAAATCTTATGCACATACAGTAAAAGAAAAATGGACTGAGTTTGGTAAGTTTATTTTTGGTAGAAGTTTTACTATGGTAGTTGAAATTGTAGGGGTGTATCTACTAGTAGATGTAATTCATAGCTTTTATGGTATGTTTAGTGATAATATAGCATTTATGATTAATAAAATTGCTATTACTATTATTGTTATTATTCTTAACTTTTTTATTAGCAAGTTTTTTGCTTTTAGAAAATTATCTAAAAAAGACTCAGAAAAATAGTTATTTAAATTTTAAATTTGATTTTGTTTATTGTTTTATATTAAAGGTTTATTTTCTTATATATTAATTTATTATAAATTGGGGGCTACTAGAAATTGGAGGTATTTTTATGTCTAGTAGTTTTTTTAAGCCATTTATGACTTTTTTTGCAGTTTTAAGCTTTCTTATAATTTTTTTGTCTTGTTTTTTTGGTCCTAATATTATTTTAGGTTCTTCTAATTCATTAAATAATACATATTTTTCTTTTGACCCAAATGCTGAATATGTATGGCCCACTCCACGGTTACACTACTATTAATTCATATTTTGGCAAAAGAACTTCTCCAACTGCTGGTGCTTCAAGTTATCATAAGGGAATTGATATTGGTGCCCCTCAAGGTAGCAGTTTTATAGCAGTTTGTAAAGGTAAAATTACATATACTGGATTTTTGGGTGGAGGTGGCTATACTATTACTCTTTCTGTTAATAATATGAAAATTACTTATTGTCATGTTTCTCCAAATTATATTGTAAAAGTTGGTGATGTTGTTGAAAAGGGTGAAATTATTGGCTATGTTGGTCCTAAAAATGTTTATGGTGTTCCTCGGGAACCAATATAAAGACGCCAATGGTAATCCTACCAATGGCGCCACTACTGGACCTCATTTACATTTGGGTGTACGAATTAATGAAAAATACATTAATCCTTTAAATTTATTTAAAGATTATTAATTAGCTATATGTTTAATTACATATCTTCGTCTTCTTCATTATCAATGTTTTCTTCATCGTCATCTTCGCTATTAATATCTTCATCTGAATTTGTATCTTCTTTAGTATCTGCAGCATAAGTTAAAGCTTGATTTTTAATGCAATCTCGTTCGCAATGTGAACAGTTGTGTTCATCATATTCTTCTTCGTCTGCATTCCAATCTAGTTCAATAATATTATGACATTCTGGGCATTCTACTTCTGAAGCCATATCGCTATTTATGTCTGCAACAAAGTCATTGTTACAATAAGGACATGTTATTTCAAATTCATATGTTTCTTCATCTTCGTAAATATCATCTTCAATTCCGTCAACTGCTTTTTGAATAGATGTAATTTTATTTTCTACTTCTTTTTGTTTTTCTTCTACTTCTTTGACTCTAATGTCTGTAATATAAGTTAAACGGTCAATAATGTCCATGAACATAATAGAAAGTTCTTGGAATTTATTAATAACAAAACTTCTTTCTTTTTCGTCTTTAATATTATCTTTTAATTCTTTTAAAATTTTTTGATAATGGCTTTTTAAATCTGACATAGCTTTTGCTACTTCCTTCCGATTAAACTCTTTCCATATACTCTCCAGTTCTTGTGTCTATACGAATAACATCTCCAATATTTACAAACATTGGAACTGAAATTTCATAACCATTTTCTAGTTTTGCTGGTTTTCCTGATGTGGTTGTTGTGTTACCAGCAAATCCTGGTTCTGTATATGTAACTTCTAATTCAACAAACATTGGTGGTTCTACTGAAAATACGTTTCCTTTATATGATAAAATTTTTACATTCATATTTTCTTTTAAGAATTTTAAACTATCACCAAGTTGGTCTTTATTAAGTGGTAATTGTTCATATGTTTCATTATCCATAAAATAATAAATGTCGCTATCATTATATAAATATTGCATTTCTTTCTTTTCAATTTCTGCTGCTGGATATTTTTCAGATGGGTTAAATGTTTTTTCAATAACTGCTCCTGAAATTACGTTTTTTAATTTTGTTCTAACAAAAGCTGAACCCTTTCCTGGCTTTACATGTTGAAATTCAACTACTTTAAATACGTTTCCATCCATTTCAAATGTTGTGCCATTTCTAAAATCTCCTGCCATATATACTTCTGCCATAATTAATTTCCCCTTTCAAATTACATTTTATTATATCTTTTAATTACATGCTTTTATATTATACACCTTTATTTGCTTAAAATCAAGTTTTTTGTTTATTAGTTGTTTTTGGTTTATGTTTTTTATATTATCCTACTATAATATAATTCTTGTTTGATTTTGTTAAATTTATGCAACCAGATTTTGTAATTAATACTGTGTCTTCTATTCTGACTCCAAACTCACCTAAAATATATATTCCAGGTTCATTTGTAACTACCATATTTGCTTTTAAAGTATTATCATTCTTTTGGTTTATAGAAGGCTGTTCATGTATGTCTAGGCCAACACCATGTCCTAAGCTATGGACTAAGCTATAACCATGTAATTTAAAATCATTTTCTACATTTCTGAAAAGAACTCGCATTTCTGCTCCTTCTTTCATGTCTTTTGCAGTTTGCAATTGGTTTGAAAGAACTAAGTCATAAATAGGTTTAATGTTTTCTGGAACAAAGCCTGCAAATATAGTTCTTGTCATATCTGAGCAGTAACCTTTATATCTACAGCCGAAGTCTATTGTAATTGGGTCCCCTGCTTCTATTTTTTTGTCTGTGGTTTTTGCGTGTGGCTTAGATGAGTTTTTTCCAGATGCTACTATTGTTTCAAATGAAAGTCCATCTGCATCATTTTCTAAAAAGTATTTTTCTATTTCATAGGCAATTTGTTTTTCTGTCATTCCTATTTTTATAAATTTAAGTAAATGGTTAAAGCAGTTGTCTGTTATGTTACATGCTTTTTGAAGGAGATTAATTTCTTCTTCATCTTTAATCATTCTTTGCTTTTCTATAATACCATCTGTTTCTTCTAAATTGTTTGCTTTGTATTTTTGCATATATTTTTTGTAGGTTGAATAAGTGATATAGTTTTCTTCGAAGCCAACATTTTCACAAAAAGAGAAAAAGTTTTCATAGTCGTATTGGTTAATGTCTGTTACATTTGAAACAATAATTTCGTCATCTATTGTTATAATTGATTTTACTTCTTCTAGGTATCTGCTATCTGTTATATAGTAGTTTTCTTTTCTTGTAATTAGTAAAACTCCCTCGGCATCAATTCCTGTTAAATATCTAATGTTAACAGGATTGGAAACTATCATTCCTTGAATATTTAATCCATTAATTTTTTCTTTTAACCACTTAATTTTTTCGTTCATTTAAACCACCTACTAATTTTATATTTAATATTATCCTTGGTACATTCCTAAAGTGAAAATTTTAAAAACAATTTTTAGTAATAATTCAAATGGTGTGAACATTAAAATAAAGCATGCTGCTACAATAAAAGGTCCAAATGGTATGTATTCACTTGATTTTTTCTTTTTGAAAATTAGAATTCCAATGCTTATGATTGCTGCTAGTAAAAATGCTAATACTGATATGATTATGATTGGGAACCAGCCAAAAAATAGTCCTAATGCTCCCATTAATTTTACATCTCCAAAGCCCATTGCTTCTTTTCCAGCAATTGCTCCTCCTATTAAATTTATGAGTAGAAAAATTCCTCCACCTACAAGCATTCCTATTATTCTATTTGTAAATGTGTTTAAGCCTCGACTTGTGTCTGATATTGTTGTTATAAATGTGAATGCAAGCCCTGTTTCAAATAATGTTAGGTTCAGTCTGTTGGGAATAATTTGTAGTTTTAAGTCAATGCAAAATACTGATAAAAGCATTGGTACTAAAATTGCATATTCTAAAAATTGAATGCTTATACCATACATATATAGTAATGTTAAATATGAAATACTTGTAATTACCATTAATATATATTTTGGTTTGTAATTTTTTAAATATTCAGTAAAAAATTCTTTTGAGAAAATTTTTTCATTTTTAGGTAAAGTTTTGTTGCACCAATCTATTAATTGGCCAATAAATAAGCCTATTATACCTACTAACACATAACTTAATATATGAATATCATTTATATACATTTGTATTGCTCCTTTTTAAAAGCGTAGTTTGCTTTTATATTTTTCTTTTGATTTTTTCTTCTGATTTTTTTGCTTGTTTTAGATATTTCTTAATTATAATTTGTTCTATTGGTCTTTTTATTTTTGTAATAAATATGTCTTTTTCATTAATTGGTTTTACTAAAATAGAAAACATATTACTTTTGTTTGCTCCAATTACATCTGTTAAAATTTGATCTCCTACTACTCCAATTTGGTTTGCCTCTAAATTAAGCATTTCTTTTGCCTTTTTAAATCCTTTTTTTAATGGTTTTTTTGCGAAATAAATATATGGAATATTTAATTTTTTAGCTACATTTTCTACTTTATTTTTATGATTAGAGTTTGATAATATGCATAGTTTTATTCCTTCTGATTTTAAATTTTCTGCCCATTTTTCTGCACCTTCAAGTAAATTTTTGTCATAATCTATCAAAGTATTATCTACATCTAAAGCAAGACCTTTTAAATTGTATTTGTTTAATATATTTATAGTTATTTCTTTTACATTATTTAGATAAAGTTTTGGATATAGTATCATTCTGCCTCCAGCTTTTTTACGTATTTTTCTTTCATAATATTATCAATAGGTTTTATTTTTGTCAAGCTTTAAATAATTTAAAGGCTTAAAAATAAGGGACCTACTAAAGTGTCCCCTATTGTATATTATATTTATTTGCAAAATCTGTGTTTCCCAATTACCACTGTTACAGGTCTTGACCAAATCCATTTATTTGTTGCTGTGTTTGGATTAAAATAGTAAATAGCTCCATAAGTTGGGTCCCATCCGTTTAATGCGTCTTGTGCTGCTTTTTTTGCTGTGGCATTTGGTGTTAAATTTATTTGCCCATCTGATACTGCTGTGAATGCTCCTGATTGATAAATAACTCCTGCTACAGAGTTGGGAAAATTACTACTTTTTACTCTATTTAATACTACTGCAGCAATTGCTACTTGCCCTGTATAGCTTTCTCCTCTTGCTTCTCCATAAACTATTCTTGTAAGTAAGTTTAAATCGTTAGAGGTAGTTGACCCTGAGCCTGAATTATTAGAAGAATTGCTAATTCCCATAGCTGCTAAAGTTTTTGCACCTGCAATTCCATCTACTGTTAGTCCATTTTTGGATTGAAAATATCTAACTGCTGCTTGTGTTTTGCTTCCATATATTCCATCTATATTTCCATTATAATAGCCCCATCTTTTTAATTTAGTTTGTATTTGTGTTACTTCACTTCCTCTTGAACCATATTTTGATAATGCTTCTAATTCATTGTTTCTAAAAAAAATATTATATGATATAAATAGGCTAAATGTAAAAAATATTATTAACATCATTATTATTCTTTTTCTATTTTTTAGCATAAAAAATACACCACTTTCTGATTATTTTAATCTTATTTTAACCAGAATTGGTGTATTTATACATTAAAAAATTCCCACTATATTACCATTTTCGTCTAAATCTATTTTTTCTGCAGATGGAACTTTTGGAAGTCCTGGCATTGTAACAATTTTTCCTGTTAGTACCACAATAAATTCTGCACCTGCTCGCAATACTACATCTTGTATATGTATATTAAATGGTTCTTTGCATTCTAAGTTTTTAGCATCATCTGAAAAAGAATATTGTGTTTTAGCTATACAAATTGGTAAATTGCTATAGCCTAATTTTTCAATTTCTTCTATTTTTTTAATGACTTCATCTGAAATTTCTATGTCTTGTGCTCCATAAATTTTAGTAGCGACTGATTTTATTTTTTCTAGTATAGGCTGGTTTAGTTCATAAGCATATTTAAGCTCAAATGGTTCTTCTACTAATTTTACTATTTTTTCTGCTAAATCTTTAGCTCCCTGGCCACCTTTTTCCCAGCTTTCTATTAAGCTTAAGCTTATTCCTTTTTCATTTAGTTTTTCTTTTAGAAAATTAATTTCTCTTTCGGTGTCATAGGTATATTTATTAATTCCTACAATTACATTTAATCCATAATGATTTTTCAAATTTTCTATATGTTTTTCTAAGTTTGAAAATCCTCTTTCTAGATATTCTAAACTTTCTTCTTTTATTTGTTCTTTTGGCATTCCACCATGATATTTTAATGCTTTAATTGTTGCCACACACACAACAGCATCTGGCTTTAAGTTTTCATTTCTGCATTTTATGTCTAAGAATTTTTCTGCTCCTAGGTCTGCACCAAAGCCAGCTTCTGTAACAACATAGTCTCCTAGTTTTAAAGCAAGTTTTGTAGCAATTACACTGTTACAACCATGTGCAATATTTGCAAATGGGCCACCATGTACAATGGCAGGTGTATGTTCTAAACTTTGTACTAAATTTGGATTTATTGCATCTTTTAAAAGTACCGTCATTGCTCCATCTGCTTTTAGGTCTCTTGCAGTAATTGGTTTGTTTTCTTTAGTATATCCTACTATAATGTTTCCAAGTCTTCTTTTTAGGTCTTTTATATCTGTTGATAAGCAAAAAATTGCCATAATTTCAGAAGCAACAGAAATGTCAAACCCATCGGTTCTTGGTACAACATTTTTTTCTTGTGAAAGGCCAGTATTTACTGCTCTTAATTGTCTATCATTTAAATCAACACATCTTTTCCAAACTACTCTATCAAAGCCTAGTTCATTTCCAAAATATATGTGATTGTCTATCATACTAGATAGTAAATTGTTTGCAGATGTAATTGCATGAATGTCTCCTGTAAAGTGTAAATTTATATCTTCCATTGGAGCTATTTGACTATGTCCACCACCTGTTGCTCCACCTTTTATTCCAAAAACTGGTCCTAAAGATGGTTCTCTTAAAGCAAGTATTGCATTTTTTCCGATTTTTCTTAATCCATCTGCTAATCCTATTGCCATTGTTGTTTTTCCTTCTCCAAGTGGAGTTGGATTAATTGCAGTAATTAATATTAATTTCCCATTTTTTTTATTTTTTAATCTTTCATATACTTTTGGAGAAATTTTGGCTTTATATTTTCCATATTGTTCTAGCTCATCTTCTTGTATATTAACATCTTGAGCTATTTTTGTAATAGGGTCTAGTTTAGTATTTCTTGCTATTTCTATGTCTTCCATTTTTTAACTTCCTTTCTTTTTTATTAGTTGTTTTTTGTTTTAATAAACATATGTCCCAAAAGTGGCAAAGTATCATTTAACAAACATCCCTAAAGCAGAAATTCTAAATTAGCAGTCCTACAAGTAATCCAATTATTGCCCCTACGAAAACTTGTACAGGTGTATGTCCTAAAACTTCTACTAATTTTTCTTGAACTTCTACTCCACTAAGTCCTGGTGTTTGTACGATTTTGTTTAATAGTTTAGCCTGTTTTCCTGCTGCACGTCTTACTCCTGCAGCATCATACATAACAACAAAAGAAAAAATTAGTGCTATTCCAAATTCTGGTGATTGTATTCCTAGGTCTTTTGCTACCATAGTTGTTAATGCTACTACAACTGCTGAATGTGAACTTGGCATTCCTCCTGCTTGTAGTATTCTTTTAAAATTTATTTTCTTTGTTGTTATTAAATCATATATAAATTTAAATAGTTGAATTCCAAACCATACTAAAAATGGCACAACTATATATTTGTACTGATGTATAAAAGTAATAATCCCCTTAATCATTTTCTATTCCTCATTATCTTCCTGTATAAAATTTTCTTCTTTAATTTTATCTCCATCTTTTAATAAAATGCTAATTCTTTTTTCTGCATTTTCTAAAAGTTCATTACACTTTTTTGAAAGTTCCATACCTTCCTCAAATTTACTAACTGAAGCTTCTAGGTCTAAATCGCCCTTCTCTAGTTCGCTTGCTATTTGCTCTAAGTTTTTTATAGTTTCTTCAAAGTTTAAGTTTCTTTCTTTTTTTTCTCCCATTTTATTTATACCTTTAACTATATTTAGGTTTTTATGGTTATGCCTATAAACCTACATTTCCTTTATAATTCCTGTATCTACATCTACTGTGTAAAATTTAATTGTTTGTGTTGTAGTTATGTCATAAACTGTTACTCCATATTTTCCATCATTTTGTAAGCTTACATTAAATGATACATCATCTAATGTTCCCCATTTCTTTTTCCATTCTTCTTTAACTAAATTAATTGCTCTTTCTTCTTTTGGGGTCATTGCGTCATCATTATTAGTTTCTGTTTTATCGTTAGTAGTTTTATTTTCAGAATTTTGTTCATTTCCTTGTACTTCATTTTTGTCTTGTTCAGGTTCTTCAAAAATATCGTTAATTACATTATCAAGACCAGAATCAGCGTTTTGCATTAATTTATTTTCGTCTGTTGCATTAGCATCCATAGGTTGTGTTTTGTCCATATACACTGCCCATAAAATGCCAAATATTAATAAAATAATTGCTATAATTAATAACGTATTTTTTGTTCCTTTGTTCATAAAAATTCCTCTTTTCTATATTATTTTTGCATCTGCTTGTCCATCTTGCAAGCGAATTTGAATTTCTTCTCCTTTAGATAATTGTTTTACACTTTTTACTGCTTTTCCGATTATTTATAACAATACTATATCCTCTGGTTAGTGTTTTTAGTGGGCTTAAAGCATCTAATTTTAATATAACTTTTTGTGCTTTTGATTTTTCACTTTGCAATTTTTGTTCAATATTGTAATTTAATTCTTTTACAATAGAATCTATTTGAATATACATTTCATTTATTTTTTGTAGTGGATTTGTAAACACCCTACTTGTCATACATTTTTCATATTGTAATCTCATTAATTGAGTTTTTTTAAGTAATGCTTGTTTATATCTAATTTGATATTTATTTAAGTTATCTTTAAGTAATTCAACATTTGGTACTGCTAGTTCTGCAGCTGCAGATGGTGTTGGTGCTCTTAAATCTGCTACAAAGTCTGATATTGTAAAATCTGTTTCATGACCTACTGCAGAAATAACTGGTATTTTTGAGGCATAAATTGCTCTTGCTACTATTTCCTCATTAAATGGCCATAAGTCTTCAAGAGATCCTCCACCTCTTGCTAGTATTAAAACATCTGCCAAGTTATTTTTATTCATAAGCTCTATACCTTCTGCTATTTTACTAGATGCTCCCTCTCCTTGCACAGGAACCGGAAACAATCTTATATGAACTTTTGGATTTCTTCTAGTAGATACGTTTATAATGTCTTTAATTACACTACCTGTATTTGATGTTAATACACCAACTGTTTTTGGAAACATTGGGATTTGTTTTTTATGATCAGCACTAAAAAGCCCTTCTTTTTCTAGCTTTTCTTTTAATTGTTCATACGCTGCTCTTAAGTCTCCCATTTTTCCAAGTTGTTTCATTGCTTTTGCATATAATTGGTAAGTACCATCTCTTTCAAAAACAGAAACACTTCCTAATACAATTACCTTCATTCCGTCTGTTAAGTTAAAGTCTAAATGAGATGTATAGGTTTTAAACATTATACTTTTTATTAAGGAATTTTCATCTTTTAATGTGAAATAAATATGTCCTGTATAATGGTATTTGCAGTTAGATATTTCTCCTTCTACTAAAACATTATCAAAATATTCATCGTCTTCGAACTTTGATTTTATGTATTTATTTAGTTCACTTACACTAATTGGATTATATGTCATTATAAATATTCCTTTCAAAGCTCCTTGCAAAACTTTTTAATTTTCTTCTATAATGCCAGATTGTTTTATAATATTGGCTAAAATCCCGTTAATAAAAGATGGGGAATTTTCGTCACCATATTTTTTTGCAAGTTCTACTACTTCATTTACTACTACTTTATATGGTACTTTTGAATAAATAATTTCATATATTGCAAGTTTTAATAAGGCAAGGTTTATTTTAGAAATTCTACTAATATCCCATTTTTCTTTTAAATTTTTAGATATATAATTTAAAATTTCTGTTTTATTTTCTTCAATGCCTTTTACTGTATTTATTATGTAGTTTTTTACTTGTTCTTCTTCATTTACTTCTTGTTCTTTTAAGAATAATGCTATTTGTTCTTCCTCTTCTGGCTTAGAAATTTTTTGTATTTCTAAACTGTATAATAATTCAAATGCTAATTGTCTTGTTTGAGTTCTTGTCATTACTATTTTCTCCTTGCATAATATAATTTTATAGTCTGTCAATAAGTTTTCTTAGTTTTTCTTTTACAGTTTCTTTGTTACGTTGAAAATAATTTCCTAAATAGATACAAACAATAATTAAAGCAATAGCAATAACAAATTTATACAAATTTGTGCAAAATAATAAAATTGCTAAAACTAGTCCTACTACGAAACCTAAAATAGCTCCTCCATATTTATCACAAAATATTTTGAAATTATCCATTATTATCATCCTTTCTTTATTGCTCTTGTACTATATTTTTAACAGGTTCAATATCTTTAACTTTAATATTAACCTCTTTTACCTCTAAGTCTGAAGCTCTTTTAATTGTTGATTTAATTTTCGTTTGTAAATTAGTTGATAATTCTTTTATAACTGCATTTTCTTTTACATTTAAATTTACATATACTGTTACATTGTTTTCCTTGTCTAATTCTACTCTAGTTGTAACATTTTCTGCACTTTCAAATCCTTTTACTACTCCATTTACTAAGTTTTCTATTGTTTCTTTTGTAATTAATAGTTTTCCATCTGAATTTTCTAATAAAATGCCATTTTTATAGTCTGTGTCTTCTTTTGATCCTGACTCAAAAAATATGCATTTAATAGCTAGAAGAATGAATATAATATTCATTCCTAATATTATATTAGAAACAACTTCATTATATTTTATTTGTTTTAAAACATCATAAATAAAGTCAATATTTATCCATCCAAAAATCATAAGGCACATAGCAACAGAAAAGATTAAGATTAAAGTTGAAAATAATGCTAGTCCAATTCTATCTAAAAATTTCATTGTTAAATTCCTCCTATTATAAATGATTTGAGTTAATATATTTGTTATTTACAAACCATTATAATTTTATAATTAATATAAGCACGGCATGTTTTAAATATCCGTGCCTATATTTTTAATTAGTTATTTTCTGGTGTTTCTTTTGATTCCATATTTTCTGTGCTAACTCCTTGAATATGCACATTAACTTCTACTACTTTTAAACCTGTCATATTTTCAACAGCTTTTTTTACTCTATTTTGAATTTCAAAAGCTATATCAGGGATTCTAGTACCATATTCAACTATGATGTTTACATCTATTTTAGTTTCTTTTTCTCCTGATTCAACTTTAATTCCTTTTGATAAGTTTTTCTTACCACTAAGTACCTCAGAAATTCCTCCTGCAAATCCTCCAGACATTTCTGCTACTCCTGGGACTTCAGCCACTGCAACTCCTGCTATAACAGCAATTACATCATCAGCTATTTTTATATTAGTATTGCTTTCTAATGCAACTTCTCCGTGAACCTCTTCTTCGTTTATTTCTTTATTTTCTTCCATAATAAATAATCCTCCTTTTCTTATGATAGTATAAGTATATCAATTCTATTAAAAATTTACAACTGTTTTTTTAAATTTCATATAATTTATATTTTTAATTTGAAAAGCAAAAACTCTTTAAATTACATTACTGCAATTTAAAGAGTTTTGTGTTTACGGCAAAGAGTAAAATTACTCTAATATGCTTCCAGCTTGTAACCTATTCCCTCTTAAAAAATCTCCTACTGTCATTTTTTTAGCATTTTCGCCCTGCAACTCTAGTACCTGAATTATACCATCTTTTGCTTTTATAAATAGTCCCTTTTTTTCATCTGCTAATAAAATAGTACCTGGTAATATTTGTGGTAATTTATAATCATATTCTTTCATTTCTTCATATACTTGCAAAAAGTCTTTATCTGTTAAGCTTTGTACTTTCCAAAATTTAATTTTCTTATTGTTTAAAAATGTATATGCCCCCATAATCGGGTTTAACCCTCTTACTAAGTTTTTTATTTCTATAGATGTTTTTTCTTCCCAATTTATTTTAGCCATTTCTTTTTCTAGCATTGGAGCCATTGTAAAGTCTTCGCTTTGTTTTTCTCTAGGTGCTTTTCCTTCTTCTATTAATTTTAAAGTTTCTACTAATAATTCTCCACCAATTTTACTTAATGCATCCCAAAGTTCTCCAGTGGTTTCATTTTCACTAATTTCTACTTCTTTTTTTAGTATAATATCTCCTGTATCCATTCCTGAATCCATATACATTGTGGTAATTCCTGTTACTTTATCTCCATTTAAAACAGCCCATTGAATTGGAGCAGCGCCCCTATATTTAGGAAGGAGCGAGCCATGCACATTAATACAGCCCAGTTTTGGTATGTTTAATAATTCTTGTGGTAAAATTTTTCCATAAGCTACCACGCAAATGACATCTGGGTTTAGTTTTTTTACTTCATCTAAAAATTCTTCATTTTTCCTTATTTTTTCTGGTTGATATATATTAAAGCCTTTTTGAATAGCAAACTCTTTTACAGGAGATGCTATCATTTTCATTCCTCTACCTTTTGGTTTGTCTGGATTTGTTACAACAGCTAAAATGTTGTGGCCAGCATTTGTGATACTTTGTAGAGCTTCTTTTGCAAAGTCAGGTGTTCCCATAAATACAATATTAAGCATAATGTTTTCCTTTCTTATTTATCTTGTTCATTATCAGGTTCTACATATCGTAAAGTACCTGGAATAATTTTATCTACAAATAAAATTCCTTCTAAGTGGTCAATTTCATGTGAAATTGCTTGTGCAAGTAAGCCTTCTCCTTTTAATTTTATTTTTTGGCCATTTTCGTTTAAGGCTTCTATTACTACTTCCTCTGGTCTTATTATTTTGGCAAATTCATTTGGAAAGCTTAAGCAACCTTCTTCTACTTCTTGTTCACCTTTTTGTTTAATTATTTTAGGGTTTATTAGTTTTATAGGTCCTTTATCATCATATAAGTCTATAACTACTAATCTTTTTAAAATTCCTATTTGAGGTCCTGCTAAGCCAACACCGTTATAATGATGTAATGTTTCAACCATGTCATCTAATATTTGTTTGATTTTTTCATCTATTACTTCTACTTCTCTTGATTTTTTTCTTAGTATTTCATCTCCGTCTTCTCTTACAATTCTGATTGCCATTTTTATTATCCCCCTTTTTATCATTTTAGATACGCTTGTTAAAACGATATATTTTTAGTTAGTACCAATTATTTGGGTTTAAGTCAATAATAACTCTTGTATTTCCAGTTTTGCTTTCTTTTTCTGAACTATATTTATTTAGTACATCATTCATTAACTCAATTATTTCTTCATTATACTTGCATTTAATAATTATACGATATCTATATTTGTTTTTTATTTTATCAATTGGTGCTGGCATTCCTTGATATAGTATAATTCCCAAATTTTCTGTTAATACTCTGTTTTTTAAATAACTATGTATTTTTTTTGTAATTTGTGCTCCCTCTGTACTGCTTTTTGATGTAATTCCAATTACTATTATATCGCAAAATGGTGGATATTTCAATTTTTTTCTCATCATAATTTCTGT
>CANQAI010000034.1 GCA_947589265.1 uncultured Clostridia bacterium | reverse complement strand
AATAAGATAAAAAACACAGCTTAACAATTAAAATATATATTAAGTTTTTGTTGCATTAGAATTTTGAATGCACAAAAAAAATAATAATTATATAAATTTGGCAAAATTCTTGTCATAATATGTATAAATATGATATAGTATAACTAGAAATTAGCTAATACTATATCATATTTTAGTATTAGGTAAATAACAAGTGCGAATATTACAGCTATTTAATTCTAATCATAACAAATAATCACTATATTAACAAAAACTTGTGTATTCGCTCTTAAATGGAGGTATTCATGAATAATAGTAGAGGTAGAAGATACGAAGGAACACAGCCAAAACTAAATATGAAAAAAGTAATAGCTGTTATAATTGCTTTTATTGTAATTATTATGGCAATAAGCAGTATTAAGAAAATTTTTAGTGGCAATAAAGCAAGCGAAAAAACAGTAACAAATGCCTATTATACAGTATATACAAATGGAAAATGGGGAGTCATAAACTCAAAAGGTGAAATAGTTATTAAACCAGAATATGATGAAACAATAATAATTCCAAATAATCAAAAAGACGTATTTTTATGTACTTATGATGTAGACTATACTCAAAACACATATAAAACAAAAGCAATAAACAGCAAAGGTGAAGAAATATTAACAGGTTATGACGAAATTTTAGCCCTAGAAAACTATGACAGCAGTAATAATTTATCTTATGAAGCAGATGTATTATTAGTAAAAAAAGATAACCAATATGGCTTAATAGACTATAAAGGTACTGAACTTTTAAAATGTGAATATGAATCAATAGAGGCCCTAAAAGGCGTTGGGAAAAGCTTTCTAACTAAAAAAGATGGTAATTTAGGCTTAGTAGATAACATAGGCTCAATAATCATAGAAAATAATTATAAAGCAATTAAGCCAATATCTGAAAAATTCGAAAATGGTTACATTGTTACAAACAGTAGTAATAAAAAAGGCGTTATTGGCCGTGACAAATCAGTAGTAGTAGAAATGAAATATGATGATATTAAGCAAGTTTATGGCTCAGACCTATATGTAGTAAAAGAAGGCAATACTTGGGAAATAGTTAATAGAAATGGTGAAGCCTTTTTAAAAAATAAATTTAGTGATGTAATTTCAATAAATGGTGAAAATATATTAGTTAAGCAAAATAACAAATATGGGGTTCTTAACTTAGAAGGACAGCAAAAAATATCAATAAAATATGACAGTATGCAATATGCATTTGAAGACAATTATATTTACAAAGAAAATGGAAACTACGGCATTATAAATTTAGCAGGAAAAACGGTTTTAAAACCAGAGTACGAAACACTTACATACAGAGCAGATGCAGGCTTCTTTGAAGGAAATAAAAAAGGTCAAATAGAATCTGACTTTATAGGTCAAGACTTCACAGTAAAACTATCAGGAATTTTATCAGAATTAAATATAGAAAATGGCTATATGCAAATTAGAACAAATGAAGAATATAAATACTATAACTTCAAATTTGAAGAAAAAACCAACCAAGAACTACTTACTGCAAATACTATTTTCTTAAGTAAAAAAGACGGAAAATATGGCTATGTTAACAAAGATGGTGTAGTAGTAGTAAATTATATTTATGATGATGCAAAAGAGCAAAACGAATTTGGATACGCAAGTGTAAAAAAAGACGGAATGTGGGGTTGCATAAATTCAAAAGGAGAAGAAGTAATAGCACCAGCATATAAATTAGAAAATAGCTATGTAATAGAATTTATTAACAAATGGCATAGAGGTGAAGACTTAAACTTAAATTATTATACAGACTAATGGAAATTATTACAGACTAATGGAGGAATGATATTAGTGGAACTAAAGACAAAGTATCAATATACATACTTTATTTATCCATATTTAATAGAAAAAGAAGACTATACAAATTATTTGTATAGTCTCTTAAAAAATAAAAAATGTAAATTAAAGATATTTGATAGAAAAAAAGATATTGGACTAGATACTTACTTTCTTCCAGAAGTAAAAAACAAACTATTTTGGTCATTATACTTAACACAAAATGGACTTAAAAGTTATGAAAAAATGGATAACAAAATGAAAGCTAACTTACTAAGTAAAGAATATTCTACATTCTTTGAGTATACAGTTCAAGAAGACGTTCCAGCCAAAATAGGTGAGGAAAACGGAATATTTTTTGATATATTAAAAGTAGAAATTGTTTGTTTTAATACTGGAATTTGTTTTTTACTAATAAAAACAGTTTTAAATTCAAACGAAAGCTTCTCTGATGTATTAAACTTTAATTACAAATTTAGAGACATCCATTCAAAAACTAGTCATACAAAAGAATATGATAACATAAAAATTCAAACACAAAAATTAAATAATATGCAAAACTTTGAAGAATTTTTACAAGAAATTGTAGGAAAAAATTTATTAGAAAAAAAGGCAAACACTGATACAGAAAGATTAATTACATATAGCTATGTTTGCTTAGAGCAAGATAGCTGGAACGAAAATACAGACTTAGCTATAATTGAAAAAGAATTTGAAAAATACTTAAGCCTTCTTCCAGCATCTGAAAACATTGATGATACTGCACTAAAAACATCATCAGTTTATAAAGAAAAATATTTATATTATGGCTTTTCTAATAATAGTAATGTATTAATGACCTCTGCAATTAATATAAAAAATTATACAAACATACTATTTCAACATGAAAATGAATGGCTTTATCACTTTTTATATGATTTACATCAAAAAATTTATTTAAAAAAATTAAATTATGAAATTTCTAAAGATGAAATAAACGAAAAAACATATAAAAAATTTTTGAATTTTGCAAAAAATGATTGGGCTTATGAAATAACAAATGATGTAAAAGGAAAAATACTAGAAAAATATAACAGAAATACACAAAATTTAGACGAAATTTTTGAAAAAATAAGAAGCAAATATGATTTACTATATAAAGAATATGAAATTGAAAAAAGCAAGAAACGTAGTGATTGGTTTATTATAATAATAGCAATTATAACAATAATAAATGTATTAATAAGTGTTATTAGAAAATAAAATATTAAAAATATATAGAAAAAATATATGCAAAAAACCATAATTTAATGAAAGTGAGCAAAACTAATGAAAATACAAACAGGCGTAGATATTATAGAGGTGGAAAGAATAAAAGAAGCAATACAAAGGCAGGGCAAAGCTTTCTTAAACAATGTGTACACACAAGGAGAAATAGAGTATTGCGAAAATACTGGTTCAATGAAATATCAGCACTATGCAGCTAGGTTTGCAGCTAAGGAAGCAGTTTTTAAAGCCATATCTTTTAGAATTTCCGAAAATGAAGATAATATTTTAAACAAAATTGAAGTTAAAAATGAAAAAAGTGGAAAGCCAACTGTAAACATAGAAAAACTAGGCATAAAAGGAATTATGGATATGGACTTAAGCCTTTCACACTTAAAAGATTATGCAGTAGCAAGCTTTACTATTTTATTTGAAAGTTAGGCTTAAATTTATAAACCCATTGTATTAAATTAAAATAAAAATTAAAAGGAGAGAAAATGCAACTTTTTGACTCACATTCTCATTATAATGATGAAGAATTTAATGAAGATAAAGAACAAATATTATATAAAGTTTATGAAGCAGGTGTTACTAAGCTAATATGTGCAGGATATAACTTAGAAGCTTCCAAAAAGGCAGTAGAAATAGCGAATGCACATAATTTTGTTTATGCCACTGTAGGAATTTCTCCAAATGATATTCCAACTCTACTACAAGAAAATACTGAAAAATACGACAATACAGAACAAAAAAATAACAAAGAATACGCAAATAACATAGAGCAAGAAAATATAAAAAAAGAATTACAAGAACAATTAAACGAAATATACAGACTTGCTAAAGCCCCAAAAGTATTAGCAATAGGTGAAATAGGCTTAGACTATTATTGGAACAAAGAAAATAAAGAAATTCAAAAAATAGCATTTAAAAAACAAATAGAACTTGCAAACAAATTAAATCTGCCAATAGTAATACACACAAGAGAAGCCATTTTTGATACATTAGAAATATTAAAAACTAATCCGGTTATTAATAAAGGAGTATTCCATTGTTGCCCATTAAACTTAGACTTAATTAAAGAAGGATTAAAATTAGGATTTTACATTTCATTTGCAGGACCAATAACATTTAAAAATTCAAAAAATGCAGTAGATGCAATAAACGCAGTTCCATTAGATAAAATATTAATAGAAACAGATAGTCCTTACTTAGCACCAGAACCAAAACGTGGAACAAGAAATGACTCTAGAAATGTAATATACATGGCAGAAAAAATAGCAAGCGTAAAAGGCTTGCCAATAGAAGAAATTGCCAAATTAACTTATGAAAATGCAGAAAGAATATTTAAAATATAAAAAATTATTTCAAATTTCTTAAAGCTTCAATTCTATCTTCTGTAGAAGGATGAGTAGACCAAATGTTATGTCTTTTTTTACCCTTTAAATTTGCTTTAAAAGGGCTAACAATATACATATGTGCAGTAGAATTATCAGCTGTTTTTAATTCATTAGGGTCTGCTTCTAGCTTTTGCAAAGCTGAAATAAGACCATCAGGATTACGAGTAAATTCAACAGCAGTAGCATCAGCTATAAACTCTCTTTTTCTAGAAATAGCAAGTTTCATTAACTGCCCGAATATGGGGGCTAAAATAATAGCAATCAAACCTAAAAGCATTAAAATTGGATTTCCTCTATTATCATCGTCATCTCCTCCACCCCAGAAAAGAGCTCTGGAAACCCAATCAGAAAGCATAACAACAAGTCCAACCATTACAGTTACAATTGCAGATAAACGAATATCATAATTCTTAATATGTGAAAGTTCATGTGCAACTACACCTTCTAATTCATAGTAATCTAGTTTTTCAAGTAAACCTGTTGTAACACATATAACTGAATTTTGTGGGTTTCTGCCTGTAGCAAAAGCATTTGGTTGGGCATCATCTACTACATATAATCTAGGCTTATATTGTAATCCAGAAGAAACCATTAAAGCATCCAAAATATTTACTAACTTTTGGTCTTCTTCATGTGTTGCAGGACGAGCTCTATTTAATGATAAAATAATTTTATCACTATAATAATATGAACTCCAAGCAGATAATATAGAAATAGTTAATGCAATTAAAATTGAAACTTCTCCTAAATCAAAGGCCATACAAATATAATATACAATTAAAGTAATTAATAAAACAAAAAGTCCAACAATAAAGCCAGTTTTTATTTTATTTTTTCTAATATCTTCGTACATTTATAATCACCTTATTTATTAAAATCAACTTTTACATTTTTTCTAGCATCGCTACTGTCTACTGCAAATAAAGTTTCTGGCATAAAGTGAAACATAGAAGCAATAACACTAGAAGGGAACAATTCTATTTTAGTATTATATCTAGTAACACTATCATTATAGAATTGTCTTGAATAAGAAATTTTATTTTCTGTATTTCTTAATTCTTCTTGTAATTCAGAAAAATTCTGATTAGCTTTTAAATCTGGATAATTTTCTGAAACAGCCATAATTGTTTTTAATGCTCCAGATAATTGATTATCTAAATCAGCTTTTTCTCCAACAGTTTTAGCATTTGCCCATGAAGTACGTAATTCTGTAACTTTTGTTAAAGTATCTTGCTCATGTGCCATATAACCCTTAACGCACTCTACTAAATTAGGAATTAAATCAAATCTTCTTTGTAATTGAACATCAATTTGACTCCAAGCGTTTTTTACACGTTGTCTTAATGTTACTAAACTATTATATAAACCAATAATAGCCAAAATAACAACTACAACAATTGCTAAAATAATCCACAACATAACTTATCTCCTATTCTTATAAATGAAATTTTTTACCTCATTTATACTTTAAAATTATAATATTAAATATTACTATTTTATAATATCACAAAAAAATACAAAAAACAATAAATTATTTATTGATTATTGAAATTCAAAAAATTATTCTATAACTATTGTATGCAAAAAAATATATTTATATATTAAAACAAATTACTTTTTTTGAAAAATTTTCATATTTTGGTACAAGCTGGCATATAATTATAATATACCTAGTAATATAGGTATATTTAAAATGTTTACGCATTTTAATAAAACAGCTCATTTTCTGAAAACCAAGTGCCCGTAAGCACACAAAAATAATATAAAATTTGACAATTTATCTAAAAAATGGTATAATATAATTGTTGCTTTTAAAGGAGGGAACAAATTTAATATGAAAAATGATGATAAAGCATCAATATCGCTGAAAAAAATCATTTCAATTAGCATTTTATTTATTTTAATTATGACAGTAGCTGTTAGTGCTACAAATATTAAAGTAAATAATGTAAAAATTATTCTTGCAAGTGGATATGAAATGAATGTATTAACTAGCAAGAAAAAAGTTTCAGAAATACTTGACGAAAATCATATTATATTACTAGAAGATGAAAAAGTAACTCCAGATTTAACATCGGAGTTATCAGACAATAACACCATCAAAATTTTAAAAGTTACAGAAGAAGAAATAGAATTTCCAGAAGTAATAGAAACTTCAGAAGAAGTTACAATGGAACAAATATTAGAAAATTATGATACTATTATAGAAAAAATAGTAGTAGAAAAAGTAAAAATACCTTATGAAACAATTACTAAAAATGTAGCAACAGGGTCAGGCGCAAAACAAGATAAAATAGTTCAATATGGTGTAGATGGTTTAAAAGAAGTTACTTACAAAGTAAAATATCAAAATGAAAAAGAAATAGAAAAAAAGGAAATTTCTTCTAAAGTCATCACAAAGCCAGTAAATAAAATTGTAGAAGTTAGAAATAAGCAACAAGTAGTTTCAAGAAGTAGCACAAAAACTAGATATGCAGGAAAATGGAGCTACTCAGAATCAGAACTAGACTTATTATGTGCAATTACTGCACAAGAATGTTCATCAAGTTATGAAGGTGCATTAGCAGTTATTACTTGTGCATGTAACAGAGCAGAAAGTAGCAGATGGAGAAGAAATGGTACAGACCCATTAAGCCAATACAAAGCAAAAGGTCAATTCTGTTATTCAATAGATAATTATTGGAAAAGAAGATTAAATGGAAATTATGCATCATACGTAAAAAGAGCAGTTGTAGATGCATTAAATGGTAAAAGAAACCACAATTACCTATCATTTAGGGCAGCAGGCTATGCAAGTGGCGTAAATATAGGTGGAAACGTATACTTTAATGCAATGTAAGGTGTTACAACCATATGTATATTATAAAAAGCAACCAAAAAATGGTTGCTTTTTTTATATACATCTAGCATTGAAAATTTATAAATAATATGTTATATTAACTAAAAATATATAAACAACTAAAATTAATCAAGGAGAAAAACAAATGAAACTAATTTCATGGAACGTAAATGGCCTAAGAGCAGCAATGGGGAAAGGTTTTAAAGAATTTTTTGAAAAAATAGATGCAGATATTTTTTGCGTGCAAGAAACAAAAATGCAAGAAGACCAAATAGATATAGAGATTTCAGACTTATTTAAAAAGTATAATAGCTATTGGAATAGCGCAATAAAAAAAGGTTATTCAGGAACAGCAGTATTCACAAAGAAAAAACCAATTAAAGTAAGTTATGGCATAGGAATAGAAGAACATGATAAAGAAGGAAGAATAATAACTTTAGAATTTGAAGACTTTTATTTAGTAAATTGTTATACTCCTAATTCAAAAAGAGAATTAGAAAGACTAGACTATAGAATGGTGTGGGAAGATGCTATTAGAAATTACTTATTAGAATTAAACAAAACAAAACCAGTAATTTACTGTGGAGACCTTAATGTAGCACATCAAGAAATAGACTTAAAAAATCCAAAAACAAATCATCAAAGTGCAGGTTTTACAGACCAAGAAAGAAATAAAATGACAGAGTTATTAAACTCAGGCTTTACAGACAGTTTTAGATATTTATATCCAGAAAAAGAAAACTGCTACACATGGTGGTCATATATGTTCCATGCTAGAGAAAAAAATGTAGGCTGGAGAATAGATTACTTCATAGTTTCAAAATCAATAGAAAATAAAATTAAAGAAAGCGCAATTTATTCAGAAGTACTAGGAAGTGACCACTGCCCAGTCGGATTAGAACTGTAAACAATACCTATTTTTAAGTAAAAAAATAGGTCAAAAATAAATTTTCATAATTAAATATGCCTATATAGGCAAAGAAAGAAGGAATGAAATTATTATGGAAGGAAAAAAGAAAGGACTTACCAAATGGCTTTATTGGTTTATTTTAGGAGTAGCTATTATTGCAGTTTATAAATTGTTAGATAATATAGGCCCAATAGCAATATGGATTAAAAGCCTATTTCACATTTTAATGCCATTTATTATAGGATTATTAATTGCATACTTATTTTATATTCCTTGTAGAAGTGTAGAAAAATATTATAAATCAGTAAAAAAGCCAAAATGGGTTTCTAAAAAAGCAAGAATTTTATCCATTATTACAGTTTATATTATTGCAATTCTAATTATTGTTTTAGCCTTAACATCTGTAATTCCAAATGTTTTAAAAAGCATTACAGATTTCGTAAATAACTTTGGAACTTATTACAATAATACAATGAAAGCATTGGAAGAATTACCAGAAGACTCATTCCTAAAAAGTGAGGCTATAATAAAAGTAGCACAAAAATTTAGTGAAATTGATTTAAATCAATTTTTAAATATAGAAAGCATAGTTCAATATGTTAAAGGAGCAATCAGTGCAGTAAGTGGAATATTTGACACTTTCGTAGCATTTGTTGTTTCCGTATATTTACTATCAGAAAGAACTGAAATTTTGAAATTTTTAAGAAAATTTGCAAATGCTGTATTTGCAAAAGATACATATAATATGGTAAGCAGATATTTCAACAAATCAAATGAAGTATTTTTCAAATTTATTTCAGGGCAAGTATTAGATGCAATTGTTGTTGGAGTATTAACATCTGTTGCTATGTCAATTATTGGCGTAAAATATGCAGTATTACTAGGATTTATAATAGGTTTGTTTAACTTAATACCATATTTTGGCGCTATTATAGCAGTAATTATAGCAATAATTGTTACATTATTAACAGGAGGCTTAGGTCAAGCTGTTTTAATGGCAGTAGTAGTTATTATTTTACAGCAAATTGATGCTAATATTATAAATCCAAAAATTATAGGAAATTCACTTTCAATTAGCCCATTATTAGTAATATTTTCAGTAACTATTGGAGGTGCATATTTTGGAATACTTGGAATGTTTTTAGCTGTGCCAGTATTTACAGTTATAAAACTTTTAATAGAAGAATATGTAGATTATAAAAATAACTTAAAGAGTGTGCAAAATTAATAAGTTTTATAATAGTAAGCTAATAAATAAAAAATTCCTATTAAAATGATAATTAATAGAGGGTTCCTATTATTAGGAATCCTCTCTCTATAATAAGTTATTGAAAAAAATTTTCTAAGTATAAGAATAAGTTATATGGAATATGAACATTTTTTATTGTTCCATCTTGTTTTACAAGCTTTCCAAGAACCTCATATCCTGTAGGCTCATAAATTTCCAATTGGGTTCCATTATGAAAGTTTAAATCAAATTGCTTTTCACCTTTTGGAACTTTATCTGTTTCTACTATATATTTACATTCTGATAAATATCCTAGAATAGAGCCACCGTAATCATCCAATTCTTTTGTTATGCCCTTATAATTAATACTAAGGTCTCTAGTAGAAAAATTTTCATTATAATTTGTTTCTAAAAATCGTCTTACAAATTCTACTAAATTTACTATAAAATATGTTGGCACTGTTGTTTTAAAATTTCTTTCATCATTATACCAGTTAACGTAGTAATTCCTATTATCAGAAGATAATCCTCCAGCTTCTTCATATCTATAATCAAAATAAAATCTATTATGATCATCTAAAATTATTTCATGATTTGGGTTAAGTTCATCTAATACTGATACAGTATTATCATTATTATAATTTATAAATTTATTTTTTTGTAATCCTTCAGCTAATGTATTAGGTATTTTATAATCAATTTCGAATAGTTTATTTCTCACATATTCATCAGTTTCTTCTAGATATATACCTTCATAAAAACAAATGGTAGCTTTGTCTATACCACTTAAATCTATTTTTTCACGTGGTAAAAGCATATAATGAATATAAGGTATTAAAAATTTTTTAATAAGAAATACACTCCCCAATAAGAAAATTATTAAAATAATACTTAGTACTATTTTATTTTTGAAAATGTTTTTTATCATATTTAAATCTCCCCTTTCTTTATATAAATAATTTTATCATAAAGCTATTTTAATATCAAATTTAACTTGTTAAAATAAAAAACTTAATAAAACCTTAATAAATTAACCCCTTTTTTCTTAAGAAATTCATGTTATACTATAAACAGCTTAAAGCCTTATATGTTATAATAATAATGACTAAATTATAAAACATAGAGCATTGATTAAGAAATAAAAACAAAGGGGAGTAACAGATGTATAATATTTTAGTAGTAGACGATGACAAAGAGATTGTAAAAGCAGTTGAAATCTATTTAGGCAAAGAAGGGTATAATATTTTAAAAGCTTATAACGGAGCAGAAGCACTTAAAATAGTAGAAAATAATCCAAACATACACTTAATTTTGTTAGATGTAATGATGCCAAAATTAGATGGAATTAGTACAGCTAATTTAATTCGTAAAAACAAATCAATTCCTATTATAATGCTATCTGCAAAATCTGAAGACTATGACAAAATTGCAGGTCTTAACAATGGAGCAGATGATTACATTACAAAACCATTTAATCCATTAGAATTAATTGCAAGAGTAAATTCACAAATACGAAGATACACACATTTGGGTTCTATTGCAGATAAAATGCAAAAAGGAGATAATATTTACCATTCAGGAGACTTAATTATAAATGATAACACAAAGCAAGTAATTGTAGAAGGAAAGGAAGTAAAGCTAACTCCAACAGAATATAACATTTTAAAATTTTTAACTAAAAATAAGGGAATTGTATATTCAATAGAACAAATATATGAAAATGTATGGGAAGAAGAAAGCTATGGTGCAGAAAACATTATTGCCGTACATATAAGACACATAAGAGAAAAAATAGAAATAAATCCAAAAGAACCTAAATACTTAAAAGTAATATGGGGAATTGGATATAAAATAGAAAATTTAGGTGAAGAATAAACTTAAAAATAATTTATATGTGCCGTATTTTCAAAGAAAGGGATGAAATTTAAAATGAAGCAAAAATCAATATGTATACCAAAGATTCTTAAAAATATTTCATATATTTTGGTGCCAATTTTAATTACTATCATAGTGGCGTCTATTATATCTGTAATATTTGTAGAAAAAAATGACAGAAGTATTATCTATGCAAATTCTTATTATGAAACACTATCATTTAAAGAAGATTATCTAAAAAGCATTCAAAGAAAATTTAACTTTGTAGCTGGAAAAGAGTTTGAAGGAGGCTTTACAGACACCCAAGAAACTAATATAAATGGAAAAAATGGTACTATATATTACAACACTTCTGTTGAAGGAAATTTTGTATATTTAATAATAAATAAAAAAGAAGGAATAGCAACTACTAATTTAGAACACACAATGCAAACAGATAATATAAGTGAACTTATACAATCAATAAATGAAAACTCTAATCATTGGAATTATGCTAATGGAGAAGTAGATACTAATTTTACAAACTTAAAGATGAATAATATTAAATATGACTCAACATTTAATGCAATTACTGGCACAGATTTTGAAGTATACACAGCTTTGCTAAATAACCTTCCATATAATGACGACTATTCTACAAATGAAATTTTATATAATTTAATGATAAAAACATACAAAATGGCACCAGTAATTATAACAGTTTCATTAATTGCTTTAGCAATATGCTTAGCATTAATATTAAAAGGAATAGGCATATCAAAAAATGAAACAGAAATATCCTTAAATTGGTTTGATAGATGGAAGCTAGAGATTGTACTTTTAATAGGAATTATATCAATATGTATAGGTACTTTTATATTTGCTATGGCTGTGCAAATACCAATTAGAACAATTCTTGCTTTAGGTGTAGCAGTAGCAATATTTGTTATATATGTAACTTTAATTATAATGTTAGAAACTATTGTAAAAAGGCTAAAATCACACACATTACTAAAAACAACAATTATTTATTCAATATTTAAAGGAGCAAAATCAATAATAGATAACAGAAATATTACAATTAAATTAATACTATTTTATGGACTATTTTGTATTTTAGGATTTTTCTTTACAGCAAGAATGCTTCAAACAAGACATGCTTTTATATATGCTATATTTTTACTTTCACTTGGCTTTTTAAGCTTTTGGTACTTATTTTGCAAGCTAAGAGAATTTGAAAAAATAAGGGAAGCCCTAAAAAGCATATATGAAGGAAATACAAACATAAGCCTAAATCCAAATGAACAAAAAGGAGTATTAAAAGAACTTAGCATTTATATACAAGACATAGCAGGTGGCTTATCAAATGCTGTAAACCAAAGTTTAAAAAGTGAAAGATTAAAAACAGAATTAATTACAAATGTATCACATGACATAAAAACACCACTTACATCTATTATAAACTATGTAGATTTATTAAAAAAAGAGAAAATGCCAAATGAAAAATGCACAGAATATTTAATGATATTAGACAATAAATCACAAAGATTAAAAAGATTAACAGAAGACTTAGTAGAAGCATCAAAAGCATCATCTGGAAATATAAAATTAAAAATGGAACAAATTGATGTTGTAGAATTAGTAAAACAAGTCTCTGGTGAATTTGAAGATAAATTTAAAGAGCGTAAGCTGGAAGAAATTATGACACTTCCAGAAACCCCTATTATAATTACAGCAGATGGAAGATATTTATACAGAGTATTAGAAAATATTTATTCAAATGTAGCAAAATATGCAATGGAAAATACTAGAGTTTATTTAGACGTTATAAGCCAAAAGAAAAGTGTAGTAATTCAAATGAAAAACATTTCTCAAGAAAAATTAAATATTTCAGCAGATGAGCTAATGCAAAGATTTGTTAGAGGAGAAGCTTCTAGAAATACAGAAGGAAGTGGACTTGGACTTTCAATAGCATCAAGTTTAACAGAACTTCAAGGAGGAAAATTCCATATTTATTTAGATGGAGATTTATTCAAAGTAACAATAGGATTTGAAAGAAAACTTTAACATGACAATTGTATTACAAGTAAAAAGAAGTTACTAATTAATAGTTTTATATTTAATTGCTTTAATAGTACTAGTTTTTTGTTTTTCAAATGCCCGTTGCTAGGCAAGCAAACGCAAAGAAGAATGTCAGAACGGGACCTTTCAAAACTGCAAAACTAGTACTATTAAAGCTTTTATGTAATTATAACTATTATATGGTAACAAATAAAAAGTATATATAAAATTTTAATTATTTACATACTTACTAATAAAGAATGAAGCTACAAATCCTAACACTAAGCAAATAACAGAAATAGCTCCTGCTATATCAAAACTAAAACCAGGGTAAATTGCAAGAAGTGAACCTACTACAAATCCAATAATTGCAAAATATGTATATCCATAAAAATGCTCTAATAAAAAGTTAATAATTTTAGAAGCAAGTAATATTCCGAACAATCACACCAATTCCAAAAGGAATTAATACTAAAATATTTAAAGTAGAAATAGCAGTTATTATAGCAGAATATGCACCAAG
>CANQAI010000033.1 GCA_947589265.1 uncultured Clostridia bacterium | reverse complement strand
ACGACCTACCGGGTATGAACCGGTTGCTCTAGCCAGCTGAGCTACGTCGCCATATATTTAAGACGCCTTTTATTATATTATCAGTTTTAATTTTTGTCAAGAGAATTTAGTACAAAACTATAAAAGTTAAAGAAAAAAGCTAATTTCTTAGCTTTTTATCTTTTATTTGTGCTTTTATTTTTCTATTTCAACGTCTTGTTTCTTGCTTGATTTTTGTGCTTCTGATTTTTGTGCTTCTTTAACTGCTTTGGTATCAATTGTAACAGTTGGAACATCTAATTTATTTGATTTTCCACCTTTTCCAGCTTTATTGCTTGTAGAAGTAAATTTTTTTTCCATTTCTCCTACTCTTTCTAGTGACTTTTCCCATTCTTCTGCTATAGTACTTCCATCTGATACTATTTCAACTTCATCAGGGCAGTCAACTCCTAAAGTTACTTTCCAAAAATAGATTAATTTTTCAACTAAATTCATATATACTTCTTAAAATAAATTTTAAGAATTTTCACCTCCATAGGTTTATTTGCTTAAATACTATTTTATTATATCACGTTTTATTGGAAAAATCAAGCTTTTTAGGCTAATTCATGTAGTCTTTTAATTTTTTGCTTCTACTTGGATGTCTTAATTTTCTTAGTGCCTTGGCTTCTATTTGTCTAATTCTTTCACGAGTTACCATGAACTCTCTACCAACTTCTTCTAGAGTTCTTGCTTTTCCGTCTTCTAATCCAAATCTTAGTTTTAATACTTTTGCTTCTCTTGAAGTTAATGTTCCCATTACTTCTTCTAATTGCTCACGAAGTAATGTGTAAGCTGCTGAATCTTGTGGTGCAGGGCTGTCGTCATCTTGAATGAAATCTCCTAAGTGGCTGTCATCTTCTTCTCCTATTGGGGTCTCTAATGATACTGGGTCTTGTGCTATTTTTTGAATTTCAGCAACTTTTTCTACTGGAATTTCCATTTCTTTTGCAATTTCTTCTGGAGTTGGTTCACGTCCATTTTGTTGTAATAAGTGTCTTGATGTTCTAATTAATTTATTAATAGTTTCTACCATGTGAACTGGTATACGAATTGTTCTTGCTTGGTCTGCAATGGCTCTAGTAATAGCTTGTCTAATCCACCACGTTGCATAAGTACTAAATTTATATCCTTTTGTGTAGTCAAATTTTTCAACTGCTTTAATTAAGCCCATATTTCCTTCTTGTATTAAGTCTAAGAAAAGCATTCCTCTTCCTACATATTTTTTTGCAATGCTTACTACCAACCTTAAGTTAGATTCTGTTAGCTTTTGCTTTGCAGTTTCATTTCCTTCTAGAATTTTCTTAGCCAAATCTAATTCTTGTTCATAATTTAAAAGTGGAATTTTTCCAATTTCTCTTAAATACATTCTAACAGGATCATCTATGCTAACTCCTTCAATGTTGTTTAAGTCAATTTCTTCTAGTTTAATGTCTTCAACATCTTGTAAGTCTTCTAAATCTGGCTCTGCATCTAAATCGTCATCGTCTTTTAAAAGGTTTTCTTCTAAGCCTTCAAATGCTTCAAATACTCTATCAATTTGATCTGGGTTAGTATCTTCTAATTCAGTAGCCAATTCTTCATAAGTTATTTTTCCATTTTCTTTTGCTTTTTTTAATATACTTTCTACCTTTTCTTTTGTAACGTCTTCTATTTTTGATTTTTCTGTTTCGCTATTTTCGTTTTTATTTTGTTCTTCATTATTTATTTCTTCAGCTGTTTCTTTATTATCATCTTTTTTATTTTCTTTTTCAGCTATTTTCTTGCTATCATCTTTTTTGTTTTCTTTTTCAGCTATTTTCTTGATATCATCTTTTTTGTTCTCTTGTTCGGCTACCTTTTTGCTATCATCTTTTTTGTTCTCTTGTTCGGCTACTTTTTTGCTATCATCTTTTTTATTCTCTTTTTGGGCTATTGGCTTACTATTTTGTTTTTTGCTTGCTTGTTCTTTTTGCTCATTTCCTTTTTTGGCATTTACTTTTTTTAAAACCGTTTTTGTAGTTGCATTTTTGTTAGCTTCTTTTTTATTTGTTTTATTTTTTTCTTGTTTCTTTGGAGTTTCTGCTACTTCTTTGCTTTTAGATGTTGTTACTTTTGCTTTGCTATTTTTTTCTACTACAGTTTTTTCTTTCTTTTTATTTTTTATTAGCTTTTCTTCTTGTTCCTTTTTCATTACGAAACCTCCTACTTAATTTTGGCTAACTTTAGAGTAATGTCATTTAATTCATTTTCAATTTTCTTTATTTCTTCAGTAGTCAAACTTGATTCATTTTCTAATTTCTTTAAAATTTCATCTCTTTTATGTACTAATTTTTCTTTTTCATAAATGCTAATCAAATCTTCTGTTGCCTTATTTAAATCTGCAATTTCAAAGTCTCCTGCCATAATTTCTGTAATATGATTAATCATTTTTTCATCTTCAAACCAGTCTAATATGTGATTAGTATTAATATTACCTTTTTCTAATTCTTCATACAATTTTTTTAAAATTTCTTTATTAAATTCGTTTTGAAAATCATCAATACTGATTACTTGTTTTAGTTTTTCATAAGTTCTTTCTGGCTCATTTATAAGTAAGTAAATTACCATATTTTCTCTTTTTAGTATTTCTGGTTTTATTTCAGTTTTTGTGTCTTCATCTGGTTTTTCCATAGTGGCTACTTTTTTTTCTAGTTTTTTGCTACCAGTTGATTGCTTATACATTAATTTGTTTATTTCTGCTATAATAGCTTCTTTGGAAATTTTGTATTCTTTTGATAATTTATCTATGTATATTTCTCTTTCCATTTGATTGGTTATTTTGGCTAAAATTTTAGCCATTTCGTTTAAAAATTTAATTTTGTCATTTGTATTTTCTATGTTTAATTCTTTTAGCAAAATTTTAACTTTAAATTCTACTAAAGAAATAGCATTGTCTACACATTTTTGAAATCTTTCTGGGCCATATTTTATAACATATTCATCTGGGTCTTTTGCCCCTTCTATTTGCAAAACACGAATATCACACCCTAAGTTTTGTAAAATTTCCATTCCTCTTACAATAGCAGCTTGCCCAGCTCCATCTGCATCATAACCTAGAATAACCTGCTGACTATTTCTTCTAAGTAGTCTTCCTTGTGCTTCTGTCATTGCTGTTCCAAGTGATGCTACAACATTAGTTATTCCCCTTTGATAAAGTGAAATTGCATCCATATAGCCTTCTACTATAATTATTCTTTTTGTATCATATTTTTTTGCTACATTTAGGCCAAATAGGTTTCTTCCCTTACTATATACTATATTTTCTGGTGAATTTATGTATTTAGGTTTACTATCGTCTAATACTCTTCCACCAAATGCTATAACTCTTTCTCTAACGTCTTGAATTGGGAACATTAGCCTTTTTCTGAAACTGTCAATGTAGTGTCCTTCTTGTGTTTTTTTTATTAAACTAGATGCAAGCATTTCTTCTTCTTTAAAGCCTTTTTGCTTAAGTAACTTGTATAGTTCATCATAGTTGCCAGAATAGCCAATTAAAAATGCTTTTAATGTGCGATTATCTAGTTTTCTTTTTTTTATGTATTCCTGTGCTACTTTAGATGTAGGTTTGTATAAATTTTCATGATAAAATTCAGCAGCTATTTGGTTAATTTGATATACTTTAGATTTTAGGTTTGCTGTTTTTTCATCTTCGTAGTTATCTAAAGTAGGTAATTGTATGCCAACTCTATTAGCTAATAGTTCTAAAGTATCTTTAAAATCTAAGCCTTCTATTTTACTAACAAAATGTATAACATTACCACCTACTCCACAGCCAAAGCAATGAAATATTTGCTTATCTGGTGAAACAGAAAAAGAAGGAGATTTTTCTTTGTGAAATGGACATAATCCGAAGAAATTTCTCCCACTTCTTTTTAATGTAATGTAAGTAGATATAACATCTACAATATCATTGTTAGACCTAATTTCTTCAATTAACTCTTCGCTATATCTTGCCAATTTGAATTTACCTTTCTTTATACTATTATATTATTCGACATAAAGTATACAAATCCTCTTATACAATATGACAAATAATTTTGAATAATGTAAAAAGTACACTTTTAAATGCTAAGTTTTAACATTTTAGTGTACTTTTAAGTTATTATTTTTTATTTTGTCGAATTATGTTTTATGTAATCCATTTTATTTTGTTCCATCTGTTGGTTCATCAAATGGAATAAATTTATTTACTACATTTGTATTTAAATCAATTTGGTCATGTGGTACTTTGTATTCATCAAATGATAAGTTTATTTTGTTATCAATTAATGCTTCTACTTCATCTTGTGTAGCATGCTCTGCTAAAACAAGTTCACTTACTAGAATTTGTTTTGCGTTTGAAAGCATTTTCTTTTCACCAGTAGATAGTCCTTTTTCTTTTTGTTTGAAACTTAAATTTCTAACAACATCTGCAACTTCATAAATGCTTCCACTTTTCATTTTTTCCATATTATCTCTATATCTTTTGTTCCAATTTTGAGACATTTCTGTTTCATCTTCTCCCAAAATTGAAATTACTTTTTCAGCTTCTTCTTTACCTATTACGTTTCTAACACCAATTTGTTCTGCTTTATTGGTTGGAACCATAACTTTAACTTCACCTGGCATTTTTATAACATAATAAGCTTGGTTTTCTCCTAAAATATTTTTTTCCTCTATGCTATCAATTGTACCTGCTCCATGCATTGGGTATACAATTTTGTCTCCTACATTAAACATGTAAGTCCTCCTTCCTATATTTGTAAAACTATTTAATTACAGTTGTTAAGAAAGGTTTTTTAGGCTCTTCTTAAACCACAACTCTATTATACTACAAAAAATGGCAAAAGTCAAAACTTTTACCATTTTTTTCTTAGATTTTTTACTAAATTTTTCTAATATAATTTTATGATTTATAATATTAAATTGCTTATGTGCACTCATATTACAGCATTTTCAGGCAGTAACTTTATTTGCTAGTAGATCCAAATCCCCCTTGCCTTTTGCCTTCTGCTGTATCATTGTCTACAACATAGTATTTTTGAAAAATTGCTTGACCTATGCATTCACCTTTTTTTATTTCTACTGGTTCTGATTTTATATTATAAAATGCAAACATAATATGTCCATCATTATCTGGATTGTTGTAATAATCTGCATCAACAATACCTATGCTATTAGCTAAAACTAGTCCTTTTTTCTTTGGGTTTGAACTTCTATTACATAGCATTAAGTATTCATCTTCTGGCATATATGCTTTTAGACCAGTTTTTACTAATGTTGGAGCTTGTCCTTTTTCAAATGCAGGAATTATACAATCTTCTGCGACTTCAATATCATAGCCTGCAGAATATTTTGTTTTACGAATTGGTAAATTAATATCACTATTTTCGAAGCCTTTTGCTATTTCAAAACCTCTTATTTTTTCCATATTTTATCATTCCTTATTTTTTATTTAGGTTTTTAAAGGATACCCATAAACCAGTTTTATTATATTATATCTTTTGACAAAAGTCATCCTTTTTTCACATTTTTTTATAGAAAACATAGAATATTATTAAGTTACATTTTTTATATACAATGGAGGATAAAATGATATTTACTTTAAATAAATTACGTTTAAATACAACAGCTAAAATAGAAAGTTTAAACTGCACAGGTTCTATTCATAGAAGATTATTAGATTTAGGTTTAGTGAAAGGAACAAAAATAACCCCTGTTTTAATTAGTCCAAGTGGTGATCCTACTGCTTACGAAATTCGTGGAAGCATTATTGCCCTAAGAGAAGAAGATAGTAAAAATATTAAAATTTTCAAAGAAGATGCTTAATCTTTATTTGTGTTGCATATACTTGTAACTAGAGAGGTGATGTTATGGGGCTTACTGCTGCTTCTACTGGTGCGCAAGTAAATGAAAAAGATATTTTTGAAAAAGCAATTCGGTTGTGATTATACTATTGCCATTGCTGGAAATCCTAATGTTGGAAAATCCACTATTTTTAATGGATTAACAGGAATGCATCAACATACTGGTAACTGGCCACGGAAAAACAGTTGCCAATGCGAGTGGAATTTGCAATTTTCAAGATAAAAAGTTCTTGTTAGTTGATATTCCTGGTACATATTCATTAATGTCTCATTCAGAAGAAGAAGAAATTGCAAGAGATTATATTTGCTTCGGAAATCCTGATGCTACTGTTGTAATTGTTGATGCTACGTGCTTAGAGAGAAATTTAAATTTGGTTTATCAGGTTATGGAAATTACTCCTAATATAGTGCTTTGCGTAAATTTATTAGATGAAGCAAAAAGGAAGGGCATTCATATTAATTTTGAAGCTCTAGAAGAAAAGCTTGGAATTCCTGTTGTTGGCACAATTGCAAGAAAAGAAAAAACTTTAAAGAAGCTTATGCAAAAAGTATATGATGTTGCAAGTCGGTGTTATAAGGCCTAATCCAAAGATTGTTAGTTATTTAGATGTAATTGAAAATTGTATATCTATTTTAGAGCCAATTGTTTTAGAAAAAATTCCTCAAGAAAAAGCTTATTTATCAAGGTGGATTTGTTTAAAATTAATTGATGGAGATGAAAAAATACTAACTTCTATTGATAAAAATTTGAAGTATTGTTTTAGCAAAGATTCTGACCTTTCTCTAAAGCTAATTCAAGTAAAAGCTAAGCTTTCAGGCGAAGATATTGATGGCGTAGAAAATTTTAGAGATAAGATTGTTTCTACTATTATTTTTTCTGCTGAAAGTTTGGCAAAAGAAGTTTGCTATTTTGATAATCAATCCTATAATGAACGTGATAGAAAAATAGATAAAATTTTAACATCTAAAAAATATGGTATCCCTATTATGATACTTTTTTTAGGCGTAATTTTTTGGATTACAATAGTTGGTGCAAATTATCCTTCTAAGGCTTTGTCTAAACTATTTGCATTTTTAGGCGAAGGAGTTGTGTGGTGTTTAAATGCTATTCATTCTCCTCAGTGGCTTACAAGTGTATTGTTTGATGGAGTTTATACTACTCTTACGTGGGTTATTAGTGTAATGCTTCCACCAATGGCAATTTTCTTTCCAATGTTTACTTTATTAGAAGATTTAGGTTATTTACCTAGAATTTCTTTTAATTTAGATAAATATTTTAGAAAGGCTTGCACATCTGGGAAACAAGCATTAACCATGTGCATGGGATTTGGGTGTAATGCAGCAGGTGTGGTTGGATGTAGAATTATAGATTCTCCAAGGGAAAAACTGATTGCAATGCTTACAAATGTTTTTGTTCCTTGTAATGGCAGATTTCCATTTTTAATTACTATTAGCACAATTTTTATTGGTTCTGCTGTTGCTAGTGGCTTTTCTGCTTCTATTGTTTCTACTTTAGTAGTTTTAGCAGTTATTTTACTTGGCATTTGCTTAACTTTGCTTACTTCTAGGTTTCTTTCTAAAACTATTTTAAAAGGTGTTCCCTCTTCTTTTATGTTAGAGCTTCCACCTTATAGAAAACCACAAATTGGAAAGATTTTGGTTCGCTCAATTTTTGATAGAACTCTATTCGTTTTAGGAAGAGCAATATCTGTTGCTGCCCCTGCTGGACTTATTATTTGGCTTTTTGCTAATATTAATATTGGAAATATAAGTCTTCTTACTTACATAGCAAATTTTTTAGATCCTTTTGCTAATTTAATGGGATTGGATGGATATATTTTAACTGCTTTTATTTTAGGCTTTCCTGCTAATGAAATTGTACTTCCTATTATTTTAATGAGTTATATGCAAAAAGGAGTTTTAGTAGACTTAGAAGATACTGCTCAAATTGGTCAAATTCTAATTCAAAATGGTTGGACTTTGCTTACTGCAATAAATGTAATGATATTTACTTTACTTCATTTTCCTTGTAGTACTACTTTAATGACTATAAAAAAGGAAGCTGGCTCATGGAAGTGGGTTTTTCTAGCCTTTGTGCTTCCTACTGTGTGTGGAATTGTACTTTGTATGTTGACTACTGGTATTTGGAACTTGGTAAGTTTAGTTTTATAACTATTTAAAAAAAATCGTTTGCATTACAAACGATTTTTTAATTTTATAACTGCAATTTCTGGTCTATTAAATAATCGTATTCCTATTGGATAGCTTCCCAGTCCACTTGATACAAAAAGATATGAATTATTCATTTTGTATAACCCCTTAACACATTTTATGTCCATATCTTGCATATCATTTCCTATTTCTGGAAACCATATACCTCTATTTATTACAGCACCTATAAAAGGTAATCTAATTAGTCCTCCATGTGTGTCTCCACATAGTGATAAATCTATTCCAAACTCTTCAAATTTTTTGAAGTTAGAAATATGTGCTAATAATATGTTATATTCATTTTTATTAATATCAAATTCATTGTTTAAATCAAATGTTGGAGAATAATACTGGTTTGTTATTCCATATAAATTAAGCTTTGTATTGTTTATAGTAATTTCTTCTTTTTTATAGTCTAAAACATTAACCCCATTTTGGTTTAGCATATCCATAAATCCTTCACTGCTATCATGTTCACCATTTACGAAATATACTTTATATTCTTTTGCAAGTTCTGTAAGAAGATTAAATGCTATTTGCTTTTCTCTTTCATTATTTGCAGTATGCATGTCTCCTGTTACACAAATTATATTTGGATTTTCTTTTTTTATTTTTTCAATTAAATTTTTATTATTTTTTCCAAATACAGCACCATGTAAATCTGATATTTGCACTATTTTTATTTCATTTTCTATTTTATCACTTTCTATTGTTACATAAGTTGTTTTTATTGTATATGTATTAATCCACCATATTAATATAATTAAAATTATTAAAAATAACATTATTAAATGCTTTTTCTTCATGCCTACCTCTTTTATATTGTTTAATTAAAGTATTTTATTTATTTTCTTTTTTAATTATGCCAAAGCAGTCTTTTAAATTTCTATTTTAGTTCAGTTTTTATAATATCATAGTTAAATCTTATTAGCAATAAATGTAATAAAAACTTAATATTTAATTTTTATAATTACTTAAATAAAAAATGAATTATTTTTTATTAATTGTTAGCACATAGTGTATTTTTTAATGCAAAACTACTTTTATTTACTTGACTTTTGGCTAAAAATGGGGTATTCTATGTTTGAAAAATAAGTTAATGGAAAGGAATGAAATTTATTATGGATTTAAAAGGTTCAAAAACAGAAGCTAATTTAAGAGCTGCTTTTTCTGGTGAATCAGAAGCTAGAAACAAATACACATATTTTGCAAGTGTAGCAAAAAAAGAAGGATATGAGCAAATTGCTGCTATATTCTTAGAAACAGCTGAAAATGAAAAAGAACATGCTAAATTACATTTTAAATATTTACAAGGAATTGGAGATACTAAGTCAAATTTAGCAGATGCAGCAGCTGGTGAAAATTATGAATGGACTACAATGTATGCAGATTTTGCTAAAACTGCTGAAGAAGAAGGATTTTTAGATATTGCTGCTACTTTTAGAGGAATTGGAGAAGTAGAAAAACATCACGAAGAAAGATATAGAAAATTATTAGATAACTTAGGAAATGGTGAGGTCTTCAAAAAAGGAAGTATTACTGTTTGGAAATGTAGAAATTGTGGACATATTCACGTTGGTTTAGAAGCTCCTACAGTTTGCCCAGTTTGTAATCATCCTCAATCTTACTTTGAAGTAAATTGTGAAAATTATTAATTAAATCTAAAACATAAACGACAAAGCTACTAGCTTTGTCGTTTACAAATTATTATATATATTATAACAAAAGTCAGTAATAAAATTAATTAATTTCAAAATTTTATTACTGACTAATTTTAATTTGCAATTTTTCCAACTAGGTCATAATCTTTAACATTTGTAATTTTGCATAATACAAAACTTCCCTCTTCTATGTTTTTTGTATTTTCAATATATATAGTTCCATCAATTTCAGGAGTATCCATATAGCTTCTGCCAACATAGTACTTTTTGTTTTTAGTTATGCCCTCTATTATTATTTCAAAAGTCTTTCCAATGTTTTTTTCTAAATTTTCACGAGATATTTTTTGTTGTAAGCTCATAATTTTGTTATATCTGCTTTTTTTAGTAGAAGGATGAACTTGCTCTTTCATATTATATGCAGGTGTTCCCTCTTCTTTAGAATAAGAAAATGCACCAAGTTTATCAAACTTTGCTTCTTGTAAAAAGTTATATAATTTATCAAAGTCTTCCTTGTTTTCACCTGGAAATCCAACCATTACAGTAGTTCTTAAAATAACATCTGGAATTTCTTTTCTTAATTTTGTAATTAATTTTCTAATGCTTTCTTCATTACTTTGTCTATTCATTCTTTTTAAAACATTATTTGAAATATGTTGAATTGGAATATCAAAATAATGACATATTTTTGGATTTTGCTTTACAACTTCAATTAGTTCATTGGTTATTGTTTCTGGATATGCATATAAAAACCTAATCCATTTGATTTTTTCTATTTTGCAAAGTTCTTTTAGTAAACTTGCAAGCATTGGCTTTTTATAAATATCTATCCCATATTTTGTAGTATCTTGTGCTGTTAAAATTATTTCTTTATAGCCTTCTTCTGCAAGCTTTTGTGCTTCTTCTATAATACTTTCCATTTCTCTGCTTTTTAATGGTCCACGTATATATGGAATTGCACAATATGTGCATCTATTACTACAGCCATCTGCTATTTTTATATAAGCATAATTGCTTCCTGTTGTAATTACACGATTTGTATATTCTTCAAAAGGCCCTTGCTTTGGTCTATTTTTTTTGCTATTAATTAAATTCTCAATTTGCTCCCATAATGTATTATAACTGCTATATTTTATATATAAATCAACTTCTGGAATTTCCTTTTCTAATTCACTTTTATATCTTTCTACTAAACAGCCCATTGCAATTAAATATTTGCAATTTTGCTTTTTATACTCTGCCATTTCTAAAATAGTATTAATTGCCTCTTCCTTTGCCTTTTCTATAAATCCACATGTATTAACCACAATAATCTCTGCCTGGTTTGCATTATTTACAATTTCAAAACCATGCTCTTTAAACAAAGCAATGGTTTTTTCTGTATCTACTAAATTTTTATTACATCCTAGTGATATAAATCCTACTTTCATTATTTCTACCTGCCTATTACTTCTTTTAACAATTTTAATCCATCTAATAATTTATTATATGTTGCTTTACTTACAATACTTGTATTTCCTCCTGCGTATTCTTTAGCTACTCCCTTCATATCAATTAATTCATAGCGATTTTCAGCTTTTTCACCATTATCTAATACATAAATTGGAGTATAATCAACTTTGCTAAGTACTACTTTTCCGTCTTCTCCTCTTTTTCTAAGCTCTATATTAAGTACCAATTCTACCTTTGAAGCCTCATAGTTAATAGAAGAAATGTAGTTGCCTAAAGAATATGCTACAAATGCATTGCCTTCATTTGTTTCGTGAATTTCCATTGGTTGAATTACTGCTGGATGATTTCCTAAAATTACATTTGCCCCATTCTCAATTAAGAAATTCGCTATTTTTTCTTGATTATCACTTGGTGTAGTTGCATAGTCATTTCCCCAGTGCATAATTACAAAAATATAATCTGCATTTTCTTTTGCATATTTTAAATCTTCTTTTGCAATTTTTTCATTAAATATATTAAGGCTTTCTAAATCTTTTTTGCTTTTTGAAGACTCATTTTCTACCCCATAAGTATATGATAAAAACGCAATTTTTACATCTTTAATATTTTGAATATTAACACTTTCATCTTCTAATCTATCACCAACAGTAGAAAAACCTATTTCTTGTAAATACTCTTTTGTTTCCTTTAATCCACTTGCTCCATAGTCTAGACTGTGATTTGTACTAATACTTACTAAATTAACTCCAGAATTTTTTACTGCCAAGCCAAATTCTTTTGGACTATTTCTGTTACCATAGCCAGAATATGGATTAGTTGTAAAACTAGTTTCCATTGTTCCTAAAACAATATCACTTTTTTTAATATAACTAGTAATGTTTTGAAACATATAATCAAATGTGTATGTATCATTTTTTTGGTGAGCATCTTCTAACATTTCACTTCCACATAAAATATCACCTACTGCAGAAACACGTATAATTCTATCTGGTTTATTATTATTACTAGTTTCTATACTTCTTTCAGTTTCAACAAAAATTTCTTCTATTTGTTTATCTAGTTCTTCACGTTGCATAGCAAGCAGTTCTATATCTTTTTGATTACGATAACGAATAATACTTACGCAAGCAAGTATTACAAGCACTAAAACTATTACTAAAATTATAAAAGTTTTAAAACTGATATAATCAGTTATTTTTTTTATACCACTTCTTTTATTTCTTCTATTCCTTGCCATTTGTATCACCTATTAATAATTTATCATACTTTTTTTTAGAAGTAAACAGATGATTTAACTTTTATTAAAAATCTAATTTTAAATTTAAACTAGATAATAAATTACGTTTAGCGTAATTTTATGATAAAATAATCTGAAGTGATAAATAAGTGATAATTTTCACTGTAAATTGTTTCCATTCTTATGTACTAATAAAGGAGGTATTTTTTATGGCAAATAAAACTAACTTTTCTGTAAATGGAAAAAAATATTATAGGATTACTAAAACAATTGGAAGGAGATCTGATGGTACTCCTATTCGAAAATCCTTTTATGGCTATGGTATTAAAGAAGCTAAGCAGAAAGCTGATAAATATATGAACAATTTAAAATCAGGATTAATAATAAATAATGGCAAAATTTTGACAATTAATATTTTATTACCTAAATGGTTATTCTCTGTAAAAAAAATTGAACTGAAGCCATCCTCGCTCGATTCTTATGAAAGTATATATAGGAACTATGTTAAGAATAATTTAATCGCTGATTTGCCAATTAATGAAATTAAAAGCTTAAAAATACAAGAGTATTACAATGAGCTTATAAGAAAAGGAACCACAATTAGTAATATTAAGAAAATACACAAACTTTTAAGGCAGTTTTTTCGTTATGCTGATAGAGAAGGTTATGTTATAAAAAACCCTTGTGCCAATGTAACTCTTCCTAAGGCAAAAAAAGAAAATGCTCAAATGATTATGCAAAATAAAAAGGTAAATTTTTCATATTTCAATGAAGATGAAATTAAAGTTTTAAAAGAGGCTTTTAAAAATAATAGATATGAAAAAGTGGTTCTTTTTGCACTTGGTACAGGTATGAGGCAAGGAGAAATATTAGGTCTTCAGTGGAGTGATATTGATTTTGAAACTAGAGAAATTCATGTTTTGCATAATCTTAATACTTCGGTAGATATTTCAGAAAATGGTGAAAGATTTTACCAAACTTTGCTTCAAGAACCTAAAACTGAAAACTCAATTAGAATAATACCTATGTCAAATTCTATATACAATTTGCTTAAAAGTCTTCCCCACATTTCTGATTTTGTTTTTTGCAGAAAAGATGGTAGATATATTGATGCTAAGCATTTGCAAAGAGTTTGGAGAAGAGTTTTAATAAGGAAAAATATTACCTATAGGAAGTTTCATGACTTAAGGCATACATTTGCAACTATGCTTTTGACTCATGGTGCAGATTTGATCACAGTTAAGGAATTACTGGGTCACAGTAGCATAAAAATTACTGAAATTTACCTTGATGCCTTACCTAGAACTAAGAAAGAAATTATACATAAAATAGACTTTTTATTAAAGTAGTAAGTGATAAATAAGTGATAAAAATTGAGTATTTTCAAATTGTTGATTTCGAAAGTTTTATGTTTATGCGTATATTACTATGATTATATGTTTTTATTTTGTTGGTGTTTTATGTTTACTGCCAGACCAAGAAGTTCCAACCACTCAATATGCTATGACTGTTAATGAAAATAATGTTATAAACAATGTAAATGAAGA
>CANQAI010000032.1 GCA_947589265.1 uncultured Clostridia bacterium | reverse complement strand
GTTGTGCTTATTTTCTACTAAAAAACTTTTTTAAGATTTTTTCAATTTTCTATTGACTTTTTATAGCTGGTCATTTTAATTTTATTATCAATAATTATTATTTTCAAAAAAAATAAAAATATAAATAATATTTATTTCAAAAATGTTAAAAAAAGCAATTTTTGTTTAAATTTGTATTTCTTCAAAAACATTGACTTTTAAAAAATATATAGTATAATAGAAGTATAGTAAAAGTGAAGGAGATAAGCAAATGATAGCAAAAATTTGGAAAAAAGTATTATTGCTTGTTTTAATTATAGCTTGTTTATTTAATGTAATTAATAAAATTGTACATAAAGCTTCAATGAAAGATGAAGTAAGCGCTTCAGCACAATATATACAACAAAAACTTAATAATGAGCAAAGTAATTCAAATTAATAAATATAAGGCATAGAATAAATAAATTTAAAATTTAAGAACCAAAATACTTGAAATTAAAATAAAACTATGTTAAAATCAATAATAGTGTTTATGAATAAATAAAGGAGAGGTGAATACAAAATGAAAGAAGGAATACATCCAAACTATGCAGAAGCTACAATTACATGTGCTTGTGGAAATGTTATGAAAACAAACTCTACAAAATCAGATATGAAAGTTGATGTTTGTTCAAAATGTCATCCATTCTGGACAGGAAACTTAAAAAGAGAAACAACTGGTGGTAGAGCAGATAAATTTAAGAAAAAATACGGAATTCAATAATAACATAATAATATTATGAATTACAATAAAAAAATAGTGTAAAATTTTTTACACTAATTTTTTTATGTCATTTTTACTATTGCCAAAACACTCAAACTGGTATAAAATATACACGAAAAAACATATTGGAGGAATTAACGTGACAAAGCTAGAAATAAAACAAGAACTAGAAGACATTCAAAAAGTTGCCAAAATAAATGAAGGTAAAAATTTAAAATATAGCATTTTAACAATGGGATGTCAGCAAAATGAAAACGATTCAGAAAAGCTAAGTGGCATTATAGAGAATATGGGCTATACAAAAACAGAAAACTTATCAGAAAGTGATTTAATTATATTCAATACGTGTTGTGTTAGAGAAAATGCAGAAGATAGGCTATTTGGAAAATTAGGTGAGGTAAAGAAATATAAAGAAGAAAAAGGCACTATTATTGCAATTGGTGGCTGTATGATGCAAGAAAAACACATTGTAGAAAAATTGAAAGAAAGTTATCCTTTTTTTGATATTGTATTTGGAACACATACACTTCATAAATTTCCAACAGACTTATTAAAAGTCTTAAACAACACAAAAAGAATAGAAGATATTTTAGACATAGATGGAGAAATTATAGAAGGTCTTCCTATAAAAAGAAATGATACTATTAAAGCATCTGTAACTATTATGAATGGTTGCAATAATTTTTGTAGCTACTGTATTGTACCTTATGTAAGAGGTAGAGAAAGAAGTAGGCAACCAAAAGACATTTTAGAGGAAATAAAAGGTTTAGCAAAAGAAGGGTATAAAGAAATAACATTGCTTGGACAAAATGTAAATTCATATTTAAGAGTAGAAAGAGAAAAAAACATTCCTCTTGAAGAATATGAAGGTGTAAACTCTTTTTCAACACTACTTAGAGCAATAAATAAAATAGAAGGAATAGAAAGAATTCGCTTTATATCTCCACATCCAAAAGATTTTACAAATGATGTAATAGAGGCTATACGTGATTGCAATAAAGTATGTAAATTAATTCACCTTCCACTTCAATCTGGAAGCTCAAACATACTAAAAGTAATGAATAGAAAATACACAAAAGAACAGTATTTAAGCTTAGTAGAAAAAATGAAGGCTACAATTCCAAATGTTACTTTTAGTACCGATATTATAGTTGGATTTCCAGGTGAAACGGAAGAAGACTTCGCAGAAACGCTAGATGTAGTAAGAAAAGTAAATTTCGAACAGGTATATATGTTTATATATTCTAGAAGAGTTGGAACACCTGGTGACAAAATGGAAAACCAAATTCCAGAAGAAGTAAAACATAAACGTTTTAATGAATTAAAAGAATTAGTTGAAGGTCAAATTTCAGTAAGAAATAAACAATATGTAGGAAGTAATCAATTTGTATTAATAGAAGGCAAGAGTAAAACTAATAGCCAAATGCTTACAGGCAGAACAGATTCAAATAAAGTAGTGGTTTTAGAAGGCCCAGAAGATTTAATTGGCAAAATGGTAAATTTGAGAATTATTTCAGAACATATGTGGTACTTAAAAGGTAAAGTGGTTTAACTGAAGTAAGAAATGAAAATAAAGAAAGGAAGAAATAAATATGGCAGAATATTCACCAATGATGCAACACTATTTGCAAACAAAAGAACAATATAAAGATTGCATTTTATTTTATCGTTTAGGCGATTTTTATGAAATGTTTTTTGATGATGCAATAACTGTATCTAGAGAGTTAGAACTAACATTAACAGGAAAAGATTGTGGTCAAGAAGAAAGAGCGCCTATGTGTGGTATTCCTTTTCACGCTGCTGAAAATTATGTTGCAAGATTAATTGAAAAAGGCTATAAAGTAGCTATTTGCGAACAACTAGAAGATCCAAAACTTGCGAAGGGAATTGTTAAAAGAGATGTTATTCGTGTAGTAACACCTGGAACTGTTATGGAAGCTAATTTACTTGAAGAAAAGAAAAACAATTATATTATGTGCATTTATAAAAATGGAATTTATTATGGACTTTCTGTATGTGACTTAACAACTGGAGACTTTAAAACTACTCAAATTAAAGAGCAAAATAATTTTGTAGCGTTATTAGACGAAATTTCAAGATATTCACCAGCAGAAATTGTAGTAAATTCAATGTTTTACAATTCAAAAGAAGAAATTAGTAAAATAAAAGAGAGGTTTTCTTTATATATTTCTATGTTAAATGAAGAAAACTTTGATACAGACTATGAGGCATTTTGTGCTAAATATGATGTAACAGATGAAAACGACCAAAAGGTAGAAAACATGCAAGATAAGGTTTTTTGCATAGCATCAAGTAACGGATTAATGTCATATTTAAAACAAACACAAAAAAGTGAACTAGAATATATTCATAAAATTGTATTATATAATATGTCCCACTATATGAATTTAGATATTAATGCAAGAAGAAACTTGGAAATTACAGAGAAATTAAGAGATAAAAGCAAAAAAGGAACCCTACTTTGGGTATTAGACAAAACTTCTACATCTATGGGTGGAAGATTACTTAGAAGATGGATAAATGACCCACTAATTGATGTTTTTAAAATTAATGAAAGACTAGAAGCAGTTAAAGAATTAAAAGAAGATATTATATTAAGAGGAGATGTAGTAGATTCTCTAAAAAAAGTTTATGATATTGAAAGATTAGCTAGTAGAATTTCCTATGGTAGTGCAAATGCAAGAGACCTAATTTCACTTAAAAATTCTGCTAGACAATTACCAGATGTAAAGCAAAACTTGGTTAATGTAAAATCACATTTACTAAAAGAACTATATGAAAATTTAGATACATTAGAAGACATACATAAAATTATAGATGATGCTATTATAGAAGAACCACCAATTTCTGTAAAAGAAGGTGGACTTATAAAATATGGCTATAATGAAGAAATAGATCATTTAAAAGAAGCAACCACAAATGGAAAAAGCTGGGTATTGGACTTAGAAGCAAAAGAAAGAGAAAAAACAGGAATAAAAGGTTTAAAAGTAGGATTTAACAAAGTATTTGGTTATTATATAGAGGTTACAAAATCAAATTTATCAATGGTTCCAGAAAACTACATTCGTAAACAAACTTTAGTAAATGGAGAAAGATATGTAACAGAAGACTTAAAAAAGGTAGAAAATGAAATTTTAGGTGCAGAAGAAAAAGTAATTAACTTAGAATATGATGTTTTTTGCACAATTAGGGATCAAATAAAAGCAAAAATAGAAAGAGTACAAAAATCTGCTAGCATAATAGCCACTTTAGATGTACTTTGCTCTTTAGGAACAGTAGCATATGAAATGAATTATGTAATGCCAATAGTAGATAATAGTGGAACAATAGACATTAAAGAAGGACGCCACCCTGTTATAGAAAAAATTTTACCTGCTGGTAGTTTTGTAGAAAATGATACATATTTAGATAAAGATACTAACAGATTAGCAATTATTACAGGACCTAATATGGCTGGTAAATCTACATACATGAGACAAGTTGCATTAATTACATTAATGGCACAAATAGGAAGCTTTGTTCCAGCATCTTATGCAAGAATAGGTGTAGTAGATAAAATTTTTACAAGAGTTGGTGCCTCAGATGATTTAAGCATGGGACAGAGTACATTTATGGTAGAAATGATGGAAGTAGCTAGCATTCTAAAAGAAGCTACAAGCAATAGTCTAGTTATTTTAGATGAAATAGGAAGAGGAACATCTACTTATGATGGACTTTCTATTGCGTGGGCAGTAGCAGAATATATAAGCAGTAAAGAAAAATGTGGGGCTAAAACATTATTTGCAACACATTATCACGAACTAACATCACTAGAGGAAAAGCTAGAAGGAGTTAAGAACTATTCTATTGCAGTTAAAGAAAAGGGAGAAGATATTGTATTTTTAAGAAAAATAGTATCTGGTGGAACAGATGAAAGCTATGGCGTGCATGTTGCAAAACTTGCAGGAGTTCCACAAGCTGTTACAAAACGTGCAAATGAAATATTAAAAACATTGGAGAGAAAAAGCATTTTAGGAAATAAAGCTGAAGAAAAAGAAGACAAAAAAGTAGCAAGTGGACAACTTGATTTATATAATTATAAATTGGCAGAAATTGCACATGAGTTAGATAAAGTAGACTTAAATGAATTAACACCAATAGATGCATTAAACACACTAGTAAAAATGAAGGAGAAAATTGGATAGTTAATACTTTTATAGTTTATTGCTTAAATAGTACAATATAAGCTTAATAAAAATGTATGAAAATAAAATAACACTTTACAAATAAGAAAAAAAGTAGTAAAATATATTTTAAGATAGCAATCGCTATCAAAAAAAATTTGAAGGAGACCATATTATGAACAGCAACAAGGGTTACAACACGAAGAAGAATGGCAACAAGAACCGAAATCGCGAAGAAAGGGCTAAGCAGCTCAAATGCGAATTCCGGCATGAATGTGCCAGTGGGGATACTGAGATGGTGAAGTGCAAAGTAAAGCACTGCCCGTTTAAGGACTCCTGTTAATATTAATATGAAAGCCGGCAGACATCAATTTATCTGCCGGCTTCTCCTTTGCTTTTTATTTTAAAAACATTTTATAAGAATTATATACCGAAAAAGAAGTTTTATCCATATTCACGGTTGACTAAATACAGCATAAGATATAAAATAATAAAAACTACAAAAAGGAGAATGATTAATTTGAAGCTACAATTAAATGAAAAGGAAATTGAAATAACAGATGGAAAAAAAACAGTTGCAGAGCTTTTTGCAAATGAAATAAAAGAAAATGATCTAATAATTGCTTGTAACTGTAATAATGAAATTAAGAGTTTAAACTATATACCTAAAGAAAATGATAAAATTAAATTTGTTGATTTGTTGTCTAGAGATGGAAGAAGAATTTATATAAGGGGACTTTTATACATAATGAGTATGGCATTCCACGAATGCTATCCAGAAGCATATCTTACAGTAAACTATCAACTTACAAATGCAATGTATTGTGAAGTTGATAATATGGGAATAACAAAAGAAATGATAAGCAAAGTTGAAAGTAAAATGAAGGAAATTATACAAAAAAATCTTCCAATTAGAAAAATAGAAATGAGCAAAGAAGATGCAGAAAAATTTTATGAAAAAGAAAAAACATTAAGAGGAATATTACAATTAGACAATAACCAAAAGGAAGGAGTTTCTTTATATTTTTGTGAAGATTATTATAATTATTTTTATGGTGTAATGCCAATTAGTACTGAATATATTAAAACATTTGAAATACTTAAATACAATAATGGTTTTTTACTTAGATATCCAGGCAAAACAAATCCTTATGCATTAGAAAAAGGAGAAACAAGTAAAAAGCTTATTAATACACTTGACGAATATAAAGACATTCATAATATATTAAATATTAATACATTGTATAAATTAAATAAGCAAATAAGAGATGGAAAGGCTTCAGAAGTAGTACTCTTAGCAGAAGCTTTGCATGAAAAGAAAATAGCAGATATTGCAGATAATATTATTAAACGTAAAGGAGTAAAAGTAATTTTAATAGCAGGTCCATCGTCTTCTGGTAAAACCACTTTTGCTAAAAGATTAGGAATACAGTTAAGACTAAATGGTTTAAAGCCTGTTACAATATCAGTAGACAACTATTTTGTAGAAAGAAATGACACACCAGTAGATGAAAATGGCAAATATGACTTTGAATGTTTAGAAGCAATTGATAGAAAATTGTTCAATAATCATTTGCTTGCATTATTAAATGGCGAAGAAATAGAATGTCCAACATTTGATTTTAAAGATGGAACGAAAAAATACAATGGCAAAAAAATGAAACTTGCAGAAGATGAAATATTAGTTATTGAAGGAATTCATTGTTTAAATGACAAACTAACAGAAGCTATACCAAAAGATAAAAAATATAAAATATATATTAGTGCATTAACTGTTTTGAATATAGATTATTATAATAGAATTTCTACCACTGACAGTAGATTAATTAGAAGAATTGTAAGAGATAATAATTTTAGAGGTTATTCAGCTCTTAGAACATTGGAAATGTGGGATTCTGTAAATAGAGGAGAAGAACGTCATATATTCCCATTCCAAGACTGTGCAGATAGTATGTTTAACACTTCATTAATATATGAACTATGTGTATTAAAAAAATATGCAATTCCTCAGCTAGAAAAAATAGATAATTCAAATCCAGAATATTCAGAAGCTAAAAGATTATATGAATTTTTGAAATATTTTGAAGATATAGATGATGAACTAGTTCCAGAAAATTCCTTATTAAGGGAATTTATTGGTGGAAGCATTTTTGAGTACTAAACTATATATTAAATAAAAGGAAAAATAAAAAATGGGAAGAAAATTTACAAAAATAGATGAAGAATTTATTTGTGAACATTGTGGAAAAAAAGTAGAAAAACTTGGTTATACCTGCCGTAATCATTGCAATTATTGCTTGTATTCTAAACATGTTGATATTAATCCTGGTGATAGGGAAGAAACTTGTCATGGATTATTAGAGCCAATTAGAGTAGAACTAGATAGCAAAAAGGGCTATGTTATTGTGTATCGTTGCCAAAGATGTGGTGCAATTAGAAAAAATAAAGCTGCTGAAGATGACAATATGGACTTAATAATTAAGCTAACAGCAGAAAATAAATAATATATTAATTAAAAATGAAGTTGCTTTAAAAAAGCAACTTCATTTTTAAACTTCTCTATACAAATTTCCGTTAGTATATTCTTTTCCATCTAATTTTTCTCTGTTATAAACTGTATCTATAACTTCATTCATATTATCAATACTTTCATCAAGCATATCTACTCTAACATTAGGAACAGGTAAGTTACTAGTAGCAATAGAAAGTTTTTTACTATTAAAAATTAATGTTACAGTCTGCATATTATCTGGAACAACTCTAAACTTAAAGCCAAGTCTATCTTTTAAGTAATAAATATTTTCATGCTTACATCTAGTTCCACAATCTGGAAAACAATGATTAGTTTTCCCTAAAAAGCAATAATTAGATGCCATAACAGGTAAGCTTCCATAAACAATTAGCTCTGTATCTAAACTTGAGGATTGTAGCATTTCTTGTAAGTCATCATAATTTAATTCTCTAGATAAAGTAACACGGTTTAAGCCAGCTTTTTTATATTCATCTATTGAAAAATTATTAAATACATTTAAAGAATAATTTCCAACAAAATCGTAATTATTTATATATTTTTCTAAAAACTTTAAATCAGCTAAGTTTGAAATAACAAAACCTTTAATGTTAAATCTGGCAGTTATTGAGTCTAAAGAATTTAGTATAATATTTTTATAATTAGCTTTAATAATAGAAGGAATATATACATACAAGTCATAATTTTCAGAAAGATAATCTATAATATTATAATAATTTTTATCAACAAATAGCTTAAGAGCAATATAAATTCTACTAATTTTTTCTTTATGTAGTTTAGAATAATCATAATCTAAATATAAATTTCGTAAAGATAATGAAATGTTTGGATGCTGTAAATTTGGAATATATGTAACAGTTTCTTCTTTTTTAGTAGAAATTGAAACCGGATTTTTAATTACTTTTTTCATTACTTCATCTTCAAGCTTTTCTAAAGCATTTCTTCTTAAATCATTTAAACTACTTATACTTGGTACATATAAGCCATCATCTAAAAGTACTGTAATATTTTCAAAATAATATGGAGTATTATTAGTCTTTGAAATCTGTTTTACAACTCTTTCTACACTAATAGGAGTTTTCAAAGCATCTACTGGAATAGTATTAGAAGAAACTTCTAAATGTATATTATTGTAAATTGAATTATTTTTATTTAAAGTACTAAGCTCCATTTTAATAGGTGTATCCTTTTTTATTGTTACAGTACAATTAAGTGGGATTTTTATATTTTCCACATTTTCATAAGACTTTTTGGCACTATCACTTAAAGCTTTGCTACTAATACGGTAAACCTTATCACCTGCAGAAATATTTCCTTTCATACGACCTATTGTAACTTCACGTCCGGAAGAAACATCTTTTAAGTTTGACTTTCTAATCATTAGCTCAGAAACAAAATATGTTGTGCTTTCTTTCTGAACTGCAATAGAATCTCCAACCTGTAAATTATTTTCTAATTTTAAAGTAATATGACCTTTGCTTGCATTATATCTGCTTACTTTTCCAAGATAAATTCCCATATTATTTGGCTTTTCTGGAAATATAAAATCTTTATTAGGATTACTATCTAAATGTCCATTAGAAAAGCCACCACGATTAAATACTTGCATTAAATCATTAACATCATTTTCATCTATAACAAATTTATCTTCATTTAAAATCATATCTATATACTTGCGATAAATTCTAGTAACTGTTGCAACGTATTCCGGACTTTTCATACGTCCTTCAATTTTAAAACATTTTACTCCAGCTTTAATTAATCTAGGAAGAAAGGCAATACCACATAAATCTTTTGGACTTAATAAATATCCCTTATTTAAAGTTGTTACTTCATTTGTATTTATATTTTCACTTAAAAGCTCATAAGGAAGCCTACACGGACCAGCACACTTGCCACGATTTGCAGAACGACCGTCCTGCCATACTAGAAAGTAAACACTGACCAGAATAGCAAATACATAAAGCGCCATGAATAAAAACTTCAATTTCCACATTAGAATTACGGCAAATATATTCAATTTCATCTACCGATAATTCCCTTGCAAGAACTACTCTTTTAAAACCAAGTTTTTCTAGCTCCAAAACACCTTCTAAATTATGCACAGACATCTGCGTACTAGAGTGAATTGGCATATCTGGGAAGTTTCTAATCAAAAACTTTGCCAACCCTAAATCTTGAACAATAATTGCATCAATGCCAGCTTCGTATGCTTTTTTAGCTAGGTTAACAGCCTCATCGAATTCTGAATTTTTAATTAGTGTATTTAAAGTTAAATGAGTTTTTACATTTCTTAATTTACAATATTTAATAACTTTATTTATATCTTGAAGTCCAAAATTATCAGCATACATTCTAGCGTTAAATTGTTCTGAACCAAAATATACACTATTTGCGCCATTTTGAACAGCTGCTTTTAAACAGTTCCAATCTCCAACAGGAGATAAAAGTTCTACATCTAGCATAAAATCCTCCTAATATTTATTATATAACAATTTGCAATATAAACATATATGACAAAACTATCCTTATTTTTTACCAAATTAATTGTAACACATTTTTTTGCTTTTGCATACTAATATTATATAAACAAAAAAGGAGGAGATAATATGCCAGAAGATAATAGAGATTGTGGATGTGGCTGTAATTCTAATAATGGTGGCTTTTTAAGCAACATATTTGGTGGAAATGGTTGTTGCTCTGGAGATAATACTATTTTATTCTTCATAATAGTATTTTTATTACTATTTACTAATTTTGGAGGAAACAGATAATATACTTATTAATATTCTACAGTAACAAAAATAATTTGTGAATTTTGTGTAAATTTTAAGGGCAAAATTCACATTTTTTTAATTTTTAATTGACGACAAAAAACAACAATGTTATACTTATTTTGAAATTATATACTTAGTTACTAACGAGGAGGAAAAAATGTTATTAAAAAACATTTTAATAAATAAAATTATAAGTTCGCTGTGCATTATTATGCTATTATCAAGTTTAATTATGCTTTTAATTAGTAATGATGCTAAAGCAGCTACAGTAGATGAAGAACTAAAAGCTTTTGAAAATTATCCTGGATATGTAAGCTTATTAAAAAAACTAAAAGAAGCTCATCCCAACTGGACTTTTGAAATCCTAAAAACAGGCTTAAAATGGCCAGAAGTAATTATTGCAGAATCTACTGGCTATCATGGAAGAAATGTAGTTCCAAAAAGTTGGGGAAGTGCTTATAAATGCGCATGTGGAAAGGTAGTAGATGCAAGTTGGGTATGCGCCTCAACTGCCACTGTTGCATATTACATGGACCCTAGAAACTCTTTAAATGAAGATTATATTTTTCAATTCGAAAAATTAACTTTAGGTAATGTTTCTAAAGAAGAAATAGAACAATTAGAAAAAGGTGTAGAAAAAATTATTGCAGATTGCAATTATTTGCAAGGAACAATTAAATACTATGACACAAAAGGAAAACAACAAACTATAAACAAAACTTATTTACAAGTTATCATGGAAGCTGCTCAAAAGTACAATGTAAGCCCATATCACCTAGCTTCTAGAATGCGCCAAGAGCAAGGTACAGGCAATGGCAGCATTATGATTAAAGGTACATATAAAGGCTATGAAGGTTTATACAATTATTTTAATGTTGGAGCATTTGGAAGCACAACAGAAAGAATTATTACAAGTGGTTTAACTAATGCTAGAGAGTATGGCTGGACAGACCCAGAAAAAGCAATTAATGGTGGGGCTGCTGTAATTTCAAATAGTTATACTTCTCAAGGCCAAGACACTCTATATTTGGAAAAATTTGATGTAGAAAAAACAAATGGAATTTACACACATCAATACATGACAAATGTTTCTGCATCTAAAACAGAAGGGGAAGAAATTCGCGAGGCATACAGAGATGTTGGAATGATTTCAAAAGAATCTAAAATGACATTTAAAATCCCTGTATATGAAGATATGCCAGAAATGCAATCACAAACACCTGGCACAGAGCAAATGGTTACAGAAGATGTAAAAATAAATACAGATAAAGTAGAAGTTAAATCAGGAAAAGGCACAAGCTTTACAACAATAACTACATTAAAAAAAGATGAAAAAATATTAAGAATAGAACTTGATAATAGCAAAGATTCTAAAGGAAAATCATGGGATAAAGTGGTTCTAAGCGACGGAAAAAAAGGCTATGTTATGAGAGACTACTTAACTAAAATTGACATAGAAAATCCTCTAAAAGAAGAGTACATTGTTACAGCATATACTAACTTTAGAAATGGTCCGGGAATTACATCTACTACTATTTTAAAAGTGCTTTCACCAGGCCAAATGTTAACAGTTATTGAAAAAGATAGATACAAAAATGTTGACAGTGAAGATTGGTATAGAGTAAAAACAGCAGATGGATTATATGGCTATGTGGGAACAGGCTACATAGCACCTTATGATCCAAATACAAGCTCAGTAGATAAAGTAAAAGTAGTTTGCACAGATGGATTAAATATTAGAAAAGAACCAAACTCTAATAAATCTGTTCAAATATTAAAAACAGTAGCAGAAAATACAATTTTAACAAGAACTGAAAAGAATGTAAAAAGTTCAGATACTAAATATATATGGGATAAAGTAACTACCTCTGGAGGAATTGTTGGATATGTAGCAAGACAAGACCCAGATACAAAAAAAGCTTGGATAGAGCCTATAAATGAAACGAACAACCGGAAATGACCAACAAGGAGAAAATCCAAATGAAAAGCCAAGCGAAGATCCAAAACAAGAAGAACCAAAAATTGAGGGTAAAGGTTTCAAAATAATTGATAATAATTTAGTTTGTGAACCTAATATAACAGTACAAAATATAAAAAGTGTAGTAAGCACAGCAACAATTAAAGATGGAAATACTAATAAAACTACAGGCAACTTAGCAACAGGTTGGAAAATTACTGCTGGTGAAAAAACATATTCTATTGTAGTAAAAGGCGATGTAAATGGAGATGGAAAAGTAACAACAGTAGATGCTGCTAGGGTGTTAAAAGCAGCTGCTAATAAGTATGAGCTAATTGGAGTATTTTTAACTGCAGCTGATGTAAATAATGATAATAAAATAACGACAGTAGATGCTGCTAGAGTGTTAAAAGCAGCTGCTGGAAAATATAATATATCAATATAGAAAGTGAGAAATAAAATGATAAGAATAAGTAAAATAAATAAATTATTTATAGCAATTATTTTAATTTTCGCATTAACTTTTATATCAAAAATTAATGTGATAAATGCTGCATCTACTACTTTAAGTGCAACTAATTCAACTGTTAAGTCAGGAGAAAGCTTTTCAGTAAAAATAACATCATCAATTAAATTATCAGGTTGGACCGTGTCTTTGACTAATAGTGATAAATGCACCTTTTCTAGTGCATCTGGTGGAGAAACAAATGGAAAAGCAGTATATGGAACTAACATGGATGGAGCTACAAGTTTGGCAACATTTAATTTTAAAGCGCCAGAGGTAACAAAAGACACAACATATAAAATTACTTTTTCAGGTACAGCAATGTGTGATGTTTCAACTGCTGAAGTAAATGATGCTACGTGTACTGCAAAAATAACAGTAAAAGCAAAAACAACTAATAATGGTTCATCTGGAAGTAGTAGTGGAAGCTCAACTGGTAGCAGTGGAAGTTCTTCAGGTAGTAGCAATGGAAATACTGCAGCATCAAAACCTAATTTTACATCTGTTAATAAAAAAGTATATACAACAAATGATGTACGTTTACGTTCAAGTTGGTCAACATCTAGTAGCGCAATTTTAGTATCTGCTGGAACAGAACTAACATTAACAGGAACCTCAAAAGAAATTGTAAACGGGTATATATGGTATAGAGTAACCTATAATGGAGCTACTAAATATATTGCAAGTAATTTTGTTTCTGAAACAAAACCATCTAATGTTGAGGCTCCAGAAACTATAAAATCTAGCAATGCAAATTTAGACTCTTTAAAAATAGAAAAATTAACATTCAGCCCATCATTTAGCCGTGATGTACAAAACTATACAGCTACATTAGAAGAAGACTTAACAAAATTAAATGTAACAGCTAAAGCTGAAAGTGATAGAGCAAAAGTAAAGATTGAAGGAAATGAAAATTTAAAAGATGGAGTAAATGACATTAAAATTACAGTAACAGCAGAAGATGGTACTACTAAAACTTATACAGTAAAAGTATCAAAAGGAAGTGAAGGAGAAAATTTAGCACAACCTATTGAAAGTGCAGATACTACTGACAACAGTAGCTTAGGATTACAAAGCCTAGAAATTAAAAATGTAAATTTTAGTGACGTATTTAATCCAAATGAACACTTTTATGAATTAAATTTAAATCTAGTGGTAGATAACTTAGACATTACAGCAGTAGCTAATAGAGAAGATGCAACAATTGAAATTTTAGGCAATAGTAATTTTGAACAAGGAGAAAATCTAGTTACAATTTTAGTAAAATCTGCTTCTGAAGAAGAAACAGCAAGTTATCAAATTAAAGTTAATTTACCAATGGGAGTTGTTCAACAACAAAATGAAATAAAATTTTATATAAAATGTGTATTAATTGCATTTGCTGTACTTTTAGTAGTTCTTATAATTATATTATTATCTAAAAAGGCAAAGAAAAAGGGAAACAAAGCTGACTATATAAACTTCGAAGACACAATACAAACAGCTAAAATGGAAGATGAATACGTTGACTCTAAAGAAGATAAGAAAGCAGAAAAAGAAGAAAATAGTGTTGATGCTAATGATGAATTTATAGATAACATTGAAACTACTAAAAAACCAAAATCTTCAAAAGGAAAACATTCTGTATAATTTTAAATAATTTATTTATAATGATAAATGATTATTAAACAATGGAATAATTTTATTCCATTGTTTAATATATGCTACTGTAGCTCAGTTGGTAGAGCAACAGATTCGTAACCTGTAGGTCGGCAGTTCGATTCAGCCCAGTAGCTCCAGATTTATATGTATTCGAACTG
>CANQAI010000031.1 GCA_947589265.1 uncultured Clostridia bacterium | reverse complement strand
GCTTTCATTCTGTTTTCTGAATTTACTTTTCTTAAACGTACATCTGTAATTTGCATTTTGTGTACCACCTTCCGCGTAAAATTTGTACATATTTATATGTACATTTATATTATTCGCCATGTTTTTATTTTTTCCTTCTTTATTTTACAAATTTTATTTATTTTTTTTATTTTTTATATTTTAAAACTAATTTTTTAAATATTCTTATTCACCCAATTTTTCTTATAAATAAATTGTAGTTAAAATCACACCTTTTTTATTTTTTTACATATCATATACCAGTATTATTTTAAAGTACAAATATAAAAATGTTAAAGTAATAGCTTAAATTCCTTTATTTTTAAATATAAAGCAGAAGAAAAAATGTAAAAATATTGAAAATTACTAATAAAGAGTATATAATATCTTATGGTTATGAAAACATAGTAATTATTAAAAACATAAATTAAGAGGAGAGTGTTTTTTTTGGCTAATATAATGGAATTAGAACAATATAAAAATATACATATGATAGGCATTGGTGGAGTTAGTATGAGTGGCATTGCCGAAATTTTAAAGTTTTGGGGATTTAATGTAACAGGCTCTGATGTATCTGCTTCTGAAGCAACAGAAAGATTAATTAAAAACGGAATACCTGTTGTTATTGGCCATGACTTTATAAATGTGGCAAAGGCTGATGTAGTTATTTATACTGCTGCAATTAGGTCTGACGACCCAGAATTATTAAGAGCAAAAGAATTACGTATTCCTACTATTGATAGAGGTACTTTTTTAGGAAAAATTACTAAAGCTTTTAGAAATAGTATTTGTATTTCTGGTACTCATGGAAAAACTACTACTACTTCTATGGTTGCAATGTGCTTTTTAGAGGCTCATAAAGATCCTTCTATTCAAGTTGGAGCATACTTAAAGCCTATTGGTGGAAATTACCGTGTTGGAAGTAGTGAATACTTTATTATAGAGGCTTGTGAATATGTAGAAAGTTATTTGAAGTTGTTTCCTAAAACAGAAGTTATTTTAAATATTGATAATGATCACTTAGATTATTTTGAAACTTTTGATAATATAGTAGCATCTTTTAGTCGTTATATTAATTTATTGCCTGAAGATGGTTTACTTGTTATTAATAGTGATGATGTTAATTGTGCAAAGATTTCCAAAAATTCAAAATGCAAAACTGTAACTTTTGGTATTGAAAATAATAATGCAAACTTTGTTGCTAGAAATATTACATTTAATAAAAATGGATTTCCTATGTTTGATGTTTATTACAATAATTATTTTTACAAGACTATTGAACTTTCTATTCCTGGAAAGCATAATGTTTTAAATGCTTTAGCTTGTATAGCTGTTTGTAATGAATATGGTATTGAAAAAGAAGATATTAAAAATGGGTTGCTAAAATTTACTGGTGCACATAGAAGGTTTGAATATGTTGGAGATTTTAATCAAGGAGTTAGTGTTTATGATGATTATGGTCACCACCCTACTGAAATTTCTGCTACATATAATGCCTTAAAGCAAAAGCAATATAGACAATCTTGGGTTGTATTTCAGCCACACACTTATAGTAGAACTAAAACCTTATTAGAAGATTTTGCTAAGGCCTTAACTCAATTTGACCATATTATTGTTACTGATATTTATGCTGCTAGAGAAGATAATGTATATGGAATTTCTTCTGTAGATTTAGTAAGCAAAATTAATTCATATAAACCTGATAGAGCTATTTATATTTCTAGCTTTGATGAAATTGTAAAATATTTAAAAGAACACACTATTAAGAATGATGTTGTTCTTACTCTTGGAGCAGGAACAGTTACTAATATAGGGCCAAAGCTTGTTTCATAAAATGTATATAGCATAAAATTAGTAGATTTGATATTTATAAACTATTATAAAATATAGAAAAAGTGGTTATATGAAGATGAACTTTAAAAATTTTTCTTCAATAGCCACTTTTTAGTTTACTTATTTATTTAAGTTTTATTTTCGGTTTTTACTTTATTTGTAAGTTTTTTAGGTTTTATTATCATTGTAATTATTACTAATAATATGCCTGCCATACTAATTGTTATTAATCTAATAACTATGTTTCTGTTTGCTCCAGTTGGTGGCATAATATAAACTTTATTTGTATATGATGAACAGTCTTTGTCTTTACTATCTCCTGGATATACACCTCTTAGTAATTGTATATTACTATCACCAATAGTTATACTTTCTTTATATGCCATTCTTCTATTTGAATTATCTTTATATACTAATACTTCTGCAATAGTGTTTTGCATTTCTTCTATATCGTCTAATTTGCTAATTACCCTACTTGTAACAAATTTTACAGTATATTCTCCACCTGGAGATATATAAAATCCTTCTTCTCCTTTTCCATTATTGTCTAATATAACTTTTATAGATTTTCTACTTCTAGCATAATTTAATGTGCTTTCTGATATGTAACCAGTATCATATAAGTTTTGAAGTGAAACTTCTTCAAATCCATAATCTGAGTTCTTTTTGTCTTCTGTTATTAGTTTTAAATTTTTATTAAATGTAAATCCTGGTGGTAAGTGGTCAATTAATTCTAAGTAATTGCATTGTATAGAAGAGTCATTTTTTATTTTAATAGTATATTCAACTCTTATTGTGGCTCCATGTGTTAATTCATCATCTATTGCTTTAATTATTGGTAAATCTGAGCCAACATTTTGAGTTTGCAAATCAAAAATTGAACCATCTGCTAAAATAATTTCTAAGCCAGTAGAAGTTGTTTGTGTTGCTAGGGAAAGTGCTGGTCTGGCACCTAATCCCATATTTACTCCACTAAATTCAGTAGATTTATAATATATTCTTTTAATTACTTCTCCTGTTTCTTGGTCTTTTATTTCTTCCATGTCTGGTTTATCTGCTGGTTTATGGCTAATAACATAATTTTGTCCACCCGATACTTTCATTTTTGTTAAATCACTTAATTTTTTAGCTTGCTCTTGTGATGAACTAGTTGCATTATAGTTTTCTATTTGGTCAAACATTATTGTATTTCCATAATTAAATATTTCAAAATTTTTATCTACTTCAGTTCTACGGTCTTTATCTTCACAGCCAGCTAGTACAGTAAAACTTGAAGAATATTCTTTTTTATCAGTTGCGTTTATTAACTGCTGTTTTACACTTTTTGTAATCGTATCTATTGTTTCTTGACCATCTTGAATGGCCTCATAAATACTAGATGCATCTTTAAATATATCTTCTGCATATTGTACTTCAATTTTGTTATCTGATTTTGCGAATAGTGAAATAATATTAATTCCATCATCTTTTAATTCATTTACCTTTTTCTTAGTGTTTGGGCCAATTATATTAAACATTTTATTCAATCTTTCTGAGCTTAATTCGTTGTAATATGTTTGGGTTGCCCCATCAGAGGTTGGTAAACCATCTGATATTATAGCTAAAAATCTATTTGAATTATTTTTATCATTGTTATAAAAAGATTTTTTAGCTTTATCTAATGCTCCTAAAATGTTTGTATTTGGAGTTTGCCATCCATTATTAACAATTTGGTCTAAGGCTTTTGATAATTTGCTTATATCTTTTGTAAGTGATACTGCTCTATAATTTGTTCCTGAGAAAAATATAAGTCCTATGTATATATTTTCACCACTATTTATTAATGAATTAATTAATTGTTTTGCTGATTCTGCTGCTATTTGTAGTCTTGTTTTTATTTCCCCATTTACATTAACTTGAGTTGTACGCATACCGTATGAGCAGTCTAATGCTATAAATACTTGTGCTGCACCTTTTCCACTTAGTTGTATTTCTAGTGCTTCCATACTTTGGTATGTTCTTTGGCCTGGAGTTGATAAAGTAATATAATCATGTCCATTATATTTTAATATTGATTTTACTAATTGGGTCTGTTGTAAATTTATACCTTCAACATCTCCATACCAAAATTCAACAGAATATGTTCCATCTGGTGGAGAGAATTCGTAACTTCCATCTTCTTTTGTATATGTTGTAGCAACTATAGTATCTCCTTGTTTTAGTAATACTTTTACACCTTGTATTGGTGTTGTTTGTTTTCCGTCATCTGGTGGGTCTTGCATTCCGGCCGTTACATTTGGTGTATAAGTGTAGCCTAAATCTTCATATACATTTCCAGATATTTTTTCATAATAGTATATTGTTTCTTCAGGTGTTTTGTCAACTGGTTCAGGATTACTTTGTGGTGGTATCCCTGGTGCATCATCTGGGGTTGGAGGTGGTGTTGTAAGTCCACTCTCACCAGCTGCATGATCAGCAGCTTCTACCGCTTCAGGGTCATTAGGGTCATAATCAAATTCACCACGCACAACTGGGACTTGCATAAATATAATTATCATTATTAAAATTAATGTTACACACGTTTTTACAATTCTATTATTCATTAGTGTTTCCTCCCATATCTATAATTATATATATATTATACCACTTTTTGCTACTATTTTCAAACTTTTGACAATTTATATATAAATAAATTATACTTCTTTATGCAAATATGGTCAACCTTTTCTGATATTTTTTCTAATTAACTTCTTTCATTTGTTTTAACATTATATCTGCAAACACACCATAGCCTAAAGTAGGATCATTTACTAGCACGTGCGTTACAGCACCTACAAATCTTCCATTTTGTATAATTGGTGCTCCACTCATTCCTTGAATTATACCACCTGTTTTTTCTATTAATTTTTCATCTGTTATTTTTATTAGCATACTTTTATTATCTTGATTGTTATTTGTAAATATTTTTTGAATTTCTATATTATAATATTCTTTTTTGCCATTTTCTAATTCACATATTATTTGTGCATTGCCTTTTTGTATTTCTTCACGAGGGCACACCTCTACTTCATCTTTTTCTGAAACTCCTATATATGAAGGGTTGTTTAGTTTTCCAAATACACCAAATTCAGTATTTTTTGAAATATCTCCAATGTTATATCCTGTTTCTATTGTTCCTCTAATTTCGCCAGGGCTTCCCTTTTCCCCTTTTACAACAGATATAATATTAGTTGTTACTAATTCACCATTTTCAATTTTTATTAAATCTGATGTGTCTACATCTAATATTCCATGTCCAAGTGTGCCAAACATTTTTGAAGATGGCTCATAAAATGTAAGTGTGCCTACACCAGCTGCTGCATCTCTTACCCATAAGCCTAATTTATATTCATTATTTGCATTTTTTATTGGTGTTATATTAGTGGTTGTAGTTTCTTCTCCATGCATATATTTAATAGAAAGTGCTTTTCCATTGCATTCATTAACCATTTGCATTAAATCTTCTGTGGTGTCAATTTCATTTTGGTTAATTTGAAGTATTATATCTCCTTCTTGTATACCTGATTTTTCATAAGGCTTTTTCCCTTCTATTTCAGACATTCCAACTACTAAGACTCCTTCTGTGTATAGTTTCATTCCGATTGCTCTTCCTACAGGAACAACTGTTGTTTTTGGAATGACGTTTACACTAATGTCTTTTACTGAAAATATTTTAAATAAATTTAATGAATAGTCTGTTTTACCTATTTTATCTACTTTTGTTTGATTTGTATTACTTACTGTTTGTAAAGTGTATGGAGTATTTTTTTCTTGTAAATATAACCCTGCAAATGTAAAAATACTAAAATTTTCTCCTTGCATTAAGATGTAATTACTGGGAAGTAAGGTAATATTACAAACATAAATATATAAAATAAGTAAAGATAAAATTATAATTATACTTTTTATTTTTTTCATTGATGGTCTCCTTTTTATATAGAATAACCATCTTTTTTTAATTTAAACAAAAAGCATTAATTATTTAACAAGTATTAATTATTTAATTATTGTTTAATTACTGTTTAATTTTTATTTAATAATAATTAATTATCTAATTATTATTAAATGTGTCTATATTAAATCTGTATAAGTCATATCTTTCACGTCCAAGGGCAGATAAATAGTATTGCCTAATTTCCTTTAATCTTGTATCAACTGCACCAGACTTGCTTACATCTGCTTTTACTTCTTCTCCACTGAAATCATTCTTTTGACCTATTAATTTTCCTTTTATTATATCATCTGCAGGATATACTGTTCCTGCATTTACTATGCAATTATAACATGATGTAATTGTTTTTATTGTTCCATCTGCATTTTTTCTTGTTTGTGGATAAAAATATATATAGTTTCCTTCTGATATTCTAACTGTTTGTCTTATAAAATTTAAGTTATTATATGCTACATCTATTATTTTAAGGCCTGTTTCACCTTCTGGTTTTGTAAGTTCCATACAGCCAGGTAAGTGGTATTCTCTTTCTCCTGAGCTGTTTTCTGTAATAATATAAATGTTTTCTTTGTTAACAACTTCTTCGTTATTATCGTTTGTTATTACACAATAATCATTAAAATATTTATAACCAATTGGTAAGCCTTGCATAAATGAAATTACTGAAACCTGATTTGTTATTTTTTCCCAATCTACATCACTCATTACAGGTAGTCTAAACTCATATTCTTCACCAATAAATTTACCAAATTGGGCGATTGCTGTTCTTAAAGTTGTTTCTATTGATTTTCGTATTACTTGCATACGTATTTCATTAAATGTTGAACTTGAAAGTAATGGGTCATTACTTTGGCTTGTTACAAAAATAGCCTCATTTGCAGTATTTACTGCGAATTCTATTGGATTTCCATCTTGGTCTATTGCATGTTTTTGAGATATTCCTGCTGTTAATGTTTGCATTTTACGGCTAAATTCTTGTGCAGTTTTATAGTATTCAAAACTACTTGTACTATATAAGTGGCCATCACTGCTTGTTCTGGCTGTTAAATATTCATATAGGTCTCCATTACCTTGTGATTTTGTTATATATGTTTTTGCATAGTTTTCATAAAAGAAATATTGTGTTTGGATTTGTGTTGAATCTACTTCTTTATTTTTATCATAGTAAATTTTTTGACCATTATATACTATATAATCATAGTTATATCCTTCTCCATCTGCAAATAACACATATTCTGTTAATAGTTCTGGTCTTATAGTTACTTCTTCTCCTGATTTTCCATACGTTAAAGTCCAAGTTAAAGGTTTGCTTTCATCAAAACTGCTTGGAATTTTTACATTGTCTGGGTTTATTAAATAGCCAGAATATGTTTTATATCCTTCTCCAAGATTACCATAAATAGTAATTGCATTATCTAAGGTAAAATTAACAACAAAGTCTTTAGTGCCATTTTTAAATCTACATGAGTAATAAACATATGGTTTTAATCCTTCATTTTCATATTCACTCTTTTTTAGTTCAGTATCGTCTATTTGTGGTCTACCTACTACTGTACTTCCACCATATACGTTATCATATTTACTATAGATATAGTATCCATCATATAGTGTAAAAACTAATGCTGGTACATAATTACTTAAGTCTTGTTTTGTTAATGCTTGGTTATTTGATAATGATTTATAAAATGTAGATGCTGCAGCTTCTATGTCTCTTATTTTTGAGTTGGCAACACTTGAAAATCTATTATTTGCAGTATTTATTTGAAATGCCATCATTGTGTCATAAGTAGAGTCAGTTAATTTGGCATTATATTTTGTTTGCAATTTAATAGTATCTATTTGTGCGCCAATATGATATGCCATTGTCATAGCAATTGGCAATATAATTATTACAAAAATAACTGCAATATATTGTGTTTTCATCTTTTTTCCTGCTTAATATATTTAGGTTTTTTATTTCAGGTTTTACCTATAAACCTATTATTTATAATCAAAAAAGGGTGGAAAACTTACCACCCCCTACATTCTTTTAATTATAGGGATTTTAGCAAGCAAATCCCAAAGTTATATAATTTTTATTAATTGCTTCCATTTACAGTAACTATTGCATTGCTTTGAGCTGCAATTTGATAAGAATCGTTACCTGAAATTCTATAGAAAAAGTTTCTTAATAATTGTGCAATAGTTTGGTTTGTATTTTTAACTGTAACAGTAACCATATCGCCCTGTTTTAATTTGATTTTTCCATTTTTGTTTAGTTCTTCTTGCACTTGGCTAGTATATATACTATAGTATACATTTTCACCTATTTTAGTCATTTCAGCTTCTGAAACTTTTGCACCTGGGTTTTCATCTATTTGGTGTACTACTATTTCTGTGTCAAATGAATTTCCTGTTGAAGAAATTGTTTGTAAATATTTTTCATAATTGTCTAATGTTATTTTTCCTGTTGTTCTAATTTCACCAACAAATTCGTCAGTAGTTGATTGAACTACAAGTTCTGAAACGTCATCAGTTCTTTCAGATAATGACATAAGTGGGAAAACAAACATTAAAACTGCTGCTAGTCCTATTGCAACTATTGTAATTAAACTATCTCCCATAATATTTACTCCTTTCTATACTGGTTGTAATTGGTATACAACTACTCTTTTCTTTTTGTTCTTTAGTAATCCATTTTGGCTAGTTTCATCGCCTGTATTATAAGTATATTCTCCAAGCATTTCTTTGAATTTCCTGTTTCCATAGTTTGCAATAAACCCACCTGTATTTGTACCTACTTCTTTGCTGTAGTCATAGGCAACTTTAGTTGGATCACTTGGATAATTAAATTTTCCACCATTAAGGAAAGCATCTAAATTCTTTTTATAGTCTTCGGTAGTGCCTGTCCATGGCTCATGGCGTATAATTTCTTCATCTACGTCAAATGCGCATACTTTTTCATTGTCTCTATTTGCGTATTGAGATTTGTCGCTTGTATAATATTTCCCTATATTACCTGCGTTTTCATTAATTCCTTCATCATTTAGGCCATTTCCCCATAAGTATTTTTCAGTATTAGTTTTGTATAAACCTAATGGATTGCCTTGTTCATTTAAAAATATTACAGTATAGTTTTCTTTGTAGTATTTATATAATGTTGGTATGATTGTTTCTAGACCCACAATTCTACTAGTTTTATTAATATCTGCACCTTCATATTCATAATATTTTGTATTATCGGTTGAAGATATAATAAAACTAGAAGTTTCGTTTAATTTAGTAAACATTATCATAGCAACACTTAGTGCTATTGTAAATGCTATTACTGCAAAAGCAATTTTTAAAGCATCTGTAGCATTTTCCATATTACTTTTTCTCCAAATAAACTAGTTAGTTTGTTGTGTAAGACCAACTGCTATTATAAGACCACTACCTGGTTCATATCCGAATGATACTTCATAGCTGTATCCTGAACGAATTTTAGAAACGGCATTTGTATCCAAAGCAGTATTAAATGTAGTAGCATCTTGTCCTGATGTTGCTCCATTGCTTGTTGTGGTTGATGCATCACTAAGCATTATTGTAACAAATTGTGTTTCGTCCTCAGCAGTGTTTCTGTTATGTGATTTTATAGTATTGCATAATGTTCTTGCTTGACTTCCACTTATAATACCTTTATAATTTTCAAATTTTGAGTTGTATGCATCTACTTTGGCTGAATCAATTGTGGATGTATCTGCAAGACCAACAGCCTTTTGGTATATAAACATACCTAAACCTATAATTAAAATTGATAATAAGATAGCACCTGCTATAATTAGTGCTTTTGAAGCGTTTTCCATAAAAAAATTCCTCCTTTAAATTTTATTTTTTTAATTTTTATATTAAATTAGATTTCTCTAATAGTAAAATCAGTTTTGTGTGTATTCAAAGTGCAAGTATTTAATGCGATTTGTTTTTTGATGATATTCTACTTTTGTACATTTGAATAATGCTGTTTGGAAGGCTTGCATAAAGTTTGCTGAACCTTGCTGTGCTATTGCTTCCATAGGTATATTGCTATGTTCTTCTGAAAATGTAATTTCTATTTTTATAGAGTTTTCGTCATTTTCTTCGTAATAAATACTATTTTCTTGCTTTGATATACCATTTTTTTCATTATCATTTACTGCTTTGTTAATAATGCTAATTAAGTCAGCTGATGATATTTCTTTATTAAGATAAGTTTCATAATATTTATTATAATTTTCTGCTAGATTAGACAATCTTCTAGTATTATATACATAATAGCTGGTAATAGCAAGTAAAATTATAAAAATTATTAAAATTATGACAAATGTTTTTTTCATTTGCTATTTCTTCCTTTATTATAGCATAATTAATTTAAATTTGTAAACACTTTTTCAGGTATTACCAATATATGGTACGTTCTTTAAATCTCATATAGCAAACCCTTTTTGTTTTATTACTTATTTTCAATTCTTCACATACATAGTACCTAGTTATCCATTGTTTTTTTGGGCTTCCACTATCATCTAATATGTTATGGCCATTTTCATCTTTTGCATCTACTTGATGTACTGAATTTTGTAAGAATTGCATTTTTTTATTATCTATATTTTTTTCTAAGTTTACGATGTTTCCTAATTTTTCATCTTTAATGTCAATTTGAACATAATATGAACCATCACTATAGCCGCGTTTCTTCTTCTATATCTAGATTTTTATTGTTTTGATTTGCTAAATTTGCTAGGCTTATTACATCATGTGCAGTGCATAAAACCGGGGTTTCTTTAGTATATTCTGTTCCATTTGCGTCTATATATTTAGTTATAACACTTCCAGTTCCATTTGCTACTACGTTACTAGATATTGTATCATAATATTTTAAAAATTTAGCATTAAATTGTTCTATTTGGGCTGCTTCCATTCTGCCATAGGCATTTGAGCTATATTTGGCATAGCTAGAAAATAAGTAAACTCCAAGTGAAATTATAATAACTCCAAGTAGTACGCCACCAGCCATTATTAAAGCTTTTGATGCATTTTCCATATATAGCCCCTTTCTTTTTTATGCAGGTCTTACTCTAAACTCTATTTTAGTTACTCTGCCTGTGTATTCATCATATTCAAATGATATAGGTTCAAATTTTCTATTTTTGAAAGTGTTTGATGCAGTTACTACATTTGAATAATCATCTGCTTTGTCTTCCATTGTTTTTCTAATTGTATCAATTTGAATGTCACTAAGATTTTTAGTTGTTTGTAAATTTGCTAAATATATATTTTTTTGTTCTTGTGTCATTCCATACCAATCTTTTCCACTTTTTATGTTTATATTTAAGATCTTTTCTGTTTTTTTCAAGTTGCTTAATAGATTTTCTATATTATTTTCATAGTCATTTACTAATTTTTCGTAATTTGTGTATGTCTTGTCCATGTAGCCATCCATTTCAACACTTATTTCTTTCATATCTACTTTAAATGTAATTTGTTTGTATCCTCCTGTATAAGCATTTGCTTCCCTGCTATTATAGTCTTCTATTAAATTTGCTAAAGATATTAGTTCAGAGCCATAAAGGTCTCGATTGTATAATTCTATTTTTTGGTTAAATTCAGCAAGTTTTTTAGCTTCATCACTGTTTAGTTCTTCTGTTTTTAGGCCTCTTAATGAATTAAACATAAATACTAATGCTGATATGATTATAAGGGCTAATAGGACTGAGCCAGCCATAATTAAAGCTTTTGATGCATTTTCCATAATACTTTATCCTTTCTACCAAAAAGTTATTGCATTGATGTCATGCTATTAAATGTATCATTCATACTTGTTAATCCTATAAATACTAATGGTATAATTAAGTATCCTACAAATAGTAGTACCATTGGTGCAAATCCTATTACTTTACCTATTCTACCTTTTCTTGCAATTAATCTTTCATTAGATTCTCTTCTTTTTGCTTGATAGTATTCTCTTTCTGTGTCTAGTTCATCAAATGCATCTGCAATTGGAATTTTTTCAACTGCTGCTTGTAAACTTTCAACTATTCTAATAAGTGGTTGATATGTAACTTCTTCTTTTAGTTGTTCTAGTGCTTCCCAAGGGCCACTTTCGTAGTTGTTTACGCATCTGCTTATTGGCTCTTTAAAAATATTTGCATAACGTTCTAGCCACTCTAGAATAATTTCTACGTTTACCCTTTCTATTTTCATTAGCATTAGGATAATGGTATTAAACTGCATTACTTCATCTTCCATTTCTAGCTGTCTCATTTTTGCTTGGAATACAAGTAGCCAAATTGGGCCATTATATGCTAGAATACCAAATACCATTCCAAGTAAAACTTCAAACCATTGCATTTGCTCTGTGTTAACAGTTTTTATTTTTCCTAAAACTCTTTCTGCTGCTGTTTTTATTTCGGCATCTCTACTTTCTATGTAGTCTTTATTTATTTTCCCTTTTTTCATTATGTCTTCAATTTGTTCTTGAGTTACTTTTGTATTTCCTCTATAGTAGTTAATGTATTGGTTATCTGATTCAGTAAGTTCCATTGCTGATTTTTTATCTTTGTCATCCATTTCACCCATAATATTATGGTCTACCGTGGGGTCTGTGAATACATTGTTTATTGTAATCTGGTGCAATTGGCCAAATAAGAATACCGAAACAATAAAAACTGTGATGCAAAGTAAAACTCTATTAATATATAGCCATTCTATTTTATCTTTAGATGCTGCATTTTTCATTTTTGTTTCTAGGCTTCTATATTCTTTAGTTCCTTTTTTTGGTATAAATAAATCTATTATTTTTTTGAATATTGGATTTTTATATAGTTTTGCTTGCCATGGATTTTCTGTATTTTTTGTGTTCATGGCTGTTGAGCCATTATCTTTTAGTTTTCTAGTTAAAATATAGCAAACGAATGTAGCTACTAATAGCAAAATTTGTACGAGCATTCCATTTCTGCCATTATAGAAGTCTTCTGTAAAGCTAAATTCAGAAACTGACCAATTTTTTATTGGCTCTATTGCAAGCATTGGAAGAATTGCTATAACTGATAAGCTTTGGAATGTGTAGTCTAATTTATCTCTTTTTAAAATTTCTAGTTGCATTTCTTGTGTAATGTTATTTAAGTTTTTTAAGTATAGTGATGCTTTATCTATTTTTCTATCGCCAAATTCTTTTGTTAAATAAGAAACTCCTGCGAATTCTTTTAAGTAACTATTTGGTGCTATATCATAATATTTTTCAAGTTCTCCTTCTGGATCGTTTGAAATTAACACCTCGTAAATTTTTTCGGCTTGTCTTGACATTTCGGGCTTATCGTCATCTTGTGCTACTTGATATATTGCTTCTTCTACCATATTGAACTCGTGATAGGCATGTCTAATTTCTGAAAAGAAATCAATTTGCTCTTTTAATAATTTGTTATCTAGTTTATCAACCATACCATCTATAAATGTATCTACCATAAATAATTCAAAAATAAGTAACATTGACATTAATAATGTGTTATTGTGTGTTATTATAATAATTGCAATAGCAAGTGGCAATACTATTAAAATTGTATTTGTTAAAATTTTAGATGCTTGTTTTCTTGTTAAATATTCATCATCTACATTTAAAATTGCAAGTCTTCTTCTAATTTTTAGTAAGTATCTTTTTAAAAATGGTGTTTTAAGATAAAAAACATATAATTTTTGGTATAATACTTCTGCTGAAAAAGATTTTTCTTTTGTTCCTTCTCTTAATTGTCTGATTTTTACTGCTTCAGAAGATTGAGCTTTTTTGTTGACAATTAAAAATGCAATTACGATTAAGGCAAATATTCCACCAACGCCCATCATAAAGTACATTAACATTTGGTCATCCATTATCTTAAATCACCTCTTCCTTTAGTTTTTACGCTTGTATCTTTTTTGGTTTTCTTCCTCTTTTTTTAGGTTCGTTTCCTTCTTGTAATTTTCCACTAGTAGCAACTTCTTGAATGTCATCTATTTCTTTTGGTGGTTTTATTCCCCAGTTTCTTTCTAGGAAATTGTTAAATCCATCAATATCACTATCATCCATATTGTTTCTCATTTCTTTAATGTTGTGATCTGATATTGGGTTTGTAAGTACATAAGTTCCATCGTGATATTCTAATATGTTTCTGTATTTGTATAATTCTCTGTTTGTTGTTTTTGTGAAAAATACTGTAGCATTATCTATAAATTTATCTAGTTTTCCTTCTAGTGTTTTTTCTTTTCTATGGTCGAATGTATATTCATTTTTATCTTCAACTGGTATACATTCTGTAACTCTTTCTATGTATCTTCTTCCTCTAAAGTCTTTTACTAAGTGTATGTCAAAGTTTAATACTGATACAACTTGCTCTTCTGCTGTTCTTTCATCTTTAAATACTCCTGCTCTTAGCATTGAGTTACGAAGAGCTGTTACTAAGTCTGGGAATGTTTTAGCGTGGTGAGTAAATAATGTAAATTTAGATGCAACCTGTGCTGATTGTATCATCCAAGATGCTACGGGGTCTGTTGCAACCTCACCTATGATGTTAACAGAACCATCAGTTTTTTTCTGAACGTCCAAACAGTCTTGTCCAGAAACTGTTTCTGTTTCTCTCATTGATAGAATGTTTCTTGTTGGATATATTTTTCTTAAGTGAAGCTCGAATGCAGTTTCTGTGATACGTAAGTTCATAGTTTCGTATATGTTTTCAATCATTGCCATAAGCATTGTTGTTTTTCCGGCATCCTTGCTCAC
>CANQAI010000030.1 GCA_947589265.1 uncultured Clostridia bacterium | reverse complement strand
ACATATATAGTTTTAGGTTTAGCCTCAGTTGCAATGTTATCAAGTGGAGTAATCTTAATTAAGAAATTTGTAATTTAATAAAAAATAGAACTTTTGTATTAAGTAAAGGTTTTTACAGCCCAAAACTTAAAGCAAAAGTTCTTTTTACTTATATTGACAGAAATGAGAAAAAAGGGTAAAATTAATGCATATTAAATGATAAAAGGAGGCTATTATGCCAAATAATAAAAAAGTATGGGAAAGGATTACATCTAAAACAAAGGCATATTTAGTGATTATTGGAATATTACTAATTATCATTTGTGCATTAAACATTAATTATATAATTCCTGCAGTATTAACATATATAGCAATATTAATTTATGCATATTTTAGCAACAAGAAAAGAAAAGCAGAATTATCAGAACATTTACAAGACTTAACTTTTCACGTAGATAAAACAGCTAAAAATACACTAATAAATTCACCATTCCCATTAATTATTATTGAAACAGATGGAAATATAATTTGGAAAAGTACGAAATTTGTACAAGAATTTGCTAACATCGATATTAACAACATATTAAATGACTTATTAAAAGAAATAAAACTAGAAATAGAAAACAATGAAGAAAACATAGAACAAAAACAAATTAAAAAAGAAATTGAAATAGGAAATAAAATATATGAAATACTTTGCAAATATACTAAATCAAAGGAAGAATATATGCTAACCCTATATTTCTTAGATGAAACCAAAAGTGTAGAACTAGAGCGAAAATATAACGAATCTCAAATTTGTGTTGGCGTAATTATGATAGATAACTACGAAGAAATGAACCAAAGAATAAAAGATGAAGAAAAGCCGGGAGTGCTTGCTAAAATTGAAAAAACACTTTATGACTGGGCAGCTACTTTTGAAGGCTTAATAATAAAATCTGAAAGAGATACTTTTATATGCATATTCGAAGAAAAATATTTACCAACACTAGAAGAAAATAAATTCACAATTCTAGACACAATAAAAGAACTAGAACTTTCAGATAAAATTCCCGTTACTTTAAGTATTTCAATATCAGTTGAAGGCGAATCAAATTATGAAAAATATAAATTTGCACAAGCAGGCGTAGATATAGCATTAGGAAGAGGTGGAGACCAAGCAGTTATTAGAAAAGATGGTAAATACAGCTTTTTTGGTGGAAAAACTCAGGAAGTAGAAAAAAGAACAAAAGTAAAAGCAAGAATAGTATCACATGCTCTAGAAGAACTAATGAAAGAGTCAAAAAACGTTATGATTATGGGACATTCAAATAGTGATATAGATGCTATGGGCGCTAGTATGGGCTTATACAAATTAGCTACAAGTTTAAATGTAGAAAGCTATATCGTTAACAATTCAGAAGGAAGTAGTTTAGATAGTTTTATTAAAGATTTAGAAGGCGAAAAAGAATATAAAGATGTTATTATTAATAAAACAGAAGCTCTTTCTAAAATAACACCAGAAACTCTACTTATTGTTGTAGATACCCATAAAAAAACGTATGTAGATGTACCAGAATTATTAGATGAAACAACAAAAATTGTTGTTATAGACCATCATAGAAAAAGCCCAGATTATATTGAAAATACAATACTTGACTTCCACGAGGTATATGCTTCATCTGCATCAGAACTAGTAACAGAAATTATAGAATATGCTCAAAAAGAAATAGAATTAAATACTTTAGAAGCAGAGGCATTATATGCAGGAATTATGATGGACACTAAAAATTTCACATTCAAAACAGGTGTTAGAACATTTGAAGCAGCAGCATATTTAAGAAAACGTGGAATTGATATTATAAAAGTTAAAAAATGGTTCCAAAGTGATTTAAAAACATATAATAAAATTTCAAAAATTGTTCAAAAAGCAGAAATTGTAAATGATACAATAGGAATTTCTATATATGATGAAAATGACAAAGACTCAAACATTATTTGTGCAAAAGCAGCAGATGAACTTTTAACAATTAGTGATATCACAGCATCATTTGTACTAGGAAAATTAGGTGATAAAATATGCATTAGTGGTCGTTCTATTGGAGACATTAATGTACAAGTTATTCTAGAAAAACTTGGTGGTGGAGGACACATTACAGTTGCAGGAGCACAGGTAGACGGAATGACAATAGAAGAAGTAAAACAAGAATTAATAAATCGAATAAATGAATATTTTTCAGAAATTACAAGCTAAGCTTTATATAATAAAGGAACATAGGGATGAAGAAAAATAAAAAAATTTTACCATATTTAATGGTTTTAATAGCAATTATATTGTGCATACCATCAATAACATACTTAATTAAAAACAAAACAGTAGATGGATTTGACAGTTATTATACATATACATTAGTAAAATCTGATAGTATGCTAACAAGAATAATAAGTGCAATTATTGTAATTCGGTCTATTACTGGCATTTAGTATTATTTATTTGGCAATTATAAAAAAAGAAAAAGAAATTTTCAAAAACAAAAAACAAATAATAATATTTATTATAGTAATATCAATTTTATTTACAATAATTTTACCTTTCTTAAGTTCAGATATTTACTACTATATAGGAGATAGCCACTTAGCACGGAAAATATGGAATGAACCCATATTATACAAGCGTAGCAGATTTACAAAACCAAGGCATAAATGATGAAATTTTAAACAATACAGGTTATTGGAGAAACACCACAAGTGTATATGGACCATTGTGGAATATTATTGCAGAATTTTTAGTAAAATTTTCTTTTGGAAGTATTACAATTGCACTATTTGTTTTTAAAATAGCCTCACTTTTAATACATATATTAAATAGCTATTTCATTTATAAAATAACTAAAAGTAGAAAATATATGCTATTATATGGATTAAATCCACTTGTTTTAATAGAATTATTAAGTAATGTACACAACGACATTTATTTAATATTATTTATAATACTTGCAATTTATTTTTTACTAAGAAAGAAAAATATATGTTTTACAATACTATTTTTAGCATTGTCTGTTAGTGTTAAATACAGCACAGCATTTTTAGTACCATTTATTTTAATTTATTATTTTAAAAATGAAAAAATATCAAAAAAAATACTATTTTGTACAATTTCAGGATTTTCAATTATTGCAATAGTTGCATTATTTTATTTGCGATATTATGAAGACTACACAGTATTTACAAACATGCTTGTACAAGGAAATAAATATAGTCAGTCTATATTAGCATTTTTAATGAAAAGGGCAAATGAAAATGTATTTAATATAGTAAAAGCCATATCAATGCCAGCTTTTATTAGCATATACATATTAAGTGTTTTAACTGTATTATTTAGAAAAAAAGTAAATTTAAAACAACTAATGAGAAAATACAATTTTATAATGTTAATATTCATTTTTATTGTATTAACAACATTTCAAAAATGGTATGTTTTATGGCTGTTGCCAACAATAATATGGCAAAACAGAAAAATGCGAAACTTTTACTTATACTTAACTATTACAGCAATAGTACCATCTATAGGATATTTTTTAAGTCAAGGAGACCCATTTATGGTGGGCATAAGCTATTCTATAAAAATGCTTGTTTTATCAACAATATGTGTTTTAATATTTAGTAATAAAGAAAAAATAGGGAAAGGAAGAACAAAATATGAAAGTAATTTTATTAGATAACATTAAAGGCGTAGGTAAAAAAGACCAAATAATAAATGCAAGTGATGGATATGCTAGAAATTTTTTATTTCCCAAAAAATTAGCAGTAGAAGCAAATAATGAAAATATGGCAAAACTAAAAGCAAAGGAAAACTCTAATCAATATAGAAAATCCGTAGAAAAAGAAGAGGCGCAAAAATTAGCCGAAACTTTAAAAGGAATTTTACTTAAAATTAATGTAAAAGCAGGGGAAAACGGAAAAATATTCGGCTCTATTACTTCAAAAGAAATTGCAGATAACTTAAATACTCAGTACAAGATTGAAGTAGATAAAAAGAAAATAGATTTAAAAGAACCAATAAAAGCAGTAGGAACATCCTCTGTTACAATAAAGTTATATGAGGGTGTAACTGGAACTTTAAGAGTGCAAATTAATAATGAATAATGGGTAATAGGGGGAAAACGCAATGGAACTAGGAAAAGTACCACCACACGATATTGAAGCAGAACAAGCCGTAATTCGGGAGCATGCTTACAGATAAAGATGCAATAATGGCAGCAGTAGAAACATTAAAGGAAGATGACTTTTACAGAGAAGATAATAAAATAATTTATAGTGCAATTTTGAATTTATACAATCGCGCAGAGCCAGTAGATATTATTACACTAAGAACAGAATTACAAGCAATGAAGCAATTAGAAGTTGTTGGTGGCTTAGACTATATTGCTAAACTTCCAGATAAAGTTCCAACAACTGCAAATATTGAACAATATATTAGAATAGTAGAAGAGAAATCTGCTTTAAGAGCACTTTTAAAAACAGCTAATGAATTAATAACATTAGGATATGACGAAACAGAAGAAGTAGAAGACATACTAGACACAGCAGAAAGAAGAATATTTGATGTTATTCAAAAGAGAAATCAAAAAGGATACACTCCAATTAAAGATATTTTAGTAGACTCATTTACACAGCTAGAACAATTATACAATCAAAAAAAGCGTATTACAGGCGTACCAACAGGATTTTCAGACTTGGATTATTTAACAGCAGGACTTCATAACTCAGATTTGGTCATTTTAGCTGCAAGACCTGCTATGGGAAAATCTGCATTTGCTTTAAATATTGCAACAAATGCAGCAGTAAGGTCAAACGTGCCAGTCGCAATATTTAGCTTAGAAATGTCAAAAGAGCAAATGACAAACCGTATTTTATGCAGTGAGGCAATGGTAGATAGTAATAAAGTAAGAACAGGAAAAATAGATGATGACGATTGGCAAAAGTTAGCATCTGCATCTGGGGAATTATCACAAGCACAAATATACATAGATGATACTCCAGGTATTTCTATTATGGAAATACGTGCAAAATGCAGAAAAATGAAACTAGAAAAAGATATTGGACTAATTGTAATCGACTATATTCAATTAGTACAAGGAAGTAGCAAAAGAGCAAATGCAAGTCGTGAACAAGAAATTTCTGAAATAAGCCGTTCTTTAAAAATTTTAGCAAAAGAAATTAATGTACCAGTTATTGCACTTTCACAACTTTCTAGATCAGTAGAACAAAGACCAGACCATAGACCAATGCTTTCAGATTTGCGTGAATCTGGAGCTATTGAGCAAGATGCAGATATTGTTATGTTTCTATATCGCGATGACTATTACAACCAAGAATCAGAAAAGAAAAACATTGCAGAAGTAATTTTAGCAAAACATAGATCTGGCTCAACGGGAACTGTAGAACTTCTATGGCTTGGCAATTATACTAAATTTGCTAATTTAGATAAGTATAGAGGAGAATAAAAATACTAACATAGGGAGCAAATAATGTTACAAGAAAAAGTTTTAAGCACAATTACACAAAATAATTTAATACAAAAGAATGATAAAATAGTAATAGGAGTATCTGGTGGACCTGATTCTATGTGTCTACTAGATATTTTGTATTGCCTAAAAGAAAAATTACAAATAGAATTAGTAGTTAGCCATATTAATCATGGAATTAGGAAAGAAGCAGAAGAAGAAACAGTATATGTGCAAGAATATTGCCAAAAAAGAAATATTCCCATGTTTGTAAAAAGAGTAAATGTTAAACAATTAGCAAAAGAGGAAAAGCTAGGCACAGAAGAAATGGGAAGAAATATTAGATATAATTTTTTTGAAGAAGTGGCAAAAAATGTAGGAGCAAATAAAATTGCAACAGCACATAATTTAAATGATAATGCAGAAACAGTTCTAATGAATATACTACGAGGCACAGCAGTTTCTGGGTTAAAAGGAATTGAAATAAGTCGCCCCAATAGCAAACTAACTTACATAAGGCCACTAAGAGAATGTTTTAGAGCAGAAATAGAACAATATTGCAAGCAAACAAACCTAAATCCTAAAATTGATAAAACAAATTTAGAAAATATCTATACAAGAAATAAAATAAGAAATAAATTAATACCATATCTTATGGAAGAATTTAATCCTAACATTATAGAAAGTTTAAATAGGTTATCAAATTTAGCAAAACAAGATGAAGAATATTTTGAAGAAATCGTAAAAGAAAAGTATGAAGCTTTAAAAATACACAAAGATGTAAAATGCAATTGTGAAACTTCAAAAATAAAAGAAAACAAGTATGAAACTTCAAAAATAGGGAAAAATGAAAAAGAGATAATATTAAATTTAAAAGAATTTAATAAATTACCAAAAGTTATAAAAACGAGACTCATTTTATATACTATTAATAAACTAATAGGAACTGTACAAGGCATTCAAAAAGTTAATTTAGAAGATATTATAAAACTTTGTAGCAATAATATAGGAAATAAATATTTAACTCCTAACAAAAGCATTAAAATTTTTGTAAAAAAAGGAAAAATTTTTTTTATAGCAAAATGAACCTTCCGTAACAAAAGCCTTGAAATATCTAAGGTTGCGAAATGAAAGTTTTGTAAAAACACTTGAAATTAAATTTGTAATATGGTATATTCTAGACGAAAAAAATAAAGATTAGAAGAATAAAACAAAAATTCAAAATGCAAAAGCAAAAGTAATTTATAGTAAATAAGGAGGAACTGTTTTGAAAAATAGTATAAAAACACTAGCAATGTGGCTAGTTATTGGAATAATTTTAATTGTAGTTATAAGTTCTATTATAGAAAATACAGATAATAAATTAGCTTACTCTGAGTTATTAGCAAAAGCAGAAGCAGGTCAAGTGCAAGAAATTACACTATCTTCTGATGGAACAAAAGCAGAAGTTAAGCTAAAAAATGAAAACTTTGCAAAAGAAGTAAACATTCCAAGCGTAGATAACCTAATGGATTCTTTAAGCAATAATATGAAAGCTGGAACTATTAAAGTTACAGAAAAATCAGAATCTATTTGGATGATAATATTTAGTCTACTTACACCATTCGGAATACTAATAATATTCCTAATTTTCTGGTTTATATTAATGGGTGGAGCTCAAGGAGCTGGTGGAGCAGGCTCACGGAAAAACAATGACATTCGGAAAAAGCCGTGCTAGAATGATTAACCCTACCGATAAATCAAAAGTCACATTTGACGATGTTGCAGGTGTAGATGAAGAAAAAGAAGAATTACAAGAAATTGTAGAATTTTTAAAAAATCCAAGAAAATTCACTGATATGGGAGCAAGAATTCCAAAAGGTGTGTTACTAGTAGGACACCCTGGAACAGGTAAAACCCTTTTAGCAAAAGCAGTTGCAGGTGAAGCAGGAGTACCATTCTTCTTTATCAGTGGTTCAGACTTCGTAGAAATGTTCGTTGGTGTTGGTGCATCTAGAGTTAGAGACTTATTTGAAGAAGCCAAGAAAAAAGCACCATGTATTGTATTCATAGATGAAATTGATGCAGTTGGACGTCAAAGAGGAGCAGGACTTGGTGGTGGACATGATGAAAGAGAGCAAACTTTAAACCAATTACTAGTAGAAATGGATGGATTTTCTGCAAACGAAGGTGTTATAGTACTAGCAGCAACTAACAGACCAGATATACTAGATAAAGCATTATTAAGACCTGGCAGATTTGATAGACAAATAGTTGTATCAAACCCAGATGTAAAAGCAAGAGAACAAATACTAGAAGTTCATAGCAGAAAGAAAAAATTAGGTGATGATGTAGACTTAAAAGTAATTGCAAAAAATACATCAGGCTTTTCAGGAGCAGACCTTGAAAATATTTTAAATGAAGCTGCACTTTTAGCAGCTAGAAGAAACTTAAGCCAAATAGGTATGTCTGAGGTAGAAGATGCTATGGTTAAGGTAACTATGGGACCAGAAAAAAGAACTAGAGTTAGAAGTGAAAAAGAACAAAAACTAGTTGCTTTCCACGAAGCAGGCCATGCAGTAGTAAGTAGATTTTTACCAACACAAGACCCAGTACATCAAATCTCTATTGTTCCAAGAGGAATGGCTGGAGGCTACACAATGTACCGTCCTACAGAAGATAAATCATTTATGTCTAGAACAGAAATGGTAGAAAATATAGTTTCACTTTTAGGTGGTAGAGTAGCAGAAAAATTAGTATTAGATGATATTTCAACAGGTGCAAGTAACGACATAGAAAGAGCAACCCAAATTGCGAGAAGTATGGTTACTAAATATGGTATGAGCGAAAGAGTAGGAACAATTACTTTAGGCTCTAACCAAGAAGAAGTTTTCTTAGGAAGAGATTTTGCCCAAGCAAAAGAATACTCTGAAGAAACAGCAGCTTTAATTGATGAAGAAGTAAAAAGCATTATTGATTTTGCATATAGAAAGGCAGCAGAAATTTTACAAGCTAATATGAGCAAATTAACAAAAGTTGCCAATGTTTTATTAGAAAAAGAAAAAATAGATGGCGAAGAATTTGACCAAATATTTGAAGAAGAATAATCAAAGAAAAATAATAAAAAAATAAGAGTATATTATTAGAAAAAGACAAGTGATACAACAACTATCACTTGTCTTTTTTAAGTTTTTGAACTTCTTTTCCTCTTGCCAAGTTTTTATTTTTGTAGTATGATTATTTAAAATAATTAGTTTAAGGTTGACCTGTCCAAAATACCTACAAAATGGGAATTAGGGACTGCTCACAAGTAAGGAGAAAAATGGAAGAAAAGTTAGACTTTTATAGTCCTGTGAATTTAAAATCATATAACTTAAGCCAAAGCATGCGCTATGAGTTAAACATTCTAGAAAGAATGGACCCTTTTACTAGAAAACATAGTGAAAATGTTGCTAATTTATGTTGCAGAATTTGTGAATATTTAAGATGCAAACGCTCTTTTACTGTTTATTGTACAATTAGTGGCTATTTACATGACATTGGAAAAATCTTTATTCCACGTGAAATTTTAAATAAACCCTCTAAATTAACTGATGAAGAATTTGAAATTATGAAAAAGCATACTACTATAGGTTATGATATGTGCATGAAGGATTTAAATTTAAGACCATATGCTGAAGGTGCATTAAATCATCATGAGGCTCTAGATGGTAGTGGCTATCCAAATGGAATTACAAAAAAAGATATCCCTTATGTAGCTCAAATTATTCGTGTGGCAGATGAATATGATGCTATTGTTACAAAAAGACAGTATAAAACTCACGTTAACATTTCTGAAACTTTAAAAGAATTAATAAAAAATGCTAGGCCAGATCCTAAATTTTTAGCCCTTGATCAGTTAGCTAAAAAGAAAAAAGATGGCAAGGTTAATGGTGCGATTTTAAAACAATTATTTAAAGTTGTTATTGATGATACTTTATATGAAATTACTGGTGTTATGAAGTATGTAGAATATTTAAAAGGAGAAATTAAGCGTTTAAAAACTGTAAAAAGCTATGAAGAAAAGGCTGAAAAGTCTAATAAGCAAAAAACGAAAGACTATTATACTGAAGGTATGAAGCTTTTACTTAAAAGTACAGATGGTGAAACAATAGAAAATTATAAAAAAATTTTAGAAGAGTATGAACAAGCCATGGAAGTTCACAATGACAGAATAGATAAGCTATATAAAGAAATATCAATTATAAAAAAACTAAGAGTGTAATATAGTGGCTTTGCTACTTACAAATTGCTATATGAATTATAATAATTAATAAAAAGCAAGGAATGATAATAAATATGGAAACAAAAAAAAGTAATGAAAAGAAAACAAATATTACTTCTAAAAGAAAAGGCGTTAATGCTATACCTAAAAGACTACTTATAGTGATGTTATGCTTTTTCTTTCTATTACTGTTACTTATTATTAGAATCGGCTTTTTACAATTTGTACAGGGTGCAGAATTAAAAGAAGAAATGTACAGCCAGTTAATTAAAAGTGCTTTAATTAGCCCTAAACGTGGAACAATTTATGACTCTACTGGTAAGGCTTTGGCTATTAGCGCACAAGTAGATACAGTTAGTGTTAACCCTTCTAGTATTGTAATTAAAAATGGAAATACTATTAATGAGGAGAAAACAAGAGCCTTAAAAGAAAAAGTTGCTAAGGCTTTTTCTGAAATTTTTGAACTTGATTATGAGGAAACTTTAGAAAAGCTATCTTCTGACTCAAGTCTTGTTACTATTGCTAAAAAACAAGAAAAAGACAAAATAGATAAGCTAAAAGATTGGATGGATGAAGAAAATTTCTATTCAGGAATTAATATAGATGAAGACACTAAAAGATATTACCCTTATGAAAATTTGGCATCTTCTTTAATTGGCTTCTATGGAGAAGACCAAGGTAGAGAAGGCCTAGAATCAGCTTGGGACAGTGTTTTAACTGGTACTTCTGGAAAAGTTATTTCTGCTCAAGATGCTTTGCAAGAACTTATACCATATAATAATCAAACTTATATCCCTGCTAAAAATGGTAGTGACATTATATTAACAATTGATGCCAATATTCAAGCTATTGTAGAAAAATATCTAAAACAAGCATGCATTGAAAATAAATGTGGTAGAGGACGGAAATGTTATTGCTATGGACCCAAAAACTGGAGATATTTTAGCAATGGCAACCTACCCAGACTATGACTTAAACAATCCTTTTAATATGCCTAGCAGTATAGAAGAAAAAGACTGGAAAAAAATGAGTGCTGAAGAAAAGTCTAATGCATTATATACTATTTACAGAAATCGTGCTATTTCAGACCCATACGAACCAGGCTCTGTTTTTAAAATTGTTACTTCTTCTATTGCATTAGAAGAAAGTTTGGCTACCCCTGATACTGCAAACGTATATAATTGTACCCGGAAGCTATAAAGTTTCTGGAATTAATATACAGTGTACAGGAAACCACGGAAAACAAAGCCTAAGACAAGCTATTAGCAATTCTTGTAACCCTGCTTTTATACAGGTTGGGCAAAAAATTGGTGGTTCTACATTTTATCACTATTTTGATGCTTTTGGCTTATTTGATAAGACTGGAATTGCTGCTTCTGGCGAGGCTTCAAACTCTATTTTCTGGGACTTAGAAAATGTGGGCAAAGTGGAACTTGCCACTATGTCATTTGGGCAAAGATTTAAAATTACACCACTTCAAATGATTACTGCTGTTTCAGCAGTAGCAAATGATGGTGTTTTAATGAAACCAAGAATTGTAAAAGAAATTAAAAACACAGATACAGGTGCAATAACTACAATTGAGCCTACTGAAGTAAGGCAAGTTATATCTAAAGAAACTGCTTCTACTGTTATGGATATGTTAGAAACAGTTGTAACAGATGGAACTGGAAAATATGCAAAAGTTAAAGGATATTCAATAGCAGGAAAAACCGGTACATCTGAACCTGATGCCAATAATGAAGACGAAGGATATACTGCATCATTTGTGGGTATTTCTCCTACAGAAAACCCGGAAATAGTACTTCTTATTACACTTTATGACCCACAAGGTTCAAAAGGATGGCATGGAAGTAATGTAGCAGCCCCTGTAGCAAGTCAAATCTTAACAGAGGTACTTCCTTATATGCAAGTCCCTGCAGACTCTACTGGTAGCTCTTCTACTGATACTATTACTTTACCTGATGTAACAAACAAAACTGTTGCAGAGGCCAAAAAAATTCTACAAAATGCTGGATTTACTTGTAGCACTTCTGCTGAAGCCAGTGAAGTTGTAACTGAGCAATATCCTTTTAAAGGTACTTCTCTACTTAAAAACTCTATTATAAAACTATATACAGAAAAGGAAAATACTCGTGTATCAAAAAAAGTGCCAAGCTTAATAGGAAAAAATTTATCTCAAGTAAAGACAGCTCTAAAAAATTTGAATTTAAATTATATCGTTTCTGGCTCCGGAATAGTTATTAGCCAAGACCCAATTGGTGGCACTTCAGTTGAGGAGGGAACAATAGTTAAAGTTACACTTGGAAAATAAAGATAGCCCCCAATTCCCCTTTTTGGGGGTATTGGGAGCTGGTCAACTTTATTAATTTTATATTTTCATACCAGTTAAGCTACTTGCTCAGTATAATTAAGTACTGTAATTTCAGTAATTGAGTTCCTAACCGTATTTACTAATCTTTCCAATTGCTTTGCAACTTCATTACTGTAAGATATTTCTCCACATTGTTTGCATACTTGAGATGGCACATTTTTAATTATAATAATACAATTTTCTAACTCAACCATAAATGTGGTATTTTTATTTTCTATTTTTCCTTTACACATAAAGCAATCCATTATTCTTTTTTCTCCTTTCTTGTTTTCAAATCTTCTTTCCATTCTATATTATCAGGATAATATGCAGTAATAATCCATAATTCCTTTCCGTTAGAGCCACATACAATATGTAAGACTTCTCCTCTTATGTTTATTCCATATATTAAACAACTTGGATATGGATAATCATTTTCATACTCTTCTATTATTTCTCCATTTAAAATAGCTCTTTCTATATCAATTTGAGAAATGTTTCTTTGTAACAACTTAATCATTACGTGATTAGTCCATCTTACACTTCCATCACTTATTAATTGTTTTATTATATCAATATTTAATTTGCCCATAAACACCTCTTCTTATTCTTAATATATATTAACATATTTAAAATAAAATTTCTATATTTTAAATAAATTTATTTTCATTGAAAGAAATAAAAAATGGAATAATAGCCTCAACTTTTTAGTAGTTATAGAAAATTTAAACACAGTTAAAGCACAAAATTAAAATTTGTATAAAATAACATTGTTTTTTAAACTTAAAAATAGTAGAATAAAGAAAAAACAATAATTAAAAACAGTTTACAGGGAAATATTAAATTTAAGTATAAAGGAAAAAACAATATGCAAAGTTTATTAATAAAAAATGGAAAAGTATTACTTTTTAAAAATGATGATGTGATTATAGAACCAAAAGATATCTTAATTCAAAATGGGAAAATTGCCAAAATAGAAAATAGAATAACAGAAGATGATATATCAGAAAATATAACAGAAAGTAATGCCAATAGTGAAAAAATATACACAATCAATGCAAAAGGCACAATAGTTATGCCAGGGCTTATTAACACACACGCCCATATACCAATGAGCATTTTTAGAGTAAGTACAGAAGGCTGTAGCTTATATGAATGGTTAAATGAAAAAATCTGGCCAATAGAGAATAACTTAACTAAAGAAGATATTTATTATGCAAGTATGCTTTCATTTATAGAAATGATTTCTACAGGAACAACTTGTATTAATGACCAATATTTTATGCCAGAAGAAATAAGAAAAGCTGCATACAAGCTTAAAGTAAGAGCAGTACTTACTAGACCTTTAATAGATACAGATGGAACTCTAAACGAAAAAATAAAAGAATTTAGAGAATTCTATGAAACAAGAGATAAGCAAAATGATTTAATCACATACACTGTTTCACCACATAGTTTGTATACTTGTTCAGATAATTGCTTACAAAAAACAGCAGATTTAGCAAAAGAATATAATTTGCCAGTTCATATACATTTCTTGGAAAGTATAGACGAAATATCAGACATTCAAAAAATGCATAAAATGCCAGCAAGTAAAGTTTTAAAAAAATATTTCGATGGAATACACACTATTTTAGCACATTGTGTAAAATTAAATGACGAAGACATTGCAATACTAAAAACTATGAACTGTGGAATAGCACATAACCCAGTTTCAAACTTAATGCTAGGCTGTAAAATAGCAGACACTACAAAGTATTTAAAACAAGGATTAAATGTAGCACTTCGGAACAGATGGACAAGGCTCTGGAAATAATTTGGATATGTTTGAAACAATGAAAATTGCGTGCTTAATTCAAGGTGGAATACACGAAAACGAGCCAAGAATTAATGCAAAAGATGTAATAAAAATGGCAACTATAAATGGTGCAAAATTATTAGGATTAGAACAAAAAATAGGAAGTATAGAAGTAGGAAAAGACGCTGATATTATTATAGTAGACACAGAAGAAAAGTTAGATAATATAAAAATGGTGCCAAACTTAAATGAAGTAGCAAATTTGGTATATAACACAAGTGGTAGAAATGTACTTACTACAATAGTAAAAGGAAATATTTTAATGGAAAATCGCCAAATTAAAAATGCTGATTTAGATTTTAATTTAGATGAGATATTTAAAAAGTGCAAAAAAATAATATGCAAATAATTTAGAATTAACAGAAGAACAAATGGCTAAGATTAAGGAGGTAAAATTATGGCTGGAAAAGACGTTAAAAGAAAAAACTTAGTAAATAAAGAAATAGCAGAAATAGTAGATAAATATATTGCTGTGGTAAAAGCAAATTATAATGTAGTAGCAATAATATTATTTGGCTCTTATGCAAAAGGAACAGAACATAAAGATAGTGATATTGATATAGCAGTAATTACAGATGATATAAAAACAGATACATTTGATGAAGAAGTAAAGTTAATGATATTAAGAAAGGGAATAGATTATAGAATAGAGCCACATATTATTACTGTTTCAGACTATGAAAATGATGAAACCCCTTTTGTAGTAGAAGTAAAGAATACTGGAATAAAAGTAGCTTAAAAAATATAGCCAAAATTACTTTAGGAGGTATTTACAAAAAAATACAAATGTGATTTAATAAAAGTAAGTTATATGAAAAATAAATGAATAAACAAAGGAGAACGAAAAAATGACAGAAGAAAAAACGGCTGAAAGCCTTGAGACTGTACACACACACACACACACACACGGATTAATTATAGAAGAAAAAAATACTAAGGCTTTATTAGTAGTTTATTTTTTATGTAAAAATATATTCAAAAAAGTAGAGGATGGATTATTTAAAAAAATAATCCGTCCTTTTGTTGTGCTGAAATACTGCTATTTGAAATTATAAAAACCAAAAAAGGAAGAAAAGTAAAAATAAGAAGGAGGAAAAATAATGTTAGAAAAACAACTAAAAAATAAGCAGAAAAGAAGAAACAGAAATAAAACACAATTAAGTGCAAAATTAAAAAACATTAAAAAAACAGAAGAGCAAAGCAAGGGCATAACTTTAATAGCTTTAGTAGTAACAATAGT
>CANQAI010000029.1 GCA_947589265.1 uncultured Clostridia bacterium | reverse complement strand
GAATTTTCAAATTCTAATTTAAAATCTACTTTATCTAATATTTTTTGAACAATATTACCATCTACTATTTCAAAATAGGTACGTAAAGAAGAATGCCTATTTATAATAGTATTAAAGCACTGCTCTAATTTTTCTTTATCAAGTATTTTATTTAAAATAATTCCACCTGCAATATTATATAGTAAAGAATTATCATCTAAGCTAGAAGCATAATACATTCTTTTTTGAGCAGAAGATACAGGGTAATATTCTTGCTTTTCTACAGGAACTATAACTTGAAAATTACATTGTTTCGCCTTTTGAGAAATAAAATCAGATAGATCTTTAATTACTGCATTTGTAAATATATCTTTTACAGTAATTGTTACATTTAGTTCTTTTTGTATAAAAACAGATAATTTAATAGCAGTTAAAGAGTCTGCCCCTAAGTCTGTAATAGACTCTAAAATATTAACATCTTGAATATTAAAATTATCTTTCAAAAACTCAATAAGCATATTATCAAGTGAATTTCTAGGTTCCATTCTTTCTTTTTTTATTGCTGATAAAGAAATTTTTGGTAAGGCTTTTTTATCTATTTTTCCATTAGGAGTTAAAGGCATTTTTTCTAACTTATAAAACACCTTTGGCACCATATAATATGGAAGCTTATTACTTAAATAATGATTTAGCTCAATATCTGTAATTTCAGAATCTGATATATAAAAAGCAGCAAGAATATTGTCAGTATAAGTAATAGCCACTTCTTTTATTAAAGCATGGCTTAATATAACATTTTCTATTTCCTTTAATTCAACACGAAAACCATTAATTTTAGTTTGAGAATCTGCTCTACCTAAATGCACAATTTCACCATTTTCTTCAATATATCCTAAATCGCCAGTTTTATATAAAAGAATATTCTCATTAAATGGTGAAGTAATAAAACTTTTAGCTGTTAATTCATTATTATTAAAATATCCACTTGCTAAACCATCACCACCAATATAAATTTCACCAGGTGTATAATATGGCAATAAATTTTTATTTTTATCTAATATGTATATTTGAGTATTGCCAATAGGAACACCAATAGTTATGTGCTTTGAGCAAGGTTCAACCTTAATAGAAGACCAAACAGTAGTCTCTGTTGGACCATACATATTATATAATGTAATATTAGGATAATTTTTAAAAAATGTAATTAATTCAGCAGGTAAAGGCTCTCCACCTACCATAACAATAGATAATTTTTTAAAAAGTGATAAATCATCTGTACTATTAATAAGTAACTTAAATCTAGATGGTGTAGTTTGAATAATATCTACATTATTTTTATTACATAATTTATTCAAATCAAATCCTATATTTTGCTCTTTTTCGCTTGCAAGAACTAAAGTTAGCCCATTTGTTAAGCTTCCCCATATTTCTGTAACAAAAATGTCAAAACACATAGTAGTAACAGAAACGAAATTTTTATATTTATTAATAGGAATAACTTGTTTTAGTGAATATAAATAATTTACAACATTCTCATTAGAAATCATGATGCCCTTAGGAGTTCCAGTAGAGCCAGAAGTATAAATTACATATAATAAATCTTTAGAAGATATATCATTTTTTAAAAAAGATATATCACCATTATTTAAATAAATGTCATTATTTAAGCTAATATCAACATTAATAGCACTATTAATAACACCAAAATTCTTTTTATCAGTTAACAAAATAGAGGCATTACTATTTTCTATCATATAACTTATTCTATCAGCTGGATATTCTGGATCAATAGGCACATAAGTACAACCACATTTTATAATTGCAAGTAAACCAATAATCATTTCAAGAGAACGATTAGTCATAATACCAATTAAAGTGTGTGGCTTAATTTGTTTTTCTTTAATTAAATAATAAGCCAAACTATTTGCTTTTTTATTTAATTCTTTGTAAGTTAAACTTTTATTTTCAAAAACAAGAGCAATATTATCAGGAGTAAGCTTAACTTGCTCCTCAAATAATTCAGCAACAGTTTTATCTTTAGGATAATCTAACTTAGTTTGATTAAAACCATATATTAACATTTCCCTTTCTTCTCTAGTAACAATTTCAATATCAGAAAGCTTTAAACTTTCATTATTTAAGACTTGCATAATAATATGTAAAATTCTTTCATGAATTTGCTCTATATCATTAGAAGTATATTTTGAGCATTTATAATCATAAGCAATATTAAGCTCATTTGTATCATTAAAATCAAAAATATGAATATCTATATCATCAGCAATATTACCATCAAAAAGCCACGTACTAGTATGAGGAATAGCATCTTGCTCCTCACTCATTTTAGTAATTTGATAAGAAATCATAATATTATATAAATTTGGCAAATTACTTTGTTTTTTCCTTAAATCCTCAATAATATTTTGATATGAATATTTTTGATGCCTTAACAAACTCATAGAATTTGTTGCAATCATATTTAAAAAATCTTTAAAATACATAGTATTATCAACATTAACTCTAAGAGGAAGTGTATTAATAAACATACCAGTTGTATTTTTTTCTTTAAAATTGGTTCTATTTAAAATAGGAGTTCCAATACAAAAATCATCCAAATTAGAAACTCTACCAATATATAAAGAAAAGACGCTTGTCAAAAAATTAAATAAAGAAACTTTATGTGCATCACAATACTCTTTTACATTATTTAACAAATTTGAAGAAATAGAAAGCTCCTTCCTTGAAGCCCTAGTAGAATCATTAGAACTATTATTTAAGCTTGGAATTGTAGCATTATCAGGAATAGTAGTAAAAATTTCACTCCAATAAGCCTTATCTTTTTCATATTTATTACTATCTTTGTATTCTTGTTCAGAAGTAATATAATTTATATAAGAATATAAGCTAACATCTTTAGCTTCATATTTTTCATTTTTCAAATAAGAAGAATAAACTTCAATAATTTCATTTACGGTAATTCCAAGAGTCCAAGAATCAGCAATTAAATGGTGCATATTAACAATAAATCCACCATAATTATTTGGAAAACGGAAAACTACAAATTTAAACAAAGGTGAATTATATAATAAAAAAGGCTTTGAAGCTATTTCATTTGCAACGGAAAAAAGCTCATTTTCTGAGTTAACATTAATAATTTCAATAGGAAAATCTTTATATTCACATATACTTTGTTTTACTTCATCATCATTGTTATTTATTAATATTCTACAACTATCATTTTGCTTTACAAACTGCTTAATTGCCAAAACAAATTTGTCAAAGTTAACCACATCATTAATTTTCATAATGCCTGCAATATTATTAATATTAGTACCAGTATAATATTCCTCTGTTAAATAAATTGACTTCTGTGGATTAGTCAAAGAATATAGTTGTTTTTCCATATAATTAGCCCCTTCTATTTTAAGTATTATTGTATGGAAAAAATTGCAAATTTTTACCATACAAAAAGATTTAAAAAACGTTAGTATTAGACATTTTTTTTAATTTAAATCTTTCAAGGAAAGTATATACTAAATATATATAAAAATCAATGAAAATATTGCAAAAAAATTCCTTTTATTGTAAAATTTAATTCGAGAAACTTAAATAGGAGGATGCTATGGAAAAAGAAAAGAGTAGAATTGTTTACGAGGTAGAAGAAATAAAGGATTTTAGAGAACTTATTAACAGAGCTTATAGAAAATATCCAGAAAATATAGCTTATAAATATAAAGTAAAAAATAATAATGAAGTAGAATATGTAGCTAAAACCTATGCACAATTTAAAGAAGATGTAGAAGCATTATCTACAAAATTATTAGAAATGAATTTAGCAGGAAAAAAAGTAGCAGTTATTGGCAATAATCGTTACGAATGGTGTACAACATACTTAGCCGTTACTACAGGAGGAATGGTAATTGTTCCATTAGACAAAGCACTTCCAGAAAATGAACTTGAGTCATTAATACTAAGAAGTAAGGCAGAAGCAATTATTTGTGAACCAAAATACATAGAAACAGTTTCAAAATTGCAAAATAGTAATTTAAAATATATTGTTAGTATGGAAAACACCGAAAATGAAAATGTACTAATTTATGATGACCTATTAAATCAAGGAAAAGAATTAATAAAACAAGGAAACAAAGCTTATGAACAAGTAAAAATAGACCAAAATGCAATTTCAATTTTATTATTTACATCTGGAACAACAAATATATCGAAAGGAGTTTTACTATCACAACATAATATTTGTAGTAATATTACTGCACTTTCAAAATATGTAAAAATGTATCCAACAGATACACTTCTTTCATTTTTACCAATACATCATACTTTTGAATGTACTATAACATTCCTTTTTGGAATTTACCATGGAGTAACAGTAGCATTCTGTGATGGATTAAAATACATCCAAAAAAATATGAATGAATATCATGTAAGTGTATTTGTGGCAGTTCCTTTAGTATTAGAAAACATTTATAAAAAAGTATGGAAGGGCATAGAAGAACAAGGCAAAAAAGGCTTAATGAAAACAATGATAGTAATTACAAAACTACTTTCTAAAATAAAAATAGATATAAGAAAGAAAGTATTTAAACCAATAATAGACAACTTCGGAGGAAAGCTAAGAATTGTTTTTGTAGGCTCTGCACCACTAGATAAAAAAATTATAAAAGGATTTAATGACTTTGGAGTAGATTTAATACAAGGCTATGGCTTAACAGAAACCTCACCAGTTGTAACTGCAGAAACAGATAAAGAAAAAAGGCCAGGTTCTATTGGACTTCCACTTCCTAATTTAGAAGTAAAAATTGAAAACCCAGACGAAAAAGGTGTTGGAGAAATAACGGTTAAAGGGCCAAGCGTTATGCTAGGATATTACGAAAATGAAGAAGCAACTAAGAAATGTATGAAAAATGGATGGCTTTCTACTGGAGATTATGGTTACTTAGACAAAGATAACTTCCTATATATTTGTGGTAGAAAAAATGATGTTATTGTTCTAAAAAACGGAAAAAATGTATATCCACAGGAACTAGAGCTTTTAATCAATCAAATACCAGCAGTAGAAGAAAGTATGGTATTTGCACGTAATAAAGACTCTATGGATACAATGCTTTGTGCTAAAATTGTATATAATGAAGAAACTATAAAAAATTTATATGGAGAAAAAACAGAAGAAGAGAAAAAAGAAATTATTTGGCAAGCAATTAAAGAAGTAAATAAAACTCTTCCAGATGTAAAACATATTAAAGAAATCATTATAACAAATGAACCTCTTGAAAAAACAACTACTCAAAAAATAAAACGTTATGAAGAAATTAAAAAAAGTAATTAATAATAAAAAAAAGGAAACCCTTTAAAAGGTTTCTTTTTTATTGCTTAGAAACGTTTTTTACTATATTTTTGTTTTTATGATTAAAAAGTAAAAAAAAGGAAAAAATTATAATAGTTATTTTGGTAGTTGAAAGGATTGAATAATAAATATGGAAGAATACATAAAAAGGCAAAACAAAAAAAGAGCAAAAAAATATTTTTATATAGTACTAATAAGCATACTAATTGTAATAATTATTGCATTAATATATGTCTTATATTCGGGTATTGAAATATCTACTCCATATGACTTAAGCCAGCAAGAAATCGAAGTAGAAAGACTATCACAAACAATAGAAAAAATTCAAAACAATGATAAAACAATAGAAGAAATTATTGAAAAAGTAAATGAAAGCATTGTAGGAATTTCTAAACTAAAAAACACAGGAAGCACCATTTTTTTAGACAATTCAGCATCAAAAATAGGAATAGGAACAGGAATGATAGTATCAGAAAACGGCTATATTTTAACAAATGAGCATGTATCTGGTAATAAATATAGCAAATGTTATGTAACACTTCCAAGTGGAAAAAATTATCAAGGAAGTGTAGTATGGTCAGACTCTGACATAGACCTAGCAATAGTGAAAATAAATGCAAATAACTTAAAATATGTGAGCCTAGGAAATTCAGATGTATGCAAAGTAGGACAAACTGTTTATGCAATAGGAAACCCAATAGGATTCGAGTTTCAAAGAACAGTAACATCTGGAATAATTAGCGCCGTAAATCGCACAATTGTATTAGAAGAAGACAACAAAAAATCATATATGGGAAATTTAATTCAAACAGATGCAACAATTAATCCGGGAAATAGTGGAGGACCACTTATAAATTCAGAAGGAAATGTAATAGGAATTAATAGTGTAAAAATAACATCTGCAGAAGGAATAGGATTTGCAATTCCAATAAATGTAGCAAAACCAATTATACAAAGTTTTATTACAAATGAAAGTTTTGAAGAAGCATATTTAGGAATTTTTGCCTATGATAAAAATGTTATTCCATATTTAGATAGCAACTTAGAAATAGAAAAAGGAATTTATGTAGCACAAGTAACTAGCAATTCTCCAGCTGATAGATATGGATTAAAAGAAAAAGACATACTATTAGAAATTGATGGAATTGAATTAGAAAAAATGTGTGATTTAAGAACTTATATTTATAGCAAAAAACCAGGAGATAATATAACATTTCAAATATTAAGAAACAAAAGAGAACATAGTATGCAAGTTATGCTTACCAAGAAATAAAGGAGGTTTTAAATGAATTCTTATTGGATAGAAAGTATAAAACAAAAGAAAAAAGAATTTCCAAAATTAGAAGAAAATAAAAAAGCAGATGTATGTATTATAGGAGGAGGCCTTACAGGAATAACTACAGCATACTATTTATCAAAAACAAAAATGAAAGTAGTATTATTAGAAAAATCCCAATTAAGCACACATACAACACGGAAACTCCACAGCAAAAATAACAAGCCAACATGGGCTATTTTACGACTATTTGCTAATGTCTCTAGGAAAAGAAAAAGCAAAACAATACTTAGAAGCAAACGAAGAAGCAATAAAAAATATAGAAGAAATTATACAAAAAGAACAAATTGAATGTGAATTTAAAAGGAAAGACGCATATGTTTTCACACAAAAACAAGATGAAATACCAAAAATAAAAAAAGAAGTAGAAGTAGTGCAAAGTCTTGGACTCCCAGCAGAATTTGTAGAAAATACTGAACTACCACTTAAAATATTAGGAGCAATAAAATTTCCAAATCAAGCACAATTTAATCCTTGTAAATACACACAGGGGCTAATAGAGGCTATGCCAAATGTCCAAATTTATGAAAATACAAAAGTTATAGACTTAAAAACAGAAGAAAATGGATATGAAATAATAACAGAAAATGAAAACAAAATAAATGCAAAATATGTAGTAATAGCAACACATTACCCAATTATAAATATACCGGGATATTACTTCTTAAAAATGTATCAATCATTATCTTATGTAATAGGAGCAGAAACTTCAAAACAAGAATTAGATGGAATGTATATTAATAGTGAGGAGCCAACAATATCACTTAGAACTACAAGCTTAGAAGACGGAAAAAATCTTTTAATAGTTGCAGGAATGGACCATAAAACAGGAGAAAAAAAAGACTTATCTGAAGAATATGAAAAGCTAATAAAAATTGCCAAACAAATAGACCCAGATTGTAAAATAAAATATAAGTGGTGTACGGAAGACTGCATTCCACTTGACAAAATTCCATATATAGGAGAGTTTTCAAATTTAATGCCAAACGTATATGTAGGAACAGGCTACAAAAAATGGGGAATGACAAGTTCTAACATAGCTGCAAATATTATAGTAGACAAAATTATGGGCAAAGAAAGTCCATACCAAGAAGTATTTACATCAACTAGATTAAAACCAATTAAAAACTATGAAGAAATGGGAAACATGATAAAAGAAGTAGTAAAATCTTTAATTATAGAAAAATTAAAAATACCAAAAAAAGAACTAGAAAATATTAAAAAGGGTGAAGCAAAAGTCATAGAAATAAATAACAAAAAAGTAGGAGTATATAAAGATGAAAAAGAAAATTTATATGCAGTTAAGCCAGTATGTAGTCATTTAGGATGCGAACTCTCGTGGAATAATCTAGAAAAAACTTGGGACTGCCCTTGCCATGGCTCAAGGTTTACTTTTGAAGGGAAATCAATATATGACCCAAGCATACAAGACTTAGACATTATAGAATTAGAATAAACTATAGAAAAGAAAAACTTTTTAGTAGTATAATTAAATAGTAAGAAAAAATATCCTAAAATATTATTATTTTAGGATTAATTTTTTATATAAATGAAACTTTTTTCAAAAAAATACAACTATTATACTGAGGTGAAATAAAAATGCTTGATCAAGAAACCTTAAAAACATTTGAAGAATTATATGAAGAAACATATGAAGAAATATTGAGATATGTTGTTTGCAAATCTTCCAATATTGAAGACGTAAAAGATATTGTGCAAACGGTTTATTTAGAAGTATTAAAAAAATTAAAAAAAGATGCATCTTTCAAAATAACTAAACAATACATAATAGGAATAGCAAAAAATAAAATAAATAGCTATTATAGATTTAATTATAAAGCAAAAATAATATCACTATTTTCAAATAAAAAAGATGAAGAAAAAATAGAAATATTAGATACTATTCCAGACGAGTTTGACTTACAATCATATTTAATAAATAAAAACAACATAGAAATTATATGGAATTTTTTAAAAAATAAAAAAGCAATTATATACAAAATATTTTATCTATATTATTATTCTAATTTTAAAATAAAAGATATTGCAAAAACACTCAACATAAGCGAGGCAAATGTAAAAAATTATTTGTATAGAACATTAAAAGAACTTGCTTCTTTTATGAAGTATGGAGGTGAAAATGATGTCTAACAAAGAAATATTCAAAAAAATATTTGACGAAAAATTTAACAGTGAAAAGATAAAAGAAGAAATACTTTCAAAAGAAATGCTTAATGGAAAAATAATAAAGAAAAAACAAAAAGTAAAGTTGGTTTTAAAATGGTCATTAGTACCAATATGCTTTATATTTATAATAAGTACTATAACAGTATATGGAAGCAAAAAAACAAATAAAAGTGAACCAAATAATATTTTAGAACCTAATAATAGCACAGAAATATATATTAATAAAGTTAAAGAAAAATCACTTGCAAGACTAGACTGTGATATTAAAATAATTTCTGAAACAAAAAATGAGTATAGCAATAGCCTACATAATACTGAAAATGATGTAACTAATTTTAATATATTAAAAGACTTAAAAATACCAGAAGATTTTGACAATACAGAATACAATTTAATATATGTTAGTAGCCAAGAAAATAACAAAGTAAATAATGTAGAAGCAATGGAAAACCAAATGCCAGAAAAAGAATATGACATATTAAACAATTACAATTTTGTATATAGCAACACAAAAAATCAAAGAAAAATTAATATATCATTTTCAAGAGAAAATGAACCAATAAGAGATTATTTTTTCACAGAAGAAAATAGCCAAAAATCCAAAATAAATAATATAGAATTAAAAATATACAATTATGAAGAAACTTATTTTACTAAATTCATTTATAATAACTATTATTTTGATATAGAAACTCAAAACATTACGCAAGAGGAATTAATAACATTATTAAAATCAATTATTCAATAAAGTAAAAATATAAAATAAAAGGGGGGATATTATTATGAAAAAAAGTACAAAAATAATTTTAATTATTTTAGCAACTTTATTAGCAATTATTATAATAGACACAATACAAGCGAAGTTGTTTAGTAATAGTCCACTAATAAAAATAAGAAAAAATCTAGATGGTGGCATCCTTGATTATATTGATAATGGAATTTTGGTAAAAAGTTATTATTATATAAATAATGAAAAAGTAACTGTTTTTAATTGGGAAAAATATTCACCAATAGAATTTGTAAAACAAAAAAATGATTTATCAAATAATGAGCAACAAGAAAAATACAAAAAATATTCAAAAACAATAGATGAAGTAACATTAGAACTAAGCATTCCAGAAGAATGGAAATATGAAGAAGAAACACCTAAAAAAGACAATAAATCTACAGCAGGAGACATAGACATAGATAATTATAAATTTGCATTAAAAATTTATAAAAATTCAAAAGAGAAAAATGTAATATTATATGTACGTAATAGCCCATTTGGTATATGTGGAACTGGACTTGTAACTAAGGAAATAAAATTAAACAACGGTGAAAATGCTACTGCAGACTATTATGATGGCTCTAAAACATGGAGTTTTATATCACTTAGTAAGTCAAATATTATAATTCTTCTTTGCAACAATGGTCTTGAAGAACTTGAAGCAAATGAAGTATTAGATTTTGTTAAAACAATAAATATAGATGTATATGAAAAAATAAAAGATGCAAATTTTAAAGCAGAAGGAATAGATACGAAAACTTTAGTTAGATTTAATGGTATTTTGTATGGGCAATCATATAAAATATTAGAATACATTCAAGAACCTACTAATTTAGCAGGGAAAATTACTAAATTAATAGATAATATATATGTGCCAAAATATAACAATGAAACTAATACAAAAGAAATACTAAATGCTCTAGTGTATGATGCAACAGATGAAGCAGTATTTATTAAATACCAAAACAGCATAAAACTATTTGAAAAAATAGAAGAAAATTAAATTATAATAATCAAGAACATAATTTTAAAAAAAACAATAATTTATTTAAATAATCATTATAGAAATTTGAGTTATGTCAAAATTCCTATTATGTAGATATCTACAACCTTTTGTCTTTTTAATTATTATGACTTATCTACAAGTTATTAATCTTTACCGGACCATCTGGATGACATACTATACCACAATAACTGCTGGTTAGACTTCCGAGACTCTTTCCACAGTAAAATATTTAAGATTACAGAGATGATGAGTAAAATAATAATTAATATTTCTTTAACTATCGTTTTGTAGGACTTTGGCTTGACACAAGGTATAACCCAGTAAAAGTTAATTAAGTACACTTCATTAAAATTTATATTTATAGACGGCTAAAGAAATATAAAATTATATATCTAAAAGTAATAGATTTAAATTTTAGGAGGGTTTAGGTATGATATAGATAACTTATATCACAAAGAAAGAGATTATTTTATTCCTGACTTATATTTAGAGAAAGAAGATTATGAAAAAGATTACAATATTTGAAAGTATGGCCATTTAAGATTGGAGTTTTTGAAAAATCAGAAGAAATCAGGATATACTATAATGTTTATCGAAAGGTCGTTAGGAAAACATATTGTAGAAACTGATAAATAAGCTAAAGAAGAAGATTGCAATTTTATGTAAAATAACATATAATAATATTATACTCACGTAGTTTCCTATTTTTCATCTTAGGTAAGACTACGAAGAGTAAAAATATTTTTTTATAGGAGGACAATTTTATGTTTTACCCTGAAGAGTTCAAGTCCAGAGTAAAGAAAGCTTGTTTCTCTCTAGACAAGCAGCTACAAGAAGAAGTACAACAGTTGTTAACAGATGGTGATCCTTATTTAGCTACACTTTTGTCGCATGGTTTCACAACTACGTTCTCCTTTCAAGAGATTCTGGATGCAAACTCTCTTGAGGAACTACAGATTAAAGCAAAAAAGATACAAGAATTCTATCTACTCTCGCTTGAATGTAGAAAACTTTTCAAGGAGCAGCTCCCTTTCTAATGGGTAAAACGGTGGCATGCATGTTTACATGTATGCCATTGTCTATTTATTTGACATATATTTTTAACATATTCTTTTGCATTGTTTATTTTTAGATAATATTCGTTTTATTTTGAATAAAACTTTTCCATAATTAGTTTCTGTGCATAATTGCTCCATATCAAGCCATTTATAACTTGATGATTCCTCTACATCTATTTTAACATTTTTAATTTTATCAATCATAAATATATATCGAAAATCAAAATGATAATGTTCTGGAAGATTCAACCTTTGATTAAATTTAATAAAATGAGTATCAATATCAAAAGGTACAAGCTGTTCATCATTTACAATTTTTAATTGTTCTAGATTATCTATTCCCGTTTCTTCTTTTGTTTCTCTTTTTGCTGTTACAAGAGGATTTGCATCACTTTGATCCATATGTCCTCCTGGACATAGAAGCATGTTTAGATCTTTATGATGTAAAACCAAAAATTTTCCTTCTTTTAGTGCATAAATAAATCCAGTTGCGACAATATGCCCATCAAAATTATTCCAGTCAGCAATCTCTTCATCATTATGACTCTTTAAGAAATTAATCATTTGCTCTTGTCTTTTAAACTCATCTGGAAATAGTTGTAAATATTTATTTATAATACTTAAAAGCATGTCTTTCATTTTAATCTCCTATTTTAAATTAAATTTATCCATTCCTCAATTATTTCTTTAGGAATATTCAAATTTCCTCTTCCAATACCTACTTGTATATCTGGCTTTGGGTTTCCATGATAATCGCTACCACCACTGATATATAAGTGGTTTTTCCTAGCATAATCTACTAAAATGTCTTTTTTATTATCATCTGCTGATGATGGATGGAAACATTCTATACCATCTAATTCTGTTTCTTTTCTTAAATCATTTATAAATCCAATTGTATTTTCAAATTTATATTCAAAAGGATGTGCTAAAAATGCTTTTCCTCCTGCTCTATGAATAATTTCTATCACTTCTTTGTATGGTGGTCTAAATTCTACATAATTCATAAAATAACTACTATTGGGATTTGTCAGTTCTTTTCTAAAAAACAAACTAAAAGATTCTGTGTATTCACCTAAAATTTTACGATTTTCTTCATTTTTTATTAATTCATCATAAATTGGCCTTTCAACATAGTCTTTAGCAGTCTTAGGATCTTTTATTTTACTTTTATCAATTTTTAATCCATGTTTATCACATAAATCAAACATTCTTTTTCTACATATAATTTGTTGTTCACGTAATTTATCTTCTGAATAATATTTTTCACACCATTCATTAATTATATCTGTATTAATATTATAAGCTAATATTTCAATATTTTTATTTTGAAAAGTAGCATGTAGTTCTGAACCTTTTATAATTTTACCAGTAAAAAATTTATTATCTTTTAATGCTTTATCTTCATATTGTTTACATGTGTCATGATCTGTTATTGATATAATTTCTAGTTTTCTTTCTTCGCACATTTTTAATACTTCTTCAACAGTTTTGTCTCCATCTGAATATAATGTATGCATATGTATATCTATCATTATTTTACCTCCGTTTTTCTTCTTTATATCCAGATTATATCAAAAAAATACCAACATTACAATGAAAACAGTAATATTTGGTATATAGCTAAAAATAAATAAACTGCTCCCATCCACTAAAAAGTGAATGAGAGCAATGATTGTGAATCAATGCACTTTCAAAGAAGTAATAATAATATTAAGTTCTTCAAAAGTTTTCTTGACAAATTTGTCTTCTGCATCAACCCACGAATCTTGTCCTATGCAGCCAATTGCTCTAACACGACCATTTGCTCCATAAAGAACTACTACCTTGTCACCATCATAAATATTTGCTTGCTCAAAATTGTTTTTAAGTTGGTCACAGAAAAGTTTTGCTTCTTCCTCAGTATCTCCCAGTTTAATCAATGGCAGACTATAAAATTCCATAGTAGAAGTATCGGAAAACATAATATCCCACGCAAAAAAACAACGATGGTCAAAATAATAAGGTTCTTTTTTTAGTCCTTCGATCCGAGCAGTTGCGATATTTACCTCTTGAAATTTCATGTTAGTTCCTCCTTGATGTTTATATTATTATACAATAGCATAACGCTATTAACATAATTATATCATATTTTATAGTTATTAGCAAATTCTTGACTACTAATAATTTTTTAAGCATTTATATAATTATAGTGAAATTTTATTTCTTCCGGTTTGTTCCACTTCCATTATTTTAGCCATTATAAATATTACAAGCGTATATTTATCAAAATTTATTAAAGTAGTTCTATATTTTTCATAAATTTCTTTGAATAATCTATCAAATCCTAATTTATGCTTTATAGGCCTTTGACTTTGTCATAAGTTCTAACCTCCTATGAGTTTTGACCAATGGTACAAAACTCGGGGGATGACACTGAAAATAAAAAAACACCATCCTTTTTCAGAATGATATTTGTATCTATCTGTTCTAGTTCGAACAGATACGTCGTTGGGCAGAGTATTCTTATAGGAACTTTTATCAAATGCTAATAAAATCTATAATTACATGGCACACCCAAAAGCATATTTACATTATTATTTTACTACATAATCATAAAAAAAGAAACCTCTTTCGAGGAAAAGAAAAAAATTTTCTTTTTTAGCTGAATTACTCGTCTCCTTGCTTTTGAGAACCGTCTGGATTAAAGAATACATTTTCTGCTTCATAGTCATCTTTGTTCATATACTCAATCAAAATGTATTCTCCGACTGCATTGACAACTTGAAGCACTACAATTTCTTTTCCGTTTACAGATGGTTCCCGACGAGCCGTAAGCATTTGTTGCGCTAACTCTGAAGTTATATGCATGTGTACAATCCGGCTCTTAGGATGTGACTTATAAATCCCTCCGGAACACGCTTGGATTTTAATTTTGTTTGTAACTTTTGGGATTATATTAGTGGTATTAAACATAATCATCTTCTCCTTTATTGTTATTTTTGTTACTATGATTATACCAACTATATTTAAAACTAAAAAGTCAGAGACAAGTGTCCCTTCACTAATTAGTGAAAACTGGGAAAATGATACAGGACTTTGCCTACATCACTTTAAATTATACCATAAATTCACATAAAAATCAAATATAACCGATTTTTTGATAGTGTCAATTTTTTTTCGGGAAAATTTATAAAAAAATTGAGACTATCCTAAATTTCACTATTTTGACATTTTTTATATAATGTGCTATAATTTAAGTATGCAAATGCTCCTAGAGAGTAATTTTGCAAATAAAAAATAGGGCTGTAGCCCGAAAGGAGTCTCATTATGACAAAGGACATCAAAGGAAAAGTAAAGGCACTGCACGACGAAATTTTCTGTGCAAAGGGTGTTGTGAAAGAGATCATTGGCGCTTTAGAGTCATGTGATATCAACACAAACCTTACGCAGACGATTGGCATTTATGCTCGGCAGATGCCGGAATTTAAGATCCTGGCAGACAAAAGAGTATCATGCCTTTCATGTGTAAGGCAGGTATGCACAGG
>CANQAI010000028.1 GCA_947589265.1 uncultured Clostridia bacterium | reverse complement strand
AATTTTAAGATTACAATTTTACTAAAAATATTGAGAACCCCAGAAAAAATATCTGGGGTTTGTCAATACTCTGAAAAAGATTGCAAAATATGCAATCTTTTTATAATTATTTTGAAGCAAATTTTTGCTTTACTGTATCAATTTTAGTTTGCTCTACATTTTCAGTTTTATACCAACCTTTTTCAGCCATTAAATTATATAGCTTATTTTGAATGTCAAGAGATGTATTTAAAGCATCTTTAAAAGCAGTATGAACATCGGCTGTGGTAGACTCTATACTGCCATGAAGATATAAATCACATACTCCTTTTATAACTAAAAGTTCTTTTTCCATTATATCCTTATCTTCCATAAAAGCTTACCTCCTATAATAAATTTAAAAACTTATTAAATAATTCTGTATGTTTTGTTTCTAATTGTCTAATGTATTCTGCTAAGTTTACATCTTTTAACTGCTCAGATGTTTTTTGACAACACGATTTCATAAAATTTTCGTGACCTAAAGCATCTTCAATATACAAAAGTTCTTTATTCGTCATAAATATCACCACCTAATAAGATTATTTCCAAAAAAGAGAAATTTATACAAATCTTATGTAATAATTGGTTGAAAAAGTAATTAAATTATGATATTATATGAAAGTGAATGAACCTAAAGTAAAAATTTAAGCATTAGAGGAGAAAAACGAATGATATTAATAGATATAATAAAAGAACATATTACATATTGGCAACAAATACTAAAACTTGCCAAAGCAGATTTAATTAAAACATATAGAGGTGCAGCACTTGGGTGGTCATGGGCCATTATTAAGCCTGCTGTTACTATTTTTGTATATTGGTTTACATTTGAAATAGGTTTAAGAGCTGGAAAAGCAGTTAACCGGATACCCATTCTTCTTATGGCTAATTGCAGGTGTAATACCATGGTTTTATATGAGCGATATGCTTACAACTGGAATAGATACAATTAGAAAATATAGTTACTTAGTAACAAAAATGAAATTTCCGGTATCTACAATACCAACATTTGTTAGCCTTTCAAAGCTATGGATATGCATTGCATTAATAATTATAATGATTGTTATATTTATATTTATGGGGTATCCACCTACAATTTATATAATACAATTGCCATTTTATTTGCTACTTATGTTTATATTCTTTACTATATGGAGTTTATTCTCATCACTTTTATCATCTATGAGCAAAGATTTTGGCAACTTGGTAAAATCTATGGTTACAGCTATATTCTGGCTTTCTGGTATAATATGGAATCCAGACACAATAAAAATTGGTTGGATAAAGAAAATACTAAACATAAACCCTGTAACATTTTTAACTAATGGTTTTAGAAATTGCTTTATAAATAATACATGGTTTTGGGAACAACCAAAAAGATTGCTATATTTTGTTATTGTAACACTAATATTACTAGCACTTACTATGTGGGCATATAAGAAATTAATAAAAGAAATTCCAGATGTATTAGAGTAGAATAGGAGATAAAATGGAAAATCAAAAAGATGTTGTTATTAAATTTAATCACGTGACCAAAACATATAAATTATTTAAAAATGATAAAAGAAGGCTTTTATATACATTTTGCAAAAAAATAAAATTTATAGAAAAAAGGGCTGTTAATGATGTTTCATTTGAAATAAAAAGAGGTGAATCTGTAGCATTATTTGGAAGAAATGGTGCAGGTAAATCTACTATTTTAAAAATGATTACAGGAGTATGTTTCCCAACAGAAGGAGAAATTACAGTAAATGGTAGAGTTAGTGCACTTCTTGAATTAACATCTGGCTTTGACCCTGAGTTTACAGGAAGAGAAAATATTTATTTAAAAGGTCAACTATTAGGCCTAAAAGATAAAGAAATAAGTGAACTTGAGCAAGATATTATAAACTTTGCTGAAATAGGAGAATATATAGACCAGCCAGTAAGAACTTATTCAAGTGGTATGAGGGCAAGACTTGGATTTTCAATTAATGTTAATATAAACCCTGAAATACTAATAGTAGATGAGGCCTTAAGTGTAGGAGACGAAGAATTTAAACGTAAATGTGTAAAAAAAGTAAATGAAATTGTAAGCAAAGAAAATGTAACTCTTTTATTTGTAACACATGCAACAGGAGTGGCAAAAGAGTTTTGCCATAGAGGTATGGTAATGGAAAAAGGAGTTGTTACATTTGATGGAGATATACAAGAAGCAGTTGATGTTTATGATAATTCTTTAAAGTAGAACATATATAATTGTAAAAAAATACAATAGCTAAAAATAACATTCTAAACTTAATAAAAATCTAATAATAGGAGGAAAAAAATATGAATTTTGCAGGAATACTTGCTGGAGGCAGTGGCACTAGAATGGGAAAAACAGATTTACCAAAGCAATTTTTAATGTTAGGACAGAAACCAATTATTATTCATACAATAGAACAATTTTTAATTTCACCATCAATTGATGAAATTGTTGTTGCTGTTCAAGAAAATTGGGTAAGCTATACAGAAGACATTATAAACAAATATTGTAGTGATACTAGAATTCATGTTATTGTAGGTGGAGCTTCTAGAAATGAAACAGTTATGAATATTTGCAAATATATTGCTGAAAACTACCAAAATACTGATAATATAGTAGTAACACATGATGCAGTAAGACCATTTGTTACACAAAGAATTATAGCAGATAATGTCGAACAATGTAAAAAATATGGTGCAACAGATACTGTAATTCCAGCAGTAGATACTATTGTAGAATCAAAAGATGGGGATGTTTTATCAAACATACCTATTAGAAATTATATGTACCAAGGCCAAACTCCACAAAGCTTTAATGTAAATGAATTTATAAAAACTAATGATGCATTAACAGCTGAAGAAAAAGAAATTTTAACAGATGCATGCAAAGTGTACATATTAAAAGGAAAACCAGTAGGAATAGTTATTGGAGAAAACTATAATATGAAAATAACAACTAAATATGATCTTAAATTAGCTAACTTAATGCTTAATAATTTAAAAGATGGAGAAGAGTAATTATGATAAATGAAATTGTAAAATTAGTATCTCCGAAGAATATTGAAACATTTTTTAAAGATGAACAATATGAAGATAACATAGTAATAGTAAGACCAACATATTTATCAATTTGTGCAGCAGACCAACGTTATTATCAAGGAAAAAGAAAGAAAGAAGTTTTAGATAAAAAACTACCACTTGGTCTTATACATGAAGCAGTTGGACAAGTTGTTTATGACAAAAAAGGAGAATACAAACGAGGCGAAAAGGTAGTACTAATACCTAATACACCGATTGAAAAAGATGATATAATTCATGAAAATTATTTAAGAAGCTCTAAATTTCGTTCAAGTTCAGCAGATGGATTTATGCAAGATGTAGTTTATATGGACAGAGATAGAATTATTCCAATACGTAATATTGAAGAAAATGTGGGCTCACTTCTTGAGCTTTGCAGTGTTTCTATATGTGGTATAGAAAGCTTTTTAAGAAAAAGCCATAAAAGAAGAAATACAATTGGCGTATGGGGTTGTGGTACAGTTGGCTACATTACAACTTTACTACTTAAAAGCTATTTTCCAGATAGTAAAATAGTTGCATTGGGAACAAGAATGGAAAAGCTTTCATACTTTTCTTTTGCAGATGAAATTAAACTAATAACAGATGTAGAGCCAGATTTTAAAGTAGACCATGCTTTTGAATGTGTTGGTAGTAGCAAATCTGCAGATGCTGTTGAACAAATAATAGACCACATTAATCCAGAAGGTACTATCTCGTTACTTGGGGTTTCTGAAGACCCAATAGGAATTAATACAAGAATGGTACTAGAAAAAGGACTAACTCTTATTGGAAGTAGCAGAAGTGGTTATGAAGACTTTGAAAAAGCAGTAGAACTAGCACAAGATAGGCAAATACAAGATTATTTAAGTAATATTATTTCAGAAGAAATACAAATAAACCAATTAAATGACATAAATAAAGCATTTGAAAGTGACTTAAACAATGATTTTAAAACAGTAATGAAATGGAATTTTTAAATAAGGAGTAGGATTTGCAGTGAGTGAATTTTTTCAGAAAGTAATTAGAAAAATAAACCAATTTATAATCATGATTTTAAACAGAATATTTATACTATTTTTACCATTAGTAAAAAATAGAGTGCTTTTTATATCAGATGATAGAGCTGTACTTGGTGGAAACTTAAAAAGCGTTTATGATTTTTTGTCAGATGAAGAATATGAAAAAGTTGTAATATTAAGAGCAAACAAAAGGGCAAAAACGAAACTAAAAACTAAACTTAAAACTGTATATTACTTATCTACTTCTAAATATATACTTTTAGAGGATTTAGTTCAAGCCACATCTTATATGAAAGTAAGAAAAAATCAAGAATTAGTACAATTATGGCATGGCGCAGGAGCTTGCAAAAAAGTTGGCTATAGCAGAGAAAAAACAGACTTAAAAAGAATTCACAAAGGCTACAAAAAATATACAAAAGCAATTACTAGCTCAGAAGCAACAAGACCATGTTTTGCAGAAGCTTTCTCAATAGATATTGAAAAAGTACAAGCAAAAGGATTTCCAAGAACTGATATATTTTTTGACACTCAATATATAAACTCTAAGAGAAAAGAACTTCTAGAAAAATATCCATTTATGGCAAATAAAAAAGTAATTTTATTTGCTCCAACATATAGAGGAACTCAATATTACAATGCAGATTATGACCTAGAAAAGCTAGATTTAGATAAAATATATAATGAATTAAAAAAGCAAAACTATATTTTCATTTTTAAGTGGCATCCTTTTATTTATAATAAAATATCTGCCAAAAAGGAAGGAACAGAAAAGTTTAATAAATACAAAGAATATAAGGATTTTTATTATGATTTATCTGCAGAAAGAGATATTAATGACTTGTTATTAATAACAGATATCTTAATAACAGATTATTCATCAACTTTTTTTGACTATTTCTTTATGAATAAACCTGTAATATACTTTACTTATGATTTAGAACTTTATGAAAATGATAGAGGCATGTATTTTCCTTTTAAAGAATATGTATATGGCAAAGTTGTAAGAACTAATGAAGAACTATTAGATGCTATACAAATTGGAAGTTTAGAAGAAGAAAAAAGAGAAGCATTTAAAGAAAAGTTTGTGGGAGCATGTGATGGACATTCTACTGAGAAAACATGTGAGTGGATATTTGGAAAATAGGAGGAAAAAATGAAGCTAATTGCTTTAAAAATAGGAATTGCAATTTTAAATGTTATATACTTTTTTATAAAATTATTTCCAATACAAAAAAACAAAATAACATTTATTAGTAGACAAACTAATGAAATTCCTATTGATTTTAAAATGTTAATTAATGAGCTTAAAAATAATAATCCAAATGTAAAAATTGTAACACTTTGCAAGAAATTAGAAGATGGCTTAATAAACAAAATAAAGTATGCTTTTTATATGTTAGTACAAATGTATAATATTGCAACATCAAAAGTGGTTATACTAGATAGCTATTGTATTCCAGTTTGCATTTTAAAACAAAAAAAGAAATTAGTAGTAATACAAATATGGCATGCTTTGGGCTCACTTAAAAAGTTTGGCTACTCTACTTTAGGAAAAAAAGATGGAAGAGATGAAAAGTTAGCAAAAGTAATGAAAATGCATCATAATTATACATACATTTTAACATCAAGCAATAGTTCTAAAGAACCTTTTAGAGAAGCATTTAATGCTAAACTTGAACAAATGAAAGTAATGAATTTGCCAAGAGTAGATTTCTTACAATCAGAAGAAGAAAAAAATGTTATGCAAAAAAGGTTTTACGAAAAATATCCTGAGGCTAATAATAAAAAGAAGAACATATTATATTGTCCTACTCAAAGAAAAGAAAATAATATTCCTATAAATCAAATAATAAATGAAGTTCCTTTTGAAGATTATAATTTAATTATAAAATTACATGATGGAACAGAAACAGTATATGTAGACAATAAAAAAATACAAAAGGGTGAATTGTTTACAGGAATGGAGCTTTTACATATAGGAGATTACATTATTACAGACTATTCTGCTATTGTATATGAAGCAGTTGTAACTAAAAAGCCTGTTTATTTATATGCCTATGACTATGAGGATTACATGAATGATAGGGGTACATTTCTTAACTATAAAAAGGAAATGCCAGGTCCAATATGCAAAAGCTTTAATGAAATTATAAAACTAATACAAGAAAATAAATATGACACACAAAAAGAACAAGAATTTTGCAATAAGTATATAGAAAATTTAGATAAAAATGCTACAAAAGAATTAGTAGAATTTATATCAGAATTTTTGGGAGGAAAAGAAGGTAATGCATAAGATGTACAAAATATCTACTATAGTGCCTGTATATAATGTAGAAGCATATCTAGAAGAAACTATAAAAAGTATAATAAATCAAAAAATAGGATTTAAGAAAAATATTCAATTAATTTTAGTAAATGATGGAAGTAAAGATAATTCTGAGGCAATTTGCTTAAAATATAAGCAAAAATATCCAGATAATGTTGTATATATTTCTAAAAAGAATGAAGGAGTTAGTATTGCAAGAAATGCTGGACTTGAACTGGCAAAAGGAAAATATGTAAATTTTCTTGATAGTGATGACTATATAGACTTAGACTTTTACCAAAAAGCATATAAAATGCTAGAAGAAAATAATGAAATTGACTTAGTAGCTGCAAGACTAAAATACTTTGAGGCATCTAACAAATATCATTGGCTAGATTATAAATTTACAGGAGATAGAATTATAGATATAAATGAAGAACCACAGAGCATTCTTTTACACGGAAGCACAGCATTAATAAGAACAGATGTCATAAAAAAAATAAAATTTGATTCTAAACTAAAAATAAGCGAAGACACAAAGATACTTTATGAAATAATATTGCAAAAAGAAAAATATGGTATTATTTCTTCTTCTGTTTATTATTATAGAAAAAGAAAAGACCAATCATCTGCCATACAGACTTCTAAAAAGGACAAAACTTGGTATATAGATACAATTAAATATTGCCATGAGTTTTTAATAGACCTATCTATGAAAAAATATGGAAAAGTAATTAAATTCGTACAGCATTTTTTTATGTATGATATACAATGGAGGCTAAAAACAGAATTATTAGAAACTTTAACCCAAGAGGAAAAGCAATATTATTTAGATTCTATACGCAAAGAACTAAAATTAATAGATGATGATGTTATTCTTTTCCAAAAACAAATGACTACTAATTATAAACTAATTGCATTACAAGTAAAATATGATAACAATCTTAAAGAACAAATGGAAATTAAGCAAGATGGAATATCATTTAAAAGTGGTGCTTTTATGCCATTTGATAAAATAGTAAACTATATTGAACTTTCACATATAGAAAATGGCAAACTAATTATAGAAGGAAATATTGCCTTAAATGATATCTCAGAATTGTATTATTCTACAAATAAAGACAAGCATATTTTAATAAAAACATATAATAGAAAGCCAGTAGTTAGTATTTTTAGTGAATATAGCATGCCAAAAGAAGGATATTGTATTGAAATACCTTTAGAAGGAATTCAAAAAATAGAGTTTGAAATAAAATTAGGAGATACATATTATACTTTAAATAACAAATTTATACATTTTTCGCATATTCAAAATTTTAGGGCAGGCTATTATTACAAGGAAAAATATTTAATAAATAAAAAAGGCAAACAAATAGTTATAAAATACAAACCTTTTGGATTAAGAGTATTTTTTAATGAACTATATTTTTTAGCTTATATTTTATTAAAACGTAGAAAATATAAGGTTTTTATACAAAGAATATTATATTGGCTTACAAAACCATTTATGCCTAAAAATATTTGGCTATTTTCAGATAGAGAATTTATGGCAAGAGATAGTGGGGAGCTTATGTTTAAATATACAAATAATCAGAAAGCTCCAACAAAAAGAAATACTTATTTTGTAATAGATAAACACTATGAAGACTATGCAAGAATGAAACAATATGGAAAAGTAGTGAGTTATCACACAACCAAATATAGGCTCTTATTCTTAAATGCAAAATATATTATTTCATCTCATGCAGATGGATATGTTAACAATGCATTTGGAAAAGCAAGGAAATATTATGTAGATTTATTAAATTTTGAGTATATTTATTTAACACATGGAATTCTTCTTCACGACTCATCTGGTTGGCTTAATAGAATAAATAAAAACATTACATTAAACGTTGTAACAAGTCCATTAGAATACAAAAGTATACTAGATGGAATGTACTACTTTAAACCAGAAGGATTAATGAAATCTGGATTGCCAAGACATGATAATTTAGTTTTGCAAGACGTTAAAGAAGAAAACAAAATACTAATTATGGCAAGTTGGCGTTCTTCACTTGTAGGTCCTGCTATTAGTGGAACACAAAGAAGGGCATATAACCCAAGATTTACAGAAAGTGAGTACTACAATTTTTACAATGATTTATTTAATGATAAAAGACTACAAGAGGCACTAAAAAAATATAATTACAAAATTAAATTTTGCATTCACCCAAGCTTTAGAGCACAGCTTAAAGACTTTAAAGGCAATGATTTTGTAGAAATTGCTATAGATGTAGATTCACAATATGAAACAAAGTCTTCAAAGATGCTTATTACAGATTATTCGTCAGCAGCATGTGATTTTGCATATTTAAGAAAGCCTGTTATTTATGCAAACTTTGACTTAGACCATATTTATGAAATACATTATTATAATCAAGGATATTTTGATTATGATATTAATGGCTTTGGACCAAATTGTAGAACTTATGAACAAACTATTAATGAAATTATAAAATGTCTTGAAAATGATTGTAAAATGGAAGAAAAATATAAAAAAAGATGCAACGAATTTTTCTATTATCATGATGGAAACAACTGTAAAAGAGTTTATGAAGCAATTATGGAGCACGACAAGCAGAAAAACAGCAAATAAAAAAATATTGCTTTTTAGGTCATATTTTTTACACAAACAGAATATACTTATATAAGAATACTTTGGAAAAAAGTGTAAAAAATATACTTAAGGTGATATTGTGAAAGAAAAACTAAAAAATAAAAAAATATATGCCATATACACTGCATTATTTATTTTAATGGTGTTCATTGTATTTGGCATATTTTTTGTAAATAATCGCACTTTTATTTGGCAGGCAGATGGATTAAGACAACACTACATTATTTTAAAAGACTTTAATGAAATTATAAGAGGCTTTCTAGCTTCTCCTCAGAACGGGGTAAAACTATTTTCTTGGAATATGGGTTTGGGTTTTGATGTAATAGGACAGTATTCTTATTATGTATTAGGAGATCCATTTGCATATATTAGCTTATTATTTCCAATGGAAAAATTAGAAACTGCATATAGTTTTTTAATATTATTAAGACTATTTTTTATAGGAATTTCATTTATTGCATACTCAAAGTACAATAATAAAGAACCATCATATTCAAAAGAAAATAATAAAGGCATATTACTAGGAGCAATTGTTTATACATTTTCTTCATTTAGTTTATTTGCAGGAGTTAGACACCCATATTTTTTAAATGCAATGATTTTATTTCCATTACTATTGCTAGGAGTAGATAAATTACTAAAAGAAAACAAGAAAGTATTTTTATGCTTATTTGTAACTATCTCGGCAATTTCAAATTATTATTTTTTCTATATGCATACAATTATGATTGCAATTTATGCAATTATTAAATATTTTTGCGAATATAGAAAAAATGGATTAAAGCATTTTTTACAAAAGCTAGGTAGTGGAATTATTATATATATAATAGGAATTTTAATTGCAAGCGTAATACTATTTCCAACAATATATGCATTTTTAAATTCGGCAAGATGTGAAGAAGAAAAAGTTTGTGAATATACATTAGAATATTATAAATCATTATTTAGTATTAACTTATTAACTGTTTATGGAGAAAATTGGAGCTTTATAGGAATATCTTCTATTATTCTAATAATGCTACCTGTTTTTTTAAGTAGAATAAAGCAAAATAAAGTTTATTTTATTTATTTATGTGTTACAACTATATTTTTAATAATACCATTTTTGGGCTCTGCAATGAATGGATTTTCATATCCAAATAATAGATGGGCTTTTGTATACGGTTTTATATTATCACATATAGTTGCAAGTTGCTTTAATGAAAAATATAGTAAAAAAGAAATTAGAAATGCATATATATTTTTAACATTTTATACATTAACTGCTGTAATTGCAATTTTAAATATGTCATTAAAAGCAGCATTTATTATATATTTAATTCAAATTTTACTTGCATTTATTATGCTAGTTGCAATTTATATAAAAAACTCTGCTAATATTAAAGAAGAAACAATTAGCAAATATAAAAAATTGAGATTTGATGTTTTAATCTATATATTAGTTATTATAAATATTGGAATAATGGCTTATGGATTATATAGTTCGTATGACAGAAACTATGCAAAAAATTTTGTAAAAGTAAATCATACTGAAGAAAGAATTTTAACTCAATTGGGAAAAAACAAAAGCTATGAAGAAAATATAAAAAGTATTTTAGAAAAAGATAACACAAGTTTTTATAGAATTGCTAAAATTCCACACTATATACAAAATCTTTCTATTTATTATAACTATCCATCAACAGAATGCTTTTTATCAATAGGAAATAAATATATATATAACCTAAATAGAGAGTTAGCAGATAACAGCTTTATTTCAACAAACTGTATTAAAGGAATGGGAGATAGAACTAAAATAACAACTATTTTGGGAACTAAGTACTATATTGCAGATGACAAAAATAAAAATGCTGTTCCATATGGATATAAGCTAAAAGAAAAAACAGGGGAGGTTAATACTTACGAAAATGAAAATATACTATCATTAGGCATTTCATATTCACAATATATGCTAAGAGAAAATTATGAAAAATTAAATCCACTTGAAAAAGAAGATGCTATTACAAAAGTAGCAGTTATTAATAGCAAAGAAGACTTACAAGGGCTAAAAATAGAAGAAAAACAAGATTTATTAGATATACAAAATTCTGCTGTTACATTACCTATAAAAATAACAGATAGTGAAACTATATTAAATTCATATAATCAGGGAAAAGCGATTATAACTAGTAAGGAAAATCAAAAACTAATATTAACAATTCCTAAAATCAGCAATTCTGAAATTTATGTATTAATAACAGGCTTTGAATTTCAAGGAAATGATCAGCATACTATCACAGCTAGCTTTAAGGGAATTAGTGCTAATAAAACAATAGAAAATAAAATTACATCAGCTTATTACGAAAAATGTTCGCAAGTGTTACTTCCACTCGGATATTACGAAAATACAAAAGGAGATATAACTTTAAAATTTAGCACAAAAGGAACATATAAATTCAAAAATATAGAAGTTTTAGCAGTTTCAATGGAAAATTATGAAGAAACAATTCAAAACTTAAAAGAAAATGAATTAAAAGTTTCAAAGTGTGATGATAAACAAATAATAGGAACAGTAAATTTAAAAGAAAATTCAATTTTGCAAATTTCTACAAGTTATACTATAGGTTGGAAAGCATATGTAGATGGAAAACAAGTAGACACAATAAGAGTAAACACAGCATTTATAGGAGTTCCAGTAGAAGCAGGAGAGCATAATATTGAATTCAAATATGAAGTACCATATTTAAAAGCAGGAATTATTTGTAGTTTTACTGGAATAGCATTATTTATAATTTTAGCTGTTTTGGAAAGAAAAAAATAGCATCCTTTTATGTCTTAAACATAAAAGGATGTGAAACAATAATTATTTTTCTAACTTGTGAAAAACTTTTTTGCCCTTTTTCAAAATAGCATATCCATCTTTAAAATCTGCATCAGATAACATATAATTTACATCTGTTACTTTTTCATCATTTAAAGTAATACCACCTTGTGTAATTAATGTTCTAGCTTGTCCTTTAGAAGGTGCAAAACCAATATTAATCATAGCGTCTAAAATAGAAATATTTGTATCTTGTAATTTAGTAGTAGGCATATTTTCTAAACTGCCATTTCCACCAAATAGGGCATTAGCAGCTTCTTCGGCTTTAATGGCTTCTTCTTCGCCGTGAATTAATTTTGTAATTTCAAATGCAGCTCTTCTTTTAGCTTCATTTATTCTTTCATCTTTGAAAGCACAAAGATTATTAATTTCTTCCATAGGCAAAAATGTAATTAAAGATAAAACTGTTTTTACATCTTCATCTGCAATATTTCTCCAGTATTGATAAAACTCATAAGGAGAGGTTTTATTAGGGTCAAGCCATAAAGCACCTTTTTCGGTTTTACCCATTTTTTTACCTTCTTTTGTGGTTAAAAGTTTAAAAGTTAAACCAAAAGAATCAGAATGGCCAATTCTACGAATTAAATCAACACCACCTAAAATGTTAGACCACTGGTCATTTCCACCTAACTGCAATTTACATCCATAATCCTCATATAACTTTAAGAAGTCATAAGATTGCATTAACATATAGCCAAGTTCAAAAAATGTTAATCCACGTTCCATTCTTTGCTTGTAGCATTCGGCAGTAAGCATTTTATTTACAGAAAATAATGAACCTATATCACGCATAAATTCAATAAAATTTAAATCTAAAAGCCAATCTGCATTATTTACTATAACTGCAGCATTTTCACCTTCAAAATTTAAAAATTTTGACATTTGCTTTTTAAAACATTCCACATTATGATTAATTTCTTCGCGAGACATCATTCTTCTCATATCTGTTTTACCAGAAGGGTCGCCAACAGTAGCTGTTCCACCACCAATTAGAATAATAGGCTTATGACCTGCTTTTTGCATGTGAGATGCCACCATTAGAGAAATAAAATGTCCAATATGTAAGCTATCTGCAGTAGGGTCAAAACCAATATAAAAAGGAACTTTTTCTTTTCCTAATAAATCTTTTAATTCTTCATGAGTTACTTGTTCAATGTAACCTCTAGCAACTAAAGTATCATATACATTTTCCATAAATAAACACCTTTCTACATGCAGGCCCGTATTTTATAAAAAAACGCAACCTTTTTAAAGTTGCTATTATTTTACCATAAAATATGAAAAAAACAAGGGAAAAATGAAAAATTAGTTTACTCATTTTCAATCTAATGATATAATACAACTATCAACAACCCAAGTACTTATTAAACACTAAAAAAGAAAGGAAAATAGCAAATGGAATGGATGAATAGTTTTTTAGGGGAAATAGAACCACAAAACATTAGTAATAAAGAGCAAAAACTTCAAGTCGCTAAAAAAGTGGCAGAAAAAGTAAAAGATGGAGATATAATAGGCTTTGGCTCTGGAAGTACTTCGTACTTAGCCATTAAAGAAATTGCAAAAAAAATTGAAAATGAAAGTTTGCACATTATAGCAATACCAACTTCTTATGAAGTAAAAACATTATGCCAAAGTTTAAAAATACCAACTGCAAGTATTTTAGAATATAAGCCAGATTGGGCATTTGACGGAGCAGATGAAGTAGATAAAAACCAAAATTGGCTTATAAAAGGTAGAGGTGCTGCTATGTTTAAGGAAAAGTTAAACATAGTAAATGCTGGGCTTACCTACATTTTAGCAGATGAAAGTAAATTTGTAGAAAAATTAGGAGAAAAGTTTTCTATTCCAATAGAAGTTTATCCTGAAGCAGTAAGCAGTGTAAAAGAAGCACTATTAGACCTTGGAATGACAGAATGCATTTTAAGAAAAGCAGAAAAAAAAGATGGCCCAATTTTTACAGAAAACAATAATGTTATTTTAGATACTAAGTTTTCAGAAATATATGAAACTTTAGAAGAAGACATTAAATCTATTACAGGTGTAATAGAAAGTGGATTATTTATTGATTATCCAATAGAGGTAATACATTAAAGGAGGAGAGCTATTTATGTGGGGAGATATAGCTATTGCATTTTTACTTGCATTCATTACAGCTTTTGTACTAACACCATATACAATGCGTTTGGCAAAAAAAGTTGGAGCAATAGATGTACCAGACGATAGAAGAGTTAATAAAGCACCAATGCCAAGGCTTGGAGGACTAGCTGTAATTTGTGGATTTTTAGTATCTACAATTTATTTACTAATTGTAATGAGTATTGAGCACACAATAGATTTATTTAGTACAGAACAATATGAAATAAAACTATTAGGATTTTTAGCAGGAATTATAATATTAGGAATAACCTGTTTTATAGATGATTCAAAAGGAATTCCTAGTTGGGCAAAACTTTTAGCACAAGTAGTAGCTGCAGGAATTGTAGTAGCATGTGGAATAAAAATAGAAAATATTAACTTACCATTTATTGATAACAAAATATGGTTTTATGACTGGTTCTCATACATACTTACAGTAGGTTGGATAGTTGGAATTACAAATGCTATTAATTTAATAGATGGATTAGATGGTTTATCTTCAGGAATAACACTAATTTCATGTATTTCATTATTAATAATTTTCACATTAAATAAATCACCTTTAATTGCAGTTTTATTAATTACTGCATTAGGGGGCTCAATTGTTGGATTTTTACCATACAACTTTAGCCCAGCCAGAACATTTATTGGAGATGTAGGTTCTAACTTTTTAGGATTTTGCTTAGCAGTTATTTCGATTTTACGGAGTAGCAAAAACATATACAGCATTAGTCTTAATTGCACCAATTATTATTTTAGGGTTCCCAATTTTTGATACTCTTTTTGCAATAGTTCGTAGACTTATTAAAGGAAAATCAGTAAAAGCAGTATTTCAAGCAGACAAAGGACACTTACATCATAGATTAATGAAAAGAGGCTATACTCAAAAACAAGCAGTATTTATTTTATATGGACTTACTGCAACACTTGGAATGTTTGCAATAATACTTATAGAAAGTGGGCCATGGAAAGCAATTTCGTTTGCACTATTAGTAATTGCAATAGTAGCTATTGGTTACAAAGATATCATTAAAGAGAACAATATAAATGAACAAGCAATTAAAGAAAATATAAATGAAAAAAATATAAGACATGATAAGCCTTGAGGAGTTAGTTATGGATGAAGAAAGAATAATTAGCCCAGAGTTAGAAGACGTGCAAGAAGAAAGAATGGAAAATTCTTTAAGACCGAAAACTTTGGAAGAATATATAGGTCAAGATAAAGTAAAAGAAAATATGAAAGTATACATAGAGGCTGCCAAAAAAAG
>CANQAI010000027.1 GCA_947589265.1 uncultured Clostridia bacterium | reverse complement strand
TTTAAAGCAATTATGAATGATATGTATGCAAAAGACATTTCAAAGAAAATTAGAAGTGTTTATAAAGAAAAACAAAAGCAGGGTGAATATTTGTGTAGTACACCAGCATATCGGCTATAAAAGACATCCTAACATAAAAAACAAGCTAGTTATTGATGAAAATGTAGCTGATATTGTAAGAAAAATTTTTGATATGTATGCAAATGGACATGGCACAGTAGAGATAGTAAATTACTTAAATATCCATCACTACTTATCTCCTACTGGTTACAGAAAAACTGGATTAGTGCAAGATGAAAATAAAACAAACTATGATTGGAATGAAGTAACTCTATGCAATATGTTAAAAAATGAAGTATACATCGGGAATACCATACAAAACAAAAAAACAGTTGTATCATATAAGGTAAAGAAAATCAGAACTGTAGAAAAAGAAAATCAAATACGAGTAAATAATACACATGAACCCATCATAGATGAAGATGTATTCGAAAAAGTAAATAGTATTTTGGAAAAGAGAGGAACAAATACAAAGCTTAAATACGACTACTTATTAAGAGGTCTGCTTTATTGTTATCATTGCAAAAGAAAATTGCAAATCGTGCTTAAAAAGAATTCAAGGAGAAATAGCACATCACATCCATATATAACTTGCGTAGGTCGTAAATCAAGAGGTTGTTACCCATTAAGTATCAATTATGAAAAGTTCGAAAAACATATTCTTTATATAGTAAAAAAAATTGTCCAAACCTATGCTAATAAAGAAGTTTTTTACTCAGTTTATGAAAAATATCAAAACAGAACTCTTGATATAAGAGAAGGTTTTAAGAAAAAAATCGAACAATTGGATAAAGCAATATTTGAAATAAACAACAACTTAAGTACGATGTATTTGGACAAATTAAAAGGTGTTCTTTTAGAAGAAGACTATATAAGATATTCACAAAAATTCATTTTTGAGAGAACAAATTTAATTAAACAAAAGAAAGAACTAGAACAAAAATTATCTCAAACAGGAGGAAAAATTAGTATAAAAAATAAAACAAAAGAAGAAAAAGAATTAGATGAATTAATAGAAAATTTTTTGAAATTAGAGCAAATTGATAAAATGTATTTATATCGATTAATTAATAAAATTGAAATAGATAAAGACAAAAATGTATACATATATTTTAATTTTTCAAAATTAAATTCTATTAATGAAAACTTAGATGAATTTCTCAAAATTGAAGAATTAATTGATGAGTCAAAGCAAAAAATAATTTAATATTAATAAACAAATTTGGTTAATTTTAATATCATATATTAGGAGGATATTAAATATGAATGAAAATATTAATAATTATTTAATGAGATTTAGAGAGATATTATCTGAAATGGAAAATAAAATGTTATCACAAAATATTACAAATAGTATAACAGTTAACTTTATTACATGTATGATACCACATCATCAAGCAGCAATATATATGTGCGAAAATCTATTAAAATATACAAGTTATCAACCACTAATAAAAATTGCAAGAGATATTATACAAATGCAAACTAGGGGAATAAAGCAAATGGAACATATTTTACAAACAACGGTAGGGTACACAAATTCTAATCAAGATATTAATAATTATATGAATGAATATTTTAGAATTACGAAAAATATGATTTCAAAAATGAGATATAGTCCAAGATGTTCAAGTATAAATCTTAATTTTGTAGTAGAAATGATACCTCACCATAGAGGCGCAATAGAAATGTGTAATAATTTATTAAAATATCAAATCAATCCTAGATTAAAACAAGTTGCACAAAATATTATACAAGAGCAAAGTGAAGGAATAAGAGAATTGGAGAATGTACGAAGAGATTTGTGTCACAATTAGTAAAATTAATAACAGGTTGGTAATTTTTAAATACACACCTATGGATTTTATTAATTTCTATATAGAGGAAATTTATATATTAAAATAAAAATATTTACGAGAGCAAGGTGTTTTATAATGTCTTGCTTTTTTGTCAATATTTTTTTACAATGCTATAAATCCATATTGTGAAATTGTTATTTTAATGGTAAAATGGAAAAAAATAAAACGAGGTAAAATTATATGGGAAGAAAAAAGAAGAATAAAAAATTAAATATTTTTCAATATATTTTTGCTGTAGTAATATTAATTTCTATTTCAATTTATGGATATATAAACGAAAATACTACATTTGAAAATTCAGTAAATGATTATAATTTAAATAATCAAAATATTATATTTGATTTATCTACAGTTCCAGAGTATACATCAAGTCCTTATGTTGAAATCAACAATAATATTCCATATTTTACGGAAGAAGATTGTACCACTGAGCCTTTTGAAAAATATAGCGATTTGGGAGATGGTAAGGCAGGAGTAGCTTATGCAAACATTTGCAAAGAAATCATGCCACAAGAAGGTGAAGAACGTGGCGACATAGGTAGCGTTAAAGATTTATCTGGATGGGTGCAAAAAAGATATGATAGTTTAATAAAAGATAAATATTTATATAATCGTTGTCATCTAATTGGTTGGCAACTTGCAGGAGAAAATGCAAATAAAAACAATTTGATAACTGGGACAAGATACTTAAATACAGAAGGAATGTTACCATTTGAAAATGAAGTGGCTGAGTATATAAATAAAAACGAAAATAATCATGTTCTATATAGAGTAACACCTATTTTTGAAGGAAGAAACCTTTTAGCAAGTGGAGTAGAAATGGAAGCATGGTCAGTTGAAGATTCAGGTAAGGGAGTTCATTTTAATGTTTATTGTTATAATGTTCAGCCAGGAATAGTTATTGATTATACTACTGGAGAGAGTCATGCAAAAGAATAAATTAATAAAACTTGATAATTTACAGTAAAACTATTGTAAATTTATGAAAAACAATATATAATCACTATTAAGTTTAATTCTTAATACTATTAAATCGGATAGTATATTTCCTAAAAATAAAGTAAAAAAACGGAGGAGTGATTACATATTGAATTTAGATTTAGTAAATAATTTATTAAATGATTTAAAGGAGAATCAATTTGTGCAAAATTTTATAAAAGAGTTATCCAGTTATTTTAATTTAAATAGTGAAAATGAAGAAATTCCAATAATAGAAGATATATTGTCAAAAAATAATCTTACAACAGGAAATCAAAATGCTATTAGATGGAATTTAAATGATGTCGTATTAAAATATGCACAAGAAAATTCAAGTAACGATGCAATATATTTTATAAAAGATAAAATGGATAATGCTTATGCTGCACTAAAGGCAGAAAATGGCAAAATAGAAGAAATAGAAATAAGTAAAAAAGATGTTCCAAGCGAAGTAAAAATAAATGACGTTTTAAGAATTAAGAATAATAGTTGTGTAATTGATAGTATTGCTACTAAAGAATTGCAAGAAGATATAAGAAATATGGCAAAAGAAATACTAGATAAACAGAACATAAATCTAAACAAACACAGAAAAGAAGGACATCTCTATGTGGTAACCGAAGAATTAGGAAATAATCGTTTTTTATGGGATTTAACGGATACACCTAAAACAGAATTTGAAGAAACGGATATTCCAAAAGATTTACTAAGTATAGCAACAGAAGGAATGGTCCTTAAATACACTAATGGAAAATATGAATATTATTCAGATGATGGATTTGAAAGATCTGAAAAAATACATTCATCATCTTAATATTTTAATAACTTGGTTGGTAATTTTTAAAACCCACACCATTAAAATTTGCCTTCCAACCATCTGGAAATGGTATATTTGTGTATGATTTTGCAATATTTATATAATCTTTATAAATGTTATCTTTTTTGCTTATATTTCCTTTTACTAAATCTATCCCATCTGGATTTACCATTGGTACAATATATAATGTTGTTTTATTGAATAAATCTTTTGCAGAATAACTATAAATATTTTTATTTAACATATAAGCCTTGCAAAAATTCTCAATAAATTTCATCAACAAAATTGATGTTATCCATTCATTTGCATGTATTCCTGCATGGTATAAAACTTTTTTTCTTCCTTTTCCTATTTTTATGTATGGTATTTTTTTACCTAAAACACTATAACCAATATTCCCTATTTTCAAAAATTTATATGTATTTTGTAAATTATTTATATTATCTTGTAATATGGTATAATTGTAATTTACATTCGTTGGTACAATTTCTAAATAACTTTTCACATTTATCACCTATTTTATAATATGAAAAAAAGCACTAAATGCTACTTCTAATTTTGTAAAAAGCCTTTAAAATATTGAGAAATCGTTACCATAGTGATACAATTATCATTAATTTGCATTTCAATTTATGGATATATGAACCGATGAAAAATATTCAGGAAGAATTTGGTTATATGATTTAAGCTATAAAGCGAGTGAAGGGGTTGAAGAAATAGAGTTTCCAAAAAATTTATATGAAACAGCTAAAAAAGGGAACAAGTTTATTTATCAAAATGGAGAATATCAAAAATATGAATAAAATATTTGCATAAATTATTGAGATTTATATATTTTTGTGATATATTGTGTTTAATTCAATTAGGAGGATAAATATGAATTATATTAATGACTATGATAGCAAAACTGATGAAGAATTAGTTAGTATAATTCGCACCGGCGACAAGATAGCAAGCGAAGTTTTACTTAGAAGATATCAAGACTTAGTAAAGTACAGCACTAGTAAGTTTTTTCTATATGGTGGAGACGAAAATGATGTATTTCAAGAAGGAATGATAGGTCTTTACTATGCAATAAAAAATTATAAAGAAGACAGTGGCGCTTCTTTCAAAACTTTTGCTAAATTATGTATAGATAGGCATTTAATAACTGCTATTAAGCTTTCTAGTCGTCAGAAACATTTGCTTCTAAATAACGCAATATCTATAAATTCAGCTATGGATAGCGAAGAGAATTCTAATGAGGTTATAAATTTTTTAAAAAATGAAAATAGTGAAGATCCTTCTGAAATAGTTTTAAGGAATGAGTATTTAAAGGAGTTAACCTCTGAAATAACAAAAAATTTAAGTTCTAAAGAGCTAGATGTATTAGAACAATATAAAACAGGAAAAAGTTATGCTGAAATTGCAGATTTGCTACATTGTAATGTTAAATCTGTTGATACAGCTCTAACAAGAATACGAAGAAAAGCAAATAAAATTCAAGAAAAGTTTGATAATGAAGCATAAGTAATTATATTTAAATAGTGATACATTATTTAATAATATATCACTATTTTTATTTTGTTTAATGATATCTTATTAATTTTGGAAGTCACATTCAGTTTCACTTATAGTTTCTTTTATGAGCATATTTTTGTGTGTTTCTTTATATTAAAATATAAGTGAGGTGAGAAAAATGTCTGATTTCATAATTAAAAGTAGAAAGAAAAAAGATTATACTCAATTTACAGCAAGAATAGAAACTAGTGTATTAGACAATATTAGAAAAATTGTAGATGATAATGATTTAGTTTCTATAAATGAATTTATTAATGATTGTTTAAAATTTGCCATTGAAAACTTAAAAATTTCTGATGATACGGCAAATGAGTCTGAAAAAGTTATAAATAAATAAGTCTATATTTGTTTAATTCTGAATAATAGCAAAATTTAAAATTATGTGTTGAGAAAAAAATTTTTTTGTGATATAGTGATATAAAAATATAATAACATTAATTAATGGGGGTTAAATAACTAGTGAAACAATATTCAGTTTTAGACTTATTCGCTGGTTGTGGTGGATTAGCATTAGGATTTCATTCAAATAAAAGTTTTAAAATTAATTTAGCTAATGATATATGGAAACCAGCAAGAGATACCTATATAGCAAATTTCCCTAAAGTTCCTTTTTTATTGGATGATATAAAAAATGTAGATAAAAATAAAGTTTTAAAATATTTTCCAAATGGAGTTGATGTTATAATTGGAGGGCCACCATGTCAAGGATTTTCTATGTGTGGCGCTCGTAACGTAGAAGATGTTAGAAATACTTTGTTTTATGAGTATGCTAGATTAGTAGGAGAATTAAAGCCATATTTATTTATAATGGAAAATGTTAAAGGTATTTTATCTATGAAAAATCCAGAAAATAATATGGTAATTGATGAGGTAAAAAAAGAATTTTCTAAGTTTGGTTATGATGTAGATTATAAAATATTAAATTCTAAATATTATGGGGTTCCTCAATCTAGGGAAAGAGTTATTATTGTTGGAACTCGCACGGATTTAAATATGACTTTTGAATATCCTAATAACAATATTAAAAAGTTTGTAACCGTTAGAGAAGCACTAGAAGGAATTCCTAATGAAAGCTCTTTAGATGGTGAGTTAAAATATACTAAAGAGAATTTATATATAAAAAAATTAAATTCTTTGACTAATAAAAAACAATCTAAAATATATAATCATGAAATTCCAACTCATAATAAGGATATAGTAAATAGAATGAGTTATGTGCCTCAAGGTGGAAACTGGCAAAATATTCCTGAAAAATATAGAGTAGGTGGAGTTCATAGTAATGCATATAGAAGGTTAAATAATGATGAGCCTAGCGTAACAATAAAACATGCATATAAGTCTATGATTATTCATCCAGATTATAATAGATGCTTATCTATTAGAGAGGTTGCAAGGTTGCAATCTTTTCCAGATAATTATATTTTTAAAAATTCTAAAACATCTCAATATCAGCAACTAGCAAATGCAGTACCACCTTTACTTTCTAAAGCTCTTTCTGAGAAAGTAGAAAAATATTTAAGTTTAGCTCTTAGTAATAATAAAAGAGATATTACAGTTGATAATTCTATAATTCAATTATCTTTTTGGGATAATAAGGAACTGAAATATGGAATATAAATTTATTGATTTATTTTCGGGATTAGGTGGATTTAGAATTGCATTTGAAAATAATAATTGTAAATGTGTATTTTCATCAGATATAGATAAAGATGTTAGAGAGATATATAATTTGAATTTTGGAGAATACCCCAGTGGTGATATTACTAAAATCGAAAGTAATGAAATCCCTGATTTTGATATTCTTTGTGCAGGATTTCCTTGTCAGCCTTTTTCAATTGCAGGCTTGAGGAGGGGTTTTGAAGATGCAAGAGGGACTTTATTTTTTGAGGTTGCTAGAATTTTAAAAGATAAAAAACCAAAAGCTTTTCTTTTAGAAAATGTAAAAGGATTGGTAAGTCATGATAATGGCAATACTTTAAATGTAATATTAAAAACTTTAGACGAATTAGGTTATAATGTTGAATATAGGGTCTTAAATGCATTAGATTATGGAATTCCTCAAAATAGAGAGCGTTGGTATTGTGTAGGGTTTCTAAAAAGCTTAAAAGTTAATTTTAATAACATTTTTCCCGTAAAAAAAGATTTAAAATTTAATATAGAAGATGTTATTGATAAAAATGTTAAAGGTTATACAATAACAAAAATTGCTGAAAGAAATATAAATATACATTTACCAAAATATTTAGAAAAGTCAAACTTAAAAAAGGATGATATAATAATTGCAAATGAAATTCGTCCTTCAAAATGTTCTTTTAAAAGTAATAAAACATCTCCATGTTTGACTGCTAAAATGGGAACTGGTGGTAATAATGTTCCGGTTATTGTTAATTATAAAAGGAAATTAACAGAAAAAGAATGCTTAAGGCTAATGGGGTTTCCTGAAAGCTATAAAATAAAAGAAAATAACTTTCAATCATATAAGCAAATTGGAAACAGCGTTGTAGTTCCTATTTTGGATGAAATAGCAAGTAATATAGTAAAAAAATTAGATAGTTTGTAAAGCTATCTAATTTTTGGGTTTTAAAACTATTGTGAAATCTCCTTTACTTCTACCAGAACCTGTTGTTACAGTAAAGGGAATATAATTTAATTTTTCTAAAGTATTCCCTTTGTAAAAATAGCTTGCTGAATAAGGTTCCTCATATATATGATAACCGTTAAATATAATTTCTTGCAGTTTCTTATTCGAATCTATAATTTCTGAAATTTTTTTATTAGAAAATTGCTTTAATTGTTTATAAATTCCTAGTTGTTCCTTTAAACTTATATTCATATTTAGTTTCTCTAAAGCTGGAAGTGTACTAGAATATTTTCTTATTATTTTTTCTTTTGATGTTTTCCAGCCTTTAAATACAGAAGCATTTTTTATTAGTTCTTCTTCTTTTAAGCAATAAACACTTGCACAAGCACCAAGCTCAAATTCTCCAAATAAATGATTGAAACTGTCTGGCGTTAATTTTAATATTTGAAATCTAGTTGAATCTGACATCTTGATTGAAACACCACTAAATGGTATTATTTCATAATTTATATTATTAATTTTAATTAAATCTTCATCTAATGCATAATCATTGTTAATTAATATTTGTTGAATTTTAGTATCTATAGATTTAATTAAATATGCATCTGCTCTTGTCATTACTTTTTGGTTAGATAGCTTTGAAAATTGTTTAGTAGTAACTCTTACCATAAAAACGTTATCTATATTTATTATATTAAAGCTATCTAAATATAATTTAAAATTTGATCTATTCTTATTAAATTTTCTTACAAAAGCTATTTCAGCTATGTTTCCAGACTCTGTACCTCTATTCATTTAATTTTCTTTTCCTTTCAATATTAAGTAAATCTTGTAATAAATTTGGCCATTTTATTTGCATTACTTGTCTCCTGTTTTCTGTATTTGGATTAAAATTTAAGCATCTATTCCAAACTTGATAGTTTAATGGTCCAAAGTGTATAGCGTCTGAATTAAAATTTTCTGAATTAATATAGTTTATAATTTCATCTCTTGATGCCCAATGGCCTAATTCACAGTTGCCATAATAAAGTGTATCTACAATATCATATTCAGATGATTTTCCTTGAAATAAAAATCTATTTACAAACTTATTTAAATATTCTTTTTTATTAATTTCTGTATTTAGTAATTCTATTTCTTTAGGATGTTTTTGTTTATATTCTTTGCTTGATACCCTTGTTTTGCCTGTGCCGTTTAGCGTATCATCTCCCCAATGATATTTTAATAATTCAAAAATTAATTGTTGTGAAATTCCTATATAATTTAAAAAATTTGTAAACAAAGATATATTTTCTTGATGTACAGAATTCCCACTACCAATTTTAACACTTATGTTTTTACTAATTCCATTTACTTGTACTACTAAATCTGGTTTTTGTCCATATTTTCCCTCATAAGCAAAAATTTGATCATTATAATTAATATTGTTAAATAAAAACTTAGTAAAATTTCTAAGATTTTCATTTAAATCTTTAAATTTTTTTCCGTTTAAAGCATAAATTAAATTATTTTCGTTAATAAATCCTGATTTGTTAGAGCCCATTTTATTCTTCCTTATATTTTTAGTTTTTTATTATAATATCATAAAACTGCAAAATGGTCTATATGAAAGTTCTCATAATTTAAAATATTTATATGATTATTTTTATACTGGGTAACCATTGTTTTAGTTATTCTTATCTATTATCCAAACTGTTTCATCGTTTCCTTCATTTAATTTTTCTACAAATTGAGGAGTAGTCATATAGCTCACTTCTTTTTCTTCTGCTTGTCCTTATTTATCTTTTGAGTTAATCCACCAATGCATGTTTTTTTCAGATAATAGCAATTCTCTATAGTAGCTACAATTTTCTCCATTTGAAGCACAAGAATTTCTCCGTATTAAATTAGTTTTATCGTTAGCTACTGTATTTTAGAAGAATTATATAATTTTATTTGGCTGCTCCTGCTATACATTCATTAAGCATATACATTTCTATTTTTATTATTTGATTATTTTCTTGTGTTACATCTTTTTTTACATTAACTTTATAACCTAATCCTTGATATACTATCGTTTTATATGTCAAGTCTGTTTCTTTCAATTTTATTGCAAATGCTGGCTCTCTAAAACTATTTACTCTGTTCATATCTATTGATAATATGATACAATATAAAGTTACTATCACTATTATAATAGATAAAACTATCTTTACTCCACCAAAATCTTTACTATCAAAATCAGGCATAGCCTATACCTCCTATATGATATTATACTTTTACTATAAAATTTAATCAACAAAATATTTAAATTTGCTATTTTATGTAAAATATAGTATAATTAGAGTGATACATTATTTTTTTGCCAAGTGCAATTTTTATTTATGCTCTAAAAATAATTATTTAGGAGGAACATTAAAATGTTAAAACTTGTAACTCGTACTTTTTACCATGACGAGATTTACACAACGGAGCCTGAACTGTTCTATAAACTGTATAAATGGTCTAGTGGGCTTTTTACTTTACTTTCATTCCGGAGATTGCTAGGGGCATCTATATTTGGTGTGATTGGAACTGTATGGTTGATTTTCATTAAACCTAGAATATGTGGCTTAAGTTTTATCGATGTAGGCTTGCTATTATTTATTCTTGAGTTAAGAGAAGATAAAAAGGCCCAGGAGTTTAACACATTTGGGCTAAGAACACCATCGCAAATAAGAACGCTTCAAATGTATTGGTTTATCAAAAAGTTTGTAAGTACGAATGGTAAAGCTTTAGGCAAAAAAGAGTGGAAGGCAATCAAAGAATATGACATTGGGTTATACCATGATCTGTTAAGTGATGAATGTGATCATTGTTGCTATTATTACTCTTTAGAAATTGCTAGGGTTATAAAAGATTCTATTCTTCTATGGGGAGCCGTGGAAGATCCATTTGAAGATGGACATAACTATTACGCTCATGCCGTTATTTTAAGAAATGGCTATATTTATGATAGTAATATGCATCAGTCTATCAAATATGAAGATTTTATAAAGCTTTATAAATTCAAACTTTACAAACAATGGAACTATGGCGAGTATTCGCGGAAGGACTTTAGAAAATCTGAAAGGGCAGAGTTTAGAAGATGGTGCAAAGAAAATAATGTGTCATGTTATGAAATGTTTTAACAACAAAAAGCAGTTCCAATGGAGCTGCTTTTTTTATGTATTAATAATATATTTCTTATATTTGTGGTTTTATGTAAATTATTTCATAATATACTTAATAACTATTTTTGGGCAAGTCTTATATATCTATATATAATTTACCTTAGCTTAAAATGTAATTAGCTTAAATGATACAAATAAAATTAAAACACCTAAATGAATTCACTTATCAGTCATATTTAAAACATTTAAACAATAAAGGTAATGGTTTAGATTACTAATGGCGAAATTATAATTATTTATCAAAAAGTAGAAAAACTCTATAATACTGTATTTATGCGAATAATTTTAAATAAAAACAAAAAGTGCTGAAACTTGCTTGTTTCAACACTTTTTTTGGTCGAGGCGACACACGTCCATCTTATGTATTGCTGTTTACAACTGAATTTCGGTCAAAAACTGTCTAACAAAAAATCTAACTAAAACTATAATAATAAATAATTTTGAATAATTTTAAATATTTTTAAATATCAATATTTTCTAATTCTTTTTGTATAAATTTATTTAATTTTGGTATATCATTTAAAGCTGTATCAAATATAATTTCCAAATTCATATTGCCATAGTGATGTGCGAATCTAAACTAGTCATATAACACTCCCCTATCTTTTTGAACTTGCTCATAAAATAATTCTTTTGCGAGTTTCCCATATTTATTCTCATTCATAAGCTCTTTCGTATATGTTTCTTCTATTACTACGTCTACTTTTTTATTTAATACTTGTTTTAATTCTTCCTCAAATTCTACTAAGTTTAATAATGTAATTATTTTAGAATTTTCTTTTACTATCATTATATCTATATCTGAATCTGTTTTAGCTTCTTCTCTAGCATAAGAGCCAAATAAATAAGCTTTTTTAATATTATACTTTTCAAATATTGGCTTGGTAATTGATTTTATTTGTTCAAATGTATAAAATTTCCATATTTATTATATAATATATGTTGCAACTTATCAACTTTTATTTAAGTACTTATCCTAAAAATACAGTTTTTTTCTTAATATCTATAATTTTTTATTAAATAATTTAAAATTTATATTTTATATATTAAAGATATCTAAATATAAAGCATTTTGATTATTTAATATTTCTTTCTCATTTTCATTTAATTTTAAATTTTCTATCATTTCTTTTGTAAAATCCATATCTTTTTTAGAAATATAGCACTTTCTTAAGCTAGGTTCACATTTTGCATTTGTTCCAAAGTAGCCACCTAACATTAACCCGTCTATGCCATTACAAATATTTATTTCAATAATACAAACATCTACCCTACTACTTGTTGGTTTATAGTTTTCCATTACTGCAAATACTATTTCTTCATTTCCTATTAAATAACCCTCTGAATATATTCTTCCATCATGATAATCAATAAATTTTACTTTACAAATATTTTGTTTTTGCTCTAGCTCTAATATATATTTATCAGGTGCAAATTTTTTGGTTCTAAAATTATATGCGTTAAAATAAACATATAATTTATTTGTATTAAATGGATTTTTAGACTTATTATCTTGCATTGTTCTAACAACATTATTTTCATATAAATCTGCTTCATATATTTCTAATGCCTCACATATTTTACTTATATCTTTAACATCTGGTAGAACTTCTCCACTTTCATATCTGCTAACAGTAGCTTTTGTTTTATTTATAATAGTAGCTATATTTTCTTGACTTAAACCCTTTTTTAGCCTATAAGTTTTTAGTCTTTCTCCAAAATCTTTACTATCAAAATCAGACATAATATATACCTCCTATATAGCATTTATTATACTATTATTATAAATTTTAGGTAATATAATTATTTTTAAAGATTTTGTTGAATTATTTTATTTTTCATGCTATATTAATTATATTCTTTTTTATTTGATTAAAAAAATTAAAACTTTTTAGGAGGTGATTTTATAATTTGAATATATTTGAACCTATTATAAATAATTTAGATAATGCTATTCATAAAAGTAAATTGAAAGATACTTTTGTAGATGATTTTATTCATGATTTGCAAAGATATATTCTAAGGCAAAATATGAATTATGATTATAGTAAATTACCTAAAAATACTATATTTGAAGTTGATTATATTGAAGATGGTTTTGCTTCTTGCTTAGATACTGCACAAAAACATTCAGAAAAATATATTATTCCTTTTGAATTACTTGATGAATCTGCACTAAAGTCTGATTATATTCAATTTGATGGTACAAAATATACAGCAGTTCCTAATCCTTATAAAAATTCTCATTAATTTTTATAAAAAAATAAGAACATATTTGAAATATATTCCTATAACCTACTTTATTTGCTCCGTCTAAATTTAATTCTTTTAACTTTTCAATTACTATACTATTACCATTACTTTTTAGCCATATTGTTCCTTGATTTTTTGTTATAAATATATTATTATCTTTCACTCCCTCATCTTTCAACCTGTTTAGGACACTTTGATCTGGATGATTATAATTTTCATTACTTCCTGCAGATATAATTGCATAAGTTGGTCTTACTATATCTAAAAATTCTCTTGATGTTGACTCTTTCGCACCATGATGTGCAACTTTTAGAACATCTACTTTTTCTAAGCCTTCTATTTTACTATCTATATTTTCTGTTATATCTCCAGTAAATAAATATTTTGTAATTCCATAATTTAGCTTAACAACTATTGATGTGTCATTAAATTTATTTTTATCGCTTGGGTTAGAATTATCAACATATAAACATTTCCATGTTGCATTTCCTAACTTATATTCTTTGTCTTGCGATATTTCTATTTGTTGTTGATTAATTTTATTTTTTTTAATATAGTTTTCTAATTGCATATAAAATTGTTTGCCTTCATATGTACTATATGGCATATACAATGTTTGCACTTGTATATTACTTAAAACTTCTTGCATACCTCCAATGTGATCCTCATCAATATGTGTTCCTATTAAATAGTCTAATTTTTTTATTCCTTGGGATTTTAAAAATTCCGAAATATATTTTCCATCTGAATTATTTCCACAATCTATTAACATATTGCAGTTGTTACTTGTTATTAATGTACTATCTGCTTGTCCAACATTTAAGAAAAATATATTTAATTCTAAACTATCTATTTCTAACCTATCATATTTATTATTTTGATAATTTATTTGTGTAAATACTAAAAATATTAATGAAGCTATAATTATAACTAAAACTATAATTGATTTTACATTTTTATTATTCATAATATATAAAATTCTCCCATATTTTTTAACTATATAAATTTTAAACTAAAAATTCATATTTATCAAGTTAATGTGAACTTGTTGTTTATTTTTTATTCGCAATTTACATAAAATTGACTTAAACTTTAAAATTTGTTATAATATATTTATACCTATTTTTGGTAAAGACTTATATATTATATATATAATTTACCCTAGCTTAATAAGCTTGATTATTACATAAAATGTAATTCGAGCTTATGGTTAGGCTCGAATTATATATATACAAAAGCCTCCAACATTGGACTTTCTTGTATTTTATGTACTAATAAAAATAGAGACTAAAAAGAAAGGAAAATGTGCTATGAGAAAACAAGTAGCTTACCCACGGAGGCAGTGGAGGCTGTTAAGGCTTAAAGAGGAGATTTAAATAATCTTCTCTTTTTTCTATTTATAAATAATCTAAATAAGAGGATTTTTTTGCCTACAAATCAATAAAGTTTTAAATGTTGCATAAAATGCAACATTTTATAAATTTTTATGTTTTATATCATTTTTTCAAATATTTCCTTAAAAAAATAATCATTTTTAGCCCAAAAGTTGCATGAGGTGTAATTTTTGTTGCATATCATGCAATTTTACTATTTTTGATTAGTTAACATAAAGAAAGTATAATGCAAATAGAGTACCGGTAATCTAAATATTTTTTAAGGAGATAAAAAAATATGAAAAGAAAATTTAAAAAATCAAAAAGTAGCAATTTTAAAGAATTTGCTAGACTAAATCATTTAAGTATAAAAAATGTAATTAACTTAAATGATAAAAGAAACTTAAAAAACTTAGATGAATCTGCTTATCAAGCATATTTAGAACACCTAAGTAATAAAGGTGGTGGCTTAAATGAATAATAATGAAATTATAGCTATTTACCAAGAAGTAGGAAAAGAACCTAAAATTCAAAAGATAAAAAATGATATATGCGAATTTGAAAAAATACTAAAACGGAAAAATTACTGTAATTCCTTATGAAGATATAGCAATTATATGTAAAGCAGATAGGAAAAATTTAAAACCTAACATTTATATAAATAGCAAATTTTTAAGTATTGGAGAAAGTATAAGGGGAAATATAATTATTTCTTGTCAAGATAGTAATAATTTTAAATCATTAACTAAAAAACAAGCTATGAAATGTATAGAATTTTTAAAAAGGTCAAGTTTTAATTATGATAACCTTAATACTATTAGAAAATATAAAACTAACAAAATAAGAAAACAATTCATTGCAGAAAAAACTATTGGAGATAATGAA
>CANQAI010000026.1 GCA_947589265.1 uncultured Clostridia bacterium | reverse complement strand
TATTGCTTTTCAATATGCATTTAATCGTACAAATTGCATTTACTTTACAGAATTGCATTTAACTTTTCACTTGACGATTTTATTTTTATTAAATTGCTTTTTAGATTAAATTATCGTTTTATTTTAAAAAATAAACCTAGCATAGTGTGCTAGGTTTTGTAGTCCAATTACTTAAAATAAAGCACCCACTCCCAGAGCTTAAGGTCTATTTTTTCTTCTTTAAGCAGTTTGATTTCTTCTCTGTTAGCAACATATACTGCTATTTGTTGCTGAACAAGCTCATCTGCCTTAAGCTCCGGAAATAGAGTTATTAATGTGATTGGACTATCTTCTGCTTTTAAGTCGGTGTATGTGTCTTTTTCATGTTTTAAATATCCTTCGACAATTCTATCGATTTCTTGTTCAATTTTTTTATTTTCTTCTTCATACATTGCAATTTTTTCGTCAATAATATCTGCTTTGGCCACTCTTGGCGCATTGACGCAAATTATTAGCAAAAAAATTGCTGCTAGTATACCTCCTACGATGGTTGCGACAGCTCCACCATCATCATGGTTAGTAAATTGTACCATAAAAATTCCTATTCCTAGGATGGCAAATGACCCCACTAAAAGCAAAATTAACATATAATTTCCTCCTTAAAATAATTATTTTACATTTGTTGTCTATATATTAACCTGTAAAACAGGAAAAAAAGAAATTATCGCAATAATTATATCATATTAATTATTTTTTGTAAACTATTTAATTGCCTCATCTATTACCTTTGCTAAATATTTCATACTGCTTAAGCTTTGGTCTAATGTGTTTCCGAGTTGCTCCTACTTCTATAATTACTGCTGCCTTTGCTAGTTCTTGATTATAGCTAGAATTTCTTAAAATGATTGGTTTAAATAGCCCTGGATATAATTCATTGGCTTTTTCTTGAATTTTTACTGCAAATTTTAAATTTTCTTGCCAATTTTTATGTTCGGTTACGCCACCATCGCTTCCTATTACAAACATTAATTGTGCAGCATAATCGTCCCCTATTTTAACAGTTGGAGCATATTTTGAGTCTGATATAGCATCTCTATGTAAATCTATTACAATATCTGTATCTTTATTTTTTTGTAATATGCTAGTCACAGTTTTTAAAGAATTATCATATGAACCTGAATAAGATGGATAATCATGTAATGTTTCATTGTGTGTAACCTTATAGCCATAACTTTGAAGCTGTTTGTCTAGTTCTCTTCCTACTCTAATTACAGAATAGTTTTTATCTGTTGTTCTAAAGTTCCCTGTTGCTTTATATGTATATTTTTCACTAGATGTGTAGCTTTCTGATGCATGTGTATGAAAAATTAATATGTTTTCTGTTTTTATATTTATATTTGGTGTTAATATTTCTTTAGTTAATTTATATTTTGTTTCGTTTTTTATTTTTACTCCATTATATTGTACAGTATATTTATTTGGAACATTTGAGCTTTGTACTTCTGTTTTTAGTCCTGTTTCGGCCTGCTGAATAGGTTCTTCTTCGTTATTTTCACTATTTGACTTTTCTTGTTCTTTGCTTACTACATTGTTTTCGTCTGTTGGATTATACAAAGAAGACATCATTTTTAATTCTACCCCTAAAGCCAATTTAAGTGGATTTTCTATGTTCTTAGTTTTTTCTTCTGCATTTTCATTGTTTATACTAGAAGCCCCTGGAATAGTAATATCTAAACATGAAACAAAAGCACTTTTTTGTAAAATTTCTATTTGTGTTACATTGTTTTTTATTTTAGAAGCATATGTAAAAATTAAGGCTATTACAGCAATAAATATTGTAAATTTTACCAAATATTTAATAATGTCTTTTAGGCTTATTACTGCCATATTAATCATAAATATTTTCTCCTTTGTCCATATTATGATATATACAATATATTCTTAAAGGTTAGAAAATATGAGAACTTAAAAAAATAAAAATGTAATAATACCAGAGAGTTTATTACATTTTTACTTTTAAATACTTTTTGGTTATTTTTTTATACAACTTATAATTTCATTTACATCAAAACTTGTAGTTGTTTCTTCTCCTGTTTCCATATTTTTTATTTTTAATGTATTAGAATTTATTTCATCTTCTCCAATTGCTATTACATAAGGAATTTTCAATTTATCTGCATATTTAAATTTTGCTTTTACTTTTTTATTGTTTAAGTAAATTTCAGTATTAATTCCTTTCTCTCTTAATTTACTTGCCACCTCTATTGGCTTACTTAAATCTTCTAGCATTGGAATAATTAAAATATCTGCCATAGAATATTTTTCTACTTTCATTAAGGATAATTCATTTAACTTATAAAATAATCTTGTTAATCCTATTGAAATTCCTACTCCTGGAAGTTTCTTGTCTGTATAATATTCTGCTAAGTTTTCATATCTTCCACCTGAGCAAATACTTCCTAGTTCTTTATAATCATTTAAAAATGTTTCATATACAGTTCCTGTGTAGTAGTCTAGTCCTCTTGCAATACTTAAATCTATTTTAAAGTTCTCGTCTGGAACACCAAATAGTCTAATGTATTTTACAACCTCGCTTAATTCTTCTACACCTGTTTTAAATGTTTCATTTTTAATATCTAAACTTTGTAGTTTTTGTAGTTCTTCATCATTAGTTCCATCAATTTTAATAAATTCAATTATTTTTGTAATTGCATTTTCTTCTACATTTAATTTTTTTAATTCTTCTTTTACTTTTTCTTCGCCTATTTTTTGGATTTTATCAATAATACGCATAATCTCTACTGAATTTTCTTTTTGATTTATATTTTCAAATAATCCATTTAAAATTTTTCTATTATTAATAAAAATTGTGAAATTATCAAATCCAATTTCCTTAATTATATTGTATATTACACTTGGTATTTCAGCATCATTAATGATGTCTAACTCTCCATCTCCAATAATGTCAATATCGCATTGGTAAAACTCACGAAATCTTCCCTTTTGAGCCTTTTCGCCTCTATATACTTTTCCTATTTGATATCTTCTAAATGGAAAGCTTAAATTTCCATAATTTTTTGCAACATATTTAGCAAGTGGTACTGTTAAGTCAAATCTCATTGAAATATCTGTATCACCTTTTTGAAAACGGTATATTTGTTTTTCTGTTTCTCCACCTGCTTTTGCAAGTAATATTTCAGAAAGTTCTAGGGTTGGTGTGTCTAATGGCAAAAAGCCAAACTTTTGATATGTTTTTTCTATTTTTTCTTTCATTTGTTCAAATAAAATCTGCTCATTTGGCAATAATTCCATAAAACCAGGTAATGTTCTTGGTTCTACTTTCATCTCTTTTTCCCCTTCTTTTTTATTATACTTTAACATTTTTTAATCAAGTCTTGGTTTTAATTCATAGTAGATTGGAAGTTCTTCTTTTATCATAGTTGATTTTCCATGTCCAGGGTAAACTATTGTGCTTTCTGGAAGTACTAATAATTTGTTTGTAATTGAATTTATTATATCTTCAAAATTGCTTGTTGGCAAATCTGTTCTTCCCCATGCTCCATGAAATAATGTATCACCTGAAAAAAGTAAATTTTCTTGTGAACAGTATAAACAGCTTCCACCAACAGTGTGCCCAGGAGTGTGTATTATTTTAAATTCTATATCTCCAATATGAATAATGTCTCCATCATCTACTCTAGAATCAGCTTCTAAATGTATTTGTTCAATTCCAATGTAATCTGTAAGACTAATTTCATTATTGTATAAGCCTTCTGCATCAAAGCGATGGATTAGAATTTTTCCACCCTTTTTTTCTTTTAAATCTTTTAAGGCTCCAATATGGTCTCCGTGGCAATGTGTTATATAAATATATTTTAAATTTGATTGTAAAATATTTAGCATTTCTACTATTTTTTCCACTTCTCCTGCTGGATCAATTACCATAGTTTCCTTGGTCTTTTCGTCTTGCACAATATAGCAATTGGTTTTGTCATTAATCATTCCACTATTTAACTTTAGTACTTTTAATATCACTTCATTTCATCTTCTTTCGTTTTCACAGGGGAAAAAGGGACTGTCCCTTTTTCCCCCCTATTTCTTCCTTTTTACTTCATAAACACTATCAACTTTTCTTAATTGCTTTAGTATTTTGTTTAATTCATCTATATTTTCTACTTGAACTGTTATTTCAGTAATAGATATTTTTTCTTTATTTGCCTTTGAAGTTACAGCTAGAAGTTTGCTTTTTGTGTTTTCTACTTCTTTTATGATATCTGCAAGTAAACCATTTCTTTCATTTCCGTATATTTCAATGTCTACACTATATTTTGTTTTTTCTGCTTCATACCAATATACATCTATCATACGATTTTCTTCTGAAAATAGATTTTTTACATTTACACAATCTTTACGGTGAACTGATACCCCTCTGCCTTTTGTAATATAGCCAACTATTTCATCTCCTGGTACTGGATTACAGCATTTAGATAGTTTTACTAAGCAGTTGTCTATTCCTTTTACAACAATACCATTTTTAGATGGCTTGTTTTGTACTATTTTTTCTTTTGAGAGCTCTTCTAGCTTATCTTCTAAGTTTTCTGTTTGATGGTCTTTTCTATATTCCTCTAGCATTCTTGCTACAATTTTTCCTGGTGATATTGCTCCAAATCCTACGCTTGCATACATATCTTCTACTTCGTTATATTTATATCTATCTAGTGCAGCTTGTATGTACTCTGTTTTAGAAAGTTCTGCATGTGTCATACCTATTTTTCTAATTTCTTTTTCTATTAAGTCTTTTCCTTTAATTATATTTTCTTCTCTGTCGTTTTTCTTAAACCATGCTAGTATTTTGTTTTTAGCAGAGGATGTTTTTATAAACTTTAGCCAGTCTCTACTTGGCCCTCTTGTACTATCTGATGTAATAATTTCTACAATATCTCCATTTTTTAATGGAGTTATTATTGGCATCATTTTGCTATTTATTTTGGCTCCAGTCATATGATTTCCAATTTCTGCATGTATACTATATGCAAAGTCTATTGGCGTGCTGCCTTTTGCTAAAGATATTATTTTTCCCTTTGGTGTAAATACATATACTTCATCTTCAAATAGTTCGGTTTTTAATGTATTTAAAAATTCATCTGGGTCTTGCATATCTTTTTGCCACTCTAATGTTTCACGAAGCCATGATAATTTATCTTCTTCTACTTTTACATTTGCTTTTTTATTTCCTAAAAAGCTTGCTTCTTTATATGCCCAATGAGCAGCAATACCATATTCTGCAATACGGTGCATATCCCATGTACGAATTTGTACTTCAAATGGAGTTCCTTTTGGTCCAATTAAAGTTGTATGTAATGATTGATACATATTAGGTTTTGGTACTGATATATAATCTTTAAATCTTCCTGGCATTGGATTATATAATTCATGCACAATTCCTAAAACTGCATAACAATCTTTTACTGAATTTACAATAACTCTTAAAGCAAAAAGGTCATAAACTTGGTCTAATGTGATGTTATCTCTTTTCATTTTTCTATAAATACTATATAAATGCTTTGCTCTTCCTGTAATTTCTGCTTCTATGTGTTGTTTTTTTAAAGCTTGCCTAATTTGGTCCATTATCATATCTATAAATTTTAAACGTTCTTCTCTTTTACGATTTATTCCTTCTACTAATTCACGATATTCTTCTGGATATAAATACTTAAAAGATAAATCTTCTAGTTCCCATTTTAAAGAATACATACCTAAACGATTTGCAAGTGGTGCATATAGTTCCATAGTTTCATTTGCATTTGCTATTTGCCTATCTCTTGTTAAATATTTTAATGTTCTCATATTATGAAGTCTATCTGCAAGCTTTATTAAAATAACTCTAATGTCCTTTCCCATTGCGAGGAACATTTTCCTATAGTTTTCAACTTGTTGCTCTTCTGAACTTGCATATTTAAGCTTGCTAAGTTTAGTTACACCATCTACTAATTCTGCAATTTCTTCTCCAAAGTTTTCTATTAAATCTTGCTTACTTAAGTCAGTGTCTTCTAAGGTGTCGTGAAGTAGTGCTGCACAAATAGTGCTATTATCTAAGCCTAATGTTGATAAAATATATGCAACTTGCACAGGGTGAACAATATATGGCTCTCCTGATTTTCTTAATTGTCCTCCATGATATTTTTTTGCATATTCATAAGCTTTTCTTATTAGTTTGCCATCTGATTTTCTATTATTTTTTTTGCCAGTAGCTATTACGTCTTCAATAGTCATTTCTTTTACCTGAGACATAATGCTCACCTCCTACTAATCTAATGTTTTTATTATATATTTCAGTGAAAAATTAATCTAATGATTTTCTAATATCTTTTAAGTTTATTTGAATTTGATCATTTCCATTAAAACTATTAACCTCTAGTGAACCTACCACATCTACTTTATCTCCAATTAAAAACTGTTCTGCATAGCTACCTAAATTAAAGCCAATTGAATCTATAATATAGCTATCTTGTCCTAATTTTAATTTTAAATGTTTTCCATCTGATAAAGAACGAATTGCTTGTATTTTTAAGCCTTTAATTAAAAATAATGGTATTCTATTTCCTTCACCATAAGGTTCTAGTAATTTTAAGTCTTCTACCACTTTCATATTAATTTGTTTTAAATCAACTTGTCTATCTATTTTAATAATAGGAATTATATCACTAATATTGCTATTTTGGGCATATTCTTCGAATTCTTTTTTAAAATTTTCAAAATTTTCTCTTTTTATAGTAATTCCTATTGCCATACTATGTCCACCAAATTTTTCTACATAGTTACTGCAATTCATTAAAGCTTCGTGTAAGTCAAACCCCGGAACACTTCTTCCAGAGCCTTTTCCTTCTTCTCCTTCAAAACATATTAAAATACTTGGTTTAAAATATATTTCTGTTACCTTTGAAGATACTATTCCAATAACTCCATGATGCCAATTTTCTTTTCCTAAAATTATGCATGAGTTTTGTTTTTCACCATTTTCTATTTTTTCTACTGCTTCATTAAATATTATTTTTTCTTTTTCTTGCCTTTCTGCATTGTATTCATTTAGTCTTTTTGTAATTTCCTGTGCTTCTTCTTTGCTGTTAGTTAAAAATAATTTTAAAGCTTCTTTTTCATTTCCCATTCTACCACAAGCATTAATCCTTGGTGCTATTCCAAAAGAAATTGCAGTTGAGTCTATTTGCTTATATCCTATTGTTTCAAGCAATTCTTTTAATCCAATATTATTTGTAACTGAAATTAATTTTAGTCCCAATTTTGCAATTACTCTATTTTCGTCAATTAATGGTACAATGTCTGAAATAGTACCAACACAAACAATATCTAAATATTTTAAATATTCTTTCTCGTTTAAATTTAATTGTATTGAGATGGCTTGAATTAATTTAAATACAACTCCAACTCCTGCTAGTTGATTAAATGGATAAGTGTTATCCTTTCTTTTAGCATCAATTACTGCCAAACATTTTGGAAGTTCTTCTGCTGGTTCATGATGGTCTGTTACAATAACTTCTATTCCTAAACTTTTGGCATATTCGATTTCATCTATTCCAGAAATGCCACAGTCTACAGTAATCATTAATGTATATTCTTGTGATTTTATATAGTCTATTGCATTTTTGTTTAGCCCATAGCCTTCGTCTAATCTATTTGGTATGTACTGCCCAACTTCTAGATCTCTTTCTGATAAAAACTTTTTAAGTACTGTTATACTTGTAATTCCATCTGCATCGTAATCTCCATATATAATTACTTTTTCTTGATTTTCTATGGCTTTTAGAATTCTATTTACTGCTATTTTCATATCTGGCATTAAAAAAGGGTCATAAAAGTCGTGCCTACTTGGATTTAAAAAAATTTGTACTTCTTGCTTTGTTGTAATTCCGTTTTTGTGATAAACTACTTGCAAGAAGTAATCCCAAATTATTTTCTTCTATTATTTTATTTATTTGTTCATCATTTTTTTCGCATACTTCCCATTTTTTATTCATCTTGCTTTTTTGTCAAAGCTGAGTTTGACATTCTTCTCCTTCCCATTATTGTTAACATCTTTTCTACATTTAGTTTTGTATATGTGCTTGCATTATTAAATTTACAAAATTTTTAATAGTTCTTCTTTTGACTGAACTCCAACAGTTCTTCCTGTTTCTTTTCCATTTTTTATAACTATAAAAGTTGGTATACTCATTATACCATATTCTTCTGCTAATTCTTCATTTTCGTCTATATTTACTTTACATACTTTAACAGTATCTGACATACTCTCTGATATTTCTTCTACTACTGGAGCCATCATTTTACATGGTGAACACCAATCTGCCCAGAAATCAATTAACACTGGTTTTTCCTCTTCTAATACCTCTTTTGTAAAATTTTCACTATTTAAATTAACGAATGACATAAATATTCCTCCTTAATAATTTTTATTTTAAAACTGATAGTCCAGCTGTTGCGCCTTCATATACAGCCTTTGATATTTGTAAAAGGCCACCTGTACAGTCACCACAAGCAAATAGCCCTTTTACTGTTGTTTCCATATTTTGATTTACAACAATATGGTCATTTTCTATTCTTGCACCTATTTTTCTTGCCAAATCATTACTTGATGCTGTTCCTTGTGCTATAAAAACAGCACTAATTTCTTTTTTTGTATTATCTTCAAATTCTACTTCTTGAATTTTATTTTCTCCTCTAAAACTTCTTATAGGCTTTTCTATTATATCTGCTTGTATACTTCTATTTTCTACTATTTTGTTTCCATTTGTTAGAATTGTAACAGATTTTACTATTGGCTTAAGTTGTTGTAATTCAGAAATAGCATAATTTCCACTACCTAAAACAGCTACATCTTTTCCTTTAAAAAAGTATGCATCACAAACTGCACAATAGCTAACTCCTTTGCCCTCAAATTCCTTTATACCATTAATTTTAGAGGAATTTCTATTTGCACCTGTTGCTAGGATTACTGATTTTGCTTCATATTTTGAATTTACTGTTTCTAGTTCAAAAGTATTTAGAAATTTTAATGAAACTATTTCATCTTCTATTAGTTCTATTCCTAAATTTTGTGCTTGTTTTATGCCATTTTCATAAAGTTCTTTCCCTGTAGTTCCGTTTGGAAATCCATAATAATTTTCTATTTTATCTGTTTTTTGAAGAGCACTTTCATTTTTAGAAATAATAAGTACAGATAAGTTTCTTCTTTTAGCATAAATGCTAGCTGTAATTCCTGCAGGTCCACTACCTACCACAATAACATCATACATTTTTGCCTCCTAATAAATTGATTTTAAATAATGTCATATAAATTTTGAAATGTATAGCCATTATCTCTAAAATATTTTATGATTTTAGGTAATGTTTTAGCAGTTTGCTTTTTGTTTGGTGCATCATGCATTAATACTACAACACTATTCTTTCCTTTAGAAGTAGATTTTAAATTGCTTAACATTTCTTTTTCAGTAGTTGCCCCTGCCGAGTCATTTGTAAGTGCATTCCAGTCTAAGTATGCAATATGATTTTGCTGCAAAATTTCCTTTGCTTGTGTTTTAATGTCATTATAATATCCACCATTTGATCCACCTGGAAATCTAAAAACATTTGATTGATAAGTAGGGTCATTTAAAGCTTTTTGAATTAGTTCATTTGTTTTTTTATACTCTTCTAAAGGTTTATTTTTATTTTCATATACTTTTTTGTATACGTGTGAATACCCATGATTTGCAATATAGTGTCCTTCTTTACGTTCTCTAATTATAATTTCCGGATTTGATTTTACCATAGTTCCTAATACAAAAAAAGTAGCTTTTATATTTTCATTTTTTAAAATATCTAATATATCTGGTGTTACAGTACTTGATGGGCCATCATCAAATGTTAAAAATACTCTTTTGGTATTTGATTTATATATACTATTAATTGCATTAATTTGTTCATCTGTTAAAGTTTGTATATTTCTTAAAGGCTCATTTTCAGTTGGAACTTGAGTATTTACTTCATTATTTTGCCCATTTTCTTCACTATTATTTATAAATTGGTTATTTGAATTATTGTTATCGGGCTGATTTTGCGTATTTAGCTTGTTTTCGCCTTGATAGCTGTTGTTATTATTTTGATTATTATCTTTTTGAGTAAAGTCTATTGGCTTTTTGGCTAAATATTCATATTCTGCAAGTTTAATTCCTCCAAATACAGCTAAGCCGATTAATATAAAAGCCATAATAAGTAGTATTATTGCCATTTTTCTTTTTTTATTTTTTTTAACAACTTCTACTCTATACATTACCATAAAAAAACACCTTAAATCGACTTATTTTTCTAAAAATATTATATACTATTTTAAAAAAATTTAATAGTCAATTTAAGGAATTTTTTTAAATTATATTGCTATATAATAGTTATAATTACATTAAAGCTTAAATAGTACTATTTTTCGCAGTTTTGAGAGGTCCCGTTCTGACATTCTTCCTTGAATTTGCTTAACTAGCAACGGGCATTTTAAAAACAAGAAAACTAGTATTATTTAAGCAATTTTTTTAAATTATATTACTTTTTATAATTCTTATTACTCATCTTTAGTAGTATTAATTTTAAATAGCTTAAATATTTCTACAATTAAAATTGGTGAAAATACCAATGCAACAATTTCTATTATATTCATAATTGGTAATACTGGAATACTAAAGATATGTCTTAATGGTTCTATTACTAGTATTATTATCATTAACATTGCAGATACAACTGTTGCTAATATTAATTTGCTATTGCTGAAAATTCCAGTTTTAAAAATAGACTCTTTGTTGTTTCTAACATTAAATACATGTACAAGTTCAGATAATGCTAAAACAGTAAATGCCATTGCCTGGCCTATTTCTACTTTTACTTCTTCACTGCTTAAAGTTCTTAAAACTCCATTTGCCTGTGTTACTTGTACTTCTGGAAGAACATTTTCAGGAGTTGCTAAGCCTATGCAAAATGCTATTAATGTAATTAATCCTATCATAATTCCTTGATAAATTATTCTCCAGGTCATTCCTTTAGTAAACACACCTTGCTTTGGTTTTAGTGGCTTTCTATTCATTATGTCTTTTTCTGGTGGGTCTACTGCTAATGCTAAAGCTGGAAGAGAATCTGTTACTAGATTAATCCATAAAATATGAATTGGAAGAAGTGGTACTATTAAGTTCACATCAATTCCAAACCATTTACTTAATAGTGGTGTAATTAAAATTGCAACAAATAATATAATTATTTCACCTACATTGCTAGAAAGTAAAAATTGAATTGCTTTTAAAATATTATCATAAATTCTTCTACCTTCTTCAACAGAAGATACTATGGTTGCAAAATTATCATCTGTTAAAATTACATCTGCTGCTTCTTTTGATACATCTGTGCCTACAATTCCCATTGCACAGCCAATATCTGCTGTTTTTAAAGCAGGGGCATCATTTACGCCATCGCCTGTCATAGCAACAATTTCCCCATTTGCTTGCCAAGCTTTTACAATTCTAACTTTGTGCTCTGGAGATACCCTTGCATAAACACTATATTTTCTTACATTTTTTATTAGTTCTTCATCAGAAATATTTTCAAGCTCTGAACCAGTTATTGCCTCATTTTCGTCTTCTAAAATGCCTAGTGCTTTTGCTATTGCTATTGCAGTTGTTTTATGGTCTCCTGTAATCATAACCGTTTTTATTCCTGCTTTTTTGCACTTTTCTACTGCTTCTTTAACTTCCTCTCTTGGTGGATCTATCATTCCCACCATACCAACATAAATTAAGTCTTTTTCTATTTGTTTTACTTCATCATCTGTTGGCTCATGGTCTAATTCTTTATATGCCATACCTAAAACTCTAAGTGCATTTTCTGCCATTTGCTCATTTTGTTTTATAATTTCTTGCTTATAGTTTTCTAAATCTTCTTTAATTGTTCCATTAAAGCTATAGGCACTGCATTTTTGTAATAATTCATCAATTCCACCCTTTGTATATACTACATATTTATCTACCATTTTATGAACAGTTGTCATAAGTTTTCTTTCTGAATCAAAAGGAAGTTCTTTAACTCGTGGAAATTGCTCTAATACTGCTGGCTGAAATCCTAAGTTAAAGCCCATATCTATTAATGCTGTTTCTGTTGGATCTCCTGTTAATGTTTTATTTGTTGCTACTTTTGTATCATTACAAAACATACTAATAGAAACTAATTTTTCTAATTCTTGAGGCATATTTCCTACATTTTCTGCATCTTCCATGTTTACTAAATTTCCGTTGTAGAAAATCTTCTTTACAGTCATTTTGTTTTGTGTTAGTGTGCCTGTCTTGTCTGAACAAATTACAGTAGTACTTCCTAAAGTTTCTACTGCTGGAAGTTTTTTAACAATAGCATGTTTTTTTACCATTCTTTGAACACCTATTGCCAAAACTATTGTAGAAACTGCAGCTAACCCTTCTGGAATTGCTGCTACTGCTAAGCTTACTGCTGTCATAAACATATCTATTGGATTTTTTCCATATAATAAGCCTATTACAAAAATAATAATACAAATAACTATTGCTGCTATTCCTAGTGTTTTTCCGAGTTTGTTTAGTTTTTGCTGAAGTGGAGTTTCTGTATCAGCTGTGTTGTTAATCATTCCTGCAATTTTTCCTACTTCTGTATTCATACCAGTTTCTGTTACAATACCTTTTCCTCTTCCATAGGTAATTAAACTAGAAGAAAATAGCATGTTTGCTCTATCTCCTATTCCTAACTTTTCTTTTTCAATTTTAGAAGTAATTTTTTCTACTGGAACAGATTCTCCTGTTAAAGAAGCTTCTTGCGATTTTAAATTAACTGCTTCTATAATTCTTAAGTCTGCTGGTACAAAGTCTCCAGTATCTAATATTACTATATCTCCTGGTACTAATTCTTTAGATGGAATTACTTCTACATTTCCATTCCTTAGCACTTTTGCCACATGTGAACTTAGTTTTTGCAAAGCCTCTAAAGATTTTTCTGCTTTATTTTCTTGTGCTACACCTATAATAGCATTAACTATTACTACTATTAGAATTATAATAGAGTCTGTAATACCCTCTCCTTCTATATAGCCTACTACACCTGAAATAATAGCAGCAATTATTAAAATAATAATCATAAAATCTTTAAACTGCTCTAAAAATTTTACAAATAAGCTTTTCTTTTTTTTAGTTTGCAACTCATTAGTTCCATACTTTTGCCTTATGCTTTTTACTTGCTCGTTTGTTAATCCTTGAGTTTTATCTACTTCAAAATGCTTTTCTACTTCTTCTATGCTCTTATTAAACCAGTTATTTTCTTTTTCTTCCATTTTCTTATCTCCTGTTTAATTTAACTCTGGTAAATTTAAAAGTTTTCAATATATTTTTTATTGATTTTACTTTAACATAAGATGTATATTTTTGCAAGTATTAAATTATTTTAATTTTCGCCATTCTTTGTGTTTTAGAAGAATTAAAAATGCACCAAAAAAGTTTAGATTTTTTATTCTACCTTTGTGGTGCATTTAATTTAATTTTTATTTAAGTAAATTTCTTAGTTATTTTCTATCAAAGCATGATATTCTACTGATTTTTCATAATTTTTCATTACTTCTTCTTCTGATAGGCCCCTACTATATAATCTTAAGCAATATGCGTTCATTTTTGAGTAATGCCACCAACCATGTTGGTCAAATGATGAGCGACCAAGACAAAAATATTTCAAATTTTGCAAATCTTGCTTGCAAAAGCTACTCCACTGCTCCTTATTATAATCTCCCTCATATAACTTTTCGCCATCCATATAAACTGTTTGTTTATAGTATTCTCCATGTTTTTGGACATTGGAGAAATATCCCTCATAATTTCCCTCATTAACTGTATATGATTTAGAGGTATCTAGTGTTATAGTTATATATGCTCCTTTTTTCAATTTGCTTAAATCAATATTATAGCATATATTCCAATGGCTTGCTTGATTAGAGAAATCTGACGTTCCGGTTCTGGAGCCACCAGCATTCCACATAAGACTACTGGCTGGGCCCCCGTCGATTCCGAAACGAAACTTAGCCTGCTCCGTTTCATTACCATTCCAATAACAGAAAAGTCCTCTATAACTATAACCGATCTTGTCATTACTATCGTTGTATGAAGTTCCTCCATCCCATATTCCGTAAAATTCAAATGTAAATCCATTTTTTGCCAATGTATCTTTTTGCTCTTGTTTATCATATGGTACTTTTATATAATCATTAACTCCATCAAAATTAAATGATGTACTTGTTAAACCACTTTCACTATTATAGTTAAAGTTTTCTAATGTTACACCATCTCCTAATTGTTTTTCTAATGCTGTTTTACTATTTTCTACATTTTCATCTATTATTGAGGAGTCTACATTTATTATTAAGCTATCTTTTACTGCAAGCATATCTCCTGCTGATAAATTTATATAATTATCTCCTTCTAGCTGTATTACTTCTCCTGTTTGGTAATTTACAAGCCAACTGTATTTTGCTTCACCATAGCCACCTAATTTTGTTCCTTTTTCTACATAGTTCCAGTCTGTTCCATAGGTTTTATCATTTGCTTTTATTATATGCCAATCAGATGTGTGTTCTAAATTTCTTGTGTTTAGCTCTTCTCCTAGTTTTTTGGAACTAGTATCATCTAAAGCATAACTTAATTGTGCTGATATTACATTTTGTTCTAGGTATTCTCTTTCATTTGCTATTAATGTTAACTGTGCTGCTTTTTGTGCTTGTGTTATTATTCCATTTTCCCCTAATACCATTGTTATTGTTACGCCTGCTAATATTAAAAGCACTACTATTGTTGCAACTAATGCTATTAATGTTATACCATTAGTTTCACCTGCAGTGCTTAAAAAATCTGGCTTACTTTTATATAAACCTTTTCTTTCTTTTATTCCTTTTTCTAAATTATAGCTCTCTCTCTCTCTCTCTCTCTCTCTACTCTCGCAACGGTTTGCTGTCATTCGCTTTTCCTCCTTCGTTTTTCTCTTTTTAATTTAAGTATAATCCTGATTATTTCCAATAACTTCACTTTTCATAAGTGTTATTCATATTTGTATTCTTTCTTTCTACAACTATATTTAAACATATATTCTTTGGTTTGTATAGCAGTTTTACAAATTTTTAATAGATTTGTAACAAATTTGTAATATTTTTCACAATCATAAAACTTACTTATTTAATTCTGTGAAATTGCATTGAATTAAATGAGTATCTTTTCTAGTAATTTATATTCCATATTTGTTAATCTTTCAAATACTTGTCCATTAATCATTAAAAATTTTCGCATTTCTACAAATGCTCTCATTATATTAACACTAACTTTTACAGCAATTTCATTTTTCAAAACTCCAGATAGCATTGAAATTTCTTGTTCAGTAAAAACATATGGTAAATATTTTCTGGTTACATCTCTATTATTAACTTTTTTATTTAAGGTTCCAAATTGGAACCTCAAAGTTTGAAATTCATTTTCTGTTAATTGAAAGCAAAATTCTTCTGGAAACCTATCAATATTCCTTTTTACAGCTTTATTTACATTTTTAGTTTCATAATGATATAGCATAGCTACATCACTATCCAGCATAACTTGTTTTCCTCTTATTGTATATATTAAATTCTTTATATCTTCATTTGATAATTCATTTTGAATTGCCAAATTTTTTTCTTCCATAAACTCACATCCTTTTTTATTTG
>CANQAI010000025.1 GCA_947589265.1 uncultured Clostridia bacterium | reverse complement strand
GTCGATTTAATCGTTTTTCGTCTGGTGCGACGATTATATCTTTTGGTGGGCAGGGATGGATTCGAACCATCGTACTCGTATGAGAACAGATTTACAGTCTGCCGCCTTTAGCCACTCGGCCACCTACCCATTTATTAAATTATTAATTAAATACTTAAGCAAAATTGTATAATAAATTTGCTTAAGTATTTTGGTGCGCCATCAAGGATTCGAACCTTGGACCCACCGGTTATGAGCCGGTTGCTCTGACCAACTGAGCTAATGGCGCATTTGCAATGCGATTTTAAGTATAAAACATTTTATAAAAAAAGTCAATACTTATTATCTAAATATTTTTAATTTATTTATGTGCATAAACAAACCGTCGCTTATTTTTTAAGCGACGGTTTAACTTTATATACTAAATTTAGTTTTGATTTTGGTCTCCTCTTCCTTCTGGAAGTGCTGGAGCTTGTAAAACTATTTTTATTTTGAAAGCATAAACTATTGCTCTAACAACTTTGCTATTTTTAATTCTTTGCCATAATGAAGGTTTTACTTCTACTCTTGTTTGTTCAAAATATTTTTTGTCTTCTGCTGCTTCTGTTACTTGTTGAATTGCTTGCTCTTCTTCATCATCTTGTGGCGCTGGTATTAATTTTAGTGCATCTGCTACTTCAATTCCTATGTAGCTTAATGCTTTAGATCTATCTTCTATTCTTTCCATATCAATTTCAATATGTAAGTTAGATTCTAAATTTGCAATTCTTGCATTTATTAATTTAACTGCATCTTGGAAGTTTTGTGATGTTTCTGATTTTGTTCTTCCAATTATGCCTAGTGTATCTGTAATGTCTTCAGAAAAGTCTCCAGAAATATCTTTTATAGCTTGTTTCCAGTTATCTTCTTTGTTTTGAACAATGTCTAAAGTATCTCTAAGTTCTCCTGCTAATGAGATATTTTTTTCTCTTTGGCGAATTAGTTCTTCTATTTTCTTTGTGTTCTCTTCAAATTGATTTGTTGCATACTCAACTAATGCATATGCTGCTTTATATACACTCTTAGGAAAATTCTTCTTTTTTGGATATTCAATTAAATATGTTTTAATTGATTCTATTAAATCCTTAAAATAAGCATCTTCTTCTAATTGAATAATTTGCTTTTTACTATTTGGATTAATTAATCTTTGTACTTTATCAATATTTGATAAGATTTTTTCTTCCGTGATAACCATTCTCACGTTTACTATGCCAGATTTAGACATTGTAAACCTTCCCTCCTTTATCCTATGTTACATTTTCCTTCTTATTTCGATATTATTATACAACTATTACTCGAAAATCACAATAGGATTTATGTTTTTTTTATTTTACATTTCTGTAACAATTTTATTACAAGATTTTTACGAAGTCAAGAATATTTTGTAATAATTTGTAATAATTAATAGATTTATTTTCAATTGCTTTAATATAAAATCCTTATTGCTTATTTAGTTCAGCATATCTTTTAATTTTCATTGTAGTAGTTTTTTCAAACTCATCATTCTTAATTTCTAAGTTTTTTACTGCTTTATATGATTCTAATTTTTTATTTACTTCTTTAATTTTTTCCCAAATAATATTTTTTATTTGTTCTTCTGTTAAGTTTTCTCCATATTTTTCTGCTAGTTCTTCTTTATTTGGTATTACTCTTGCAGAAATAATTAATTCCTTATTTCTTTTATCATTTTGATCTTCTTTTCCATATACCATACATTCTTTAATTTCTGTAATTTGTGATAGTAAAAGTTCTATTTCTTCTGGATAAATGTTTTTGCCATTTTGTGTTACTATTACATTTTTGCATCTGCCTGTAATGTATAAAAATCCATCTTTATCTAAGTAGCCAATATCTCCAGAGTGAAACCATCTTTCTCCTTCTATATTCTCTATTACTTCATTTGTTGATTTTTCATCTTCGTAATATCCAAGCATTAAAGTAGGGCTTTTTATAAGTACTTCGCCTTCTCCATTTTTGTTTTGGTTGTTTATTTTAAGTTCTGCTGTAAAAACTGCTTTACCTGCGGAGCCGACTTTTGGCTGGAATTCAGGTGTTAAGGCTGCTATTGGGGCTGTTTCTGTAAGTCCATAGCCTTGTAAAAATGCTATTCCAATATCTTCTACCCATTTACCAATTTTTGCGTCAATAGGTGCTGCTGCAGATACAATAATTCTTAAGTTTCCACCTAGGTTTTCGTGAATTTCTGCAAATACTTTTCTTTTAATATCTACTCCAACTACTTTTAGTGCATTTGTTAAATGTATCATTGAATTTACTAATGTATCTTTTTTGCTTTTTTTAATGTTAGCATTTATTTTTTTATATAAACTTTCTATTAATAGTGGAACAGCTAGCATACAGCTTGGCTTTGTTTCTTGCAAATTTGGAACAATGTATTTTAAGCCTTGGCAAACAGCTATTGATGAACCGCAAGCCATTGGCAATAAAAATCCAATAGTAGATTCGTAAGTGTGATGAAGTGGTAATACTGAAAAGAATCTATCTTCTGGATATAGTTTAACATAAGCAGATACAGCGTTTATATTTTCTGCTAAATTTCTGCTAGATAGCATAACTCCTTTTGCACTAGATGTGGTTCCAGATGTAAATAATAGTACCTTAAATTCATCTGGAATGATTTGTGTTTTAATGTAAGAATCATCTCCATTTTCTACTAATACTCTTCCTTCTTCTATTAAGTATTTCATTCCAACATTTTTGCCATTAAATCCATCTTCAGAATACATTTTTATAAAATATTTTACATTATTAATGTTTGGTAAAACTTTTTTTATAGAGTCTTCCTTTTTTTCTGAATAAATAATAACATCTGCTTTTGATCTATTTATTACGTTTTCTAGTTCATTGTCTGGAAGCTCCTTATCTGTTGGAACAGCTATGCCGTTTCCGCAAAGAAGTGCCATATATGAAACATACCAATGATATGTGGTTTCACTTACTATTAAAATTCTAGGGTTTTCTGGTAAGTTTAGTTTTCTCATTAATGCTGTTCCAAAACTTATAACATCTTTTCCGAATTGTTCATAGCTTATTTGTGTAAATTTTCCTTTTGGATCAAATTTTTCTACAATAAACTCCTTGCTTGCATATTCTTTTATTGATTTTTCAAATATTTCTTTCATTGTAGTATATGAGGTTGGTGTATAGTTTTTAGTTTGCTTTTTGCTGTTTTCTTCTTGTGCTTTTTGAATAGAATTGTAATCAAGATTTACTTCATCTATTTGTGATAATTCTTTCATTTTAAATTTTGGAAATTTAAAATTTGGAACTTTAAAGTCTCCTAGTCCTCTCATTTTTTTATAGCACTCCTTTTTTTATTTTTTTAACTTAATTATAAATGATTTTTCTATTTCTCTATATAATGTTGCAACATTTAATTCTTCATCATGGTGCCTCATTTTGTATATTAAACTTGCACAAATAAACCCAAAAATACCAGAAGCAATTACATTTGGATCTCCTTCAATAATTTCTCCTTTTTCTATGCCTTCTTTTACAATTTCTTCTATCATTTGTATATAGTCAAATACATAGTTTTTGCACATTTGGCTTCTTGGATCTGTTCCCCATATTTGGCTTAAAATTATGGTCATAAAGTTTTCATACTTTACCAAAATTTTAATTTGTATTAAAATAATTGCTCTTAATTTATCTATTGAGTTTTCTAGCTTAGCAGTTTTAATAGCAATGCTATTTTTTAGTAATTTTACTCCTTCTTCTATTAAAAAAGTAAAAATTTCTTCTTTGCTAGAAAAATGATAATACAAGGTTCCTTTTGCAACGCCTACTGTTGCTGTAATTTCTTCAATGCTTGTTGCATCATATCCTTTTTCTGCAAATAATTTCATAGAGGTTTCAAATATTTTTCTTTTTGTTTTATTCATAAATTTCCACCTTTGTTTACAAAAATACAGTGATATTATATAATTTTATATTATATTATGCAAGAAGTAAAATTAAATTTGACTTATCGTTCGAATAGGGACAGTCCCTTTTTCCCCAAAAAGGGAAAAAGGGACTGTCCCCGATTTAAAGTTACCTTCTTTTTTTAGCATCTAAGGCATCTAAATTGTCTAGTGCTTTTCCAGTTCCTAGAGCAACACATGAAATTGCGTCTTGTGCTATCATAACATTTATTCCGGTTTGTTCTTGCAAAAGTTTATCTAAACCGTCTATTAAGCATCCTCCACCTGTCATGTAAATTCCTCTATCACTAATATCCGCCGCAAGCTCTGGTGGTGTTTTTTCTAATACACTATGTACAGCATCTACTACCATCATAGCTGGTTCGGTTAAAGCTTCTAGCATTTCGCTAGAATGAACTGTTACTGTTTTTGGAAGTCCTGTTGCTAGGTCTCTTCCTCTAATATCCATTTCCATATCTTGAATTTTTGGATAAACACATCCAATATTTATTTTTAAATCTTCTGCTGTTCTTTCTCCAACTATTACATTATATTTTTTCTTAATGTATTTAACTATTGCTTCATCAAATTTATCTCCAGCGACTTTTAAAGAAGAGCTTACTACTGAACCGCCTAGTGAAATAACTGCAATATCAGTAGTTCCTCCGCCTATATCTACTACCATATTTCCGCATGGCTTAGATATATCTATTCCTGCACCAATAGCTGCTGCAATTGGTTCTTCTATTAAATATACTTTTTTTGCTCCAGCTTGCGAAGCTGCATCAATTACTGCTTTTTTTTCTACTTCTGTAACTTTTGATGGTATACAAATCATTATTCTTGGGGCAAATATAAATTTTCCACAAACACGATTAATAAAATATTTAAGCATTTTTTCTGTAACAGTATAACTTGAAATAACTCCATCTCTTAAAGGTCTTGTTGCTACAATATTTCCTGGTGTTCTTCCAAGCATTCTTCTTGCTTCTTTTCCTACTGCTAATACCTCTCCTGTATTATTATCTACTGCTACAACTGAAGGCTCTCTTAGTACAATTCCTTTGCCTTTTACATAGGCAATAACAGTTGCTGTGCCTAAGTCAATGCCTATATCTTGTCCATACTTAAACATTTCCATCTTCCTTTCAGAAATATTATTGTTTCATTTTTGTTACATTTTTGTTACAATTATATTACAAGTTGTATAAAATAGCAATAATTTTTTTAGAATTTGCATAAAAAATAGAATAGTGTTTTTCTATTCTATTTTTTCCAGTTTTTATTTTATTTATACTATAATTTTAGAAAACTGCATATAATGCTAAAATTCCCCCTATTATGCCTGCTGTTGTAATAACTGGGCTTATTTCTCGTTCTTCTGTGGTAGCATTTTTTGCTTGTTCTTCATCTACTACACTAATTTTTACTGATGATACATTTGAGTAACGAAATCCTAGCTCATAGTTTCTTTCTTCATCTTTTTCTAGTTTATCTACTTTAATATATTTTGTTCCAACATTAACATCCCTTGGGGTATAAAAGTCTAATTTTATATATTTGTTTATTAATTCTTCTTCTGTATTGTTTTTAATAGTTCCCTTTATATTTCCACTAGCTTGTGAAGCTTCTGCCAATGATACTGTTATTTCTGGGCTTGTAGATTGTATTTGATAATTTTCTATTGGTTTAAATGCTGATTTTGTGTATAAATATATCATTATGTCTGAAAATATAAAAAATGCAATAAATATTAAGAAATAACATAAGAATACTTTTATTCTAGGTTTACTATTATACATCCATATGTTCAAGTATGACATTATATGTTCCCCCTTATTTTTGCTTATATCTTTCTAAATACCCCTGCTACTTTTCCAAGTATTTCACATGTTGGAACAATAATTGGTTCCATTGTGCTATTTTGAGGTTGTAATCTTATGTGATCTTTTTCTTTGTAAAATGTTTTTACTGTTGCTTCATCTCCAATTAATGCAACAACAATTTCTCCGTTATTGGCTGTATTTTGTTTTTTTACTAAAATATAATCTCCATTTAGAATACCAGCTTCTATCATACTTTCACCACGAACAGTAAGCATAAAGCTTTCACTATTTCCAACAAAGTCTATTGGAATTGGGAATGTATCTGTAATGTTTTCTACTGCTAGAATTGGTTCTCCTGCTGTGATTTTACCAATAACAGGTACTTCTACCATTTCTTTTCCAGTATAATAATTTTTTTCTTCATGTTTTTTACTAATTGGTTCTCCATTTCCACCTTTTAGTAAGCGTAATGTTCTACCTTTTTGGTCTTCTTTTTTTATGTAGCCTTTTTCTGATAGTTTTGCTAAATAACCGTGAACAGTGGCAGTAGATTTTAAGCCAACTGCTTTTCCTATTTCTCTAACAGATGGTGCATAGCCTTTTTCTTCTACTTGTTTTTCAATAAATTTTAGAATTGCTTTTTCTCTTTTATTAATTGCCATTGGGTCTTTTATTCTTTTTGCCAAAATACATCACTCCTTATTTTATATTTTCTTAATGGTTTTTTGTTACATTTTTATTTTGGAAAATACAACCATTTTTCTTTTCTATAATATAATATCACACAAACAAAAAAATGTCAAACAAATATTTGACATTTTTTTGTTTTGTTTTATATAGAAAAATCCACACATTGTAGAGTCAATTATTTTACTAGAACTTCCTTTACAATTATGTAAATTTATGTTATACTGTGTATGCAATAACCTTTATTGTATAAATCCTTTATTATGCCTATTTGGTCAGAGTAGGCTTACTTATATAAGAATTAAACACACTCGAATTCGAGAAAGGAGCAAAATTAAATGAAAGTTTATCGGATTATTGTAATAATTGTTGCTGTCATTTTAAGTATTTCCTTTTCTGTTTTTTTGTTCTTCACGCCTACTGTGCAAGCTGCAATCCACGAGCCAGTTACTGAAGAATATTATGAGTTGTTAAAAGAAAATGCTTTGGAAGTGGCTGAAACACTGGACAAAACTGTTGTTGACGAAACATTAACAGCTGATTTTTATTTTAATGGAGATAAATTAGTTGTTACAGTAGAGTCAGTAAAAGCAAGGCTTACAGCAAAAATTCCTGTTTCAATCCATTCGTTAGATATTGAAAATGGAACAATTATATTAAATGGAACAGCTGAATTTGAAAATGTGCTATATGAAAAAGAAAATTTTTTGCTGCCGATATGGTTATACATGATGCTCATTTCTTTATTAGGTATAGTCATCGGTTATGCGATATACTTTTTCTTCTTTAAAGTGTGGAATCTTTAAAGTGTAGCATGATTTTTCAAAATCTTAAGCCTAAAAATAAACTTTATGTATATGTGTTAAAAAGATATTTAATTTCTGACCAAAACAAGAGGGTTCCTATTCTAGGACACCCTCTTGTTTTATTGTAATCAATAAATTTATGCTGTTTCACTTTTTTTAGTTGTTGTTTGTCTTTTAGCTTTTACTGCTTTTTGGGTTGGCACTTCTCTATTATTGTTAATAATAATATTAGGTGCTTCACCATTTTCTACAGTTGATCTGGTAATAATACATTTTTCTATTTTTGGATTAGAAGGTATTTCAAACATAATGTCTCTCATAATATCTTCTATAATAGAACGTAAACCTCTTGCTCCTGTTTTTCTTTCTATTGCTTTATCTACAATTTTTTCTAAGGCTTCTTTTTCAAATTCTAGTTCTACATTATCTAATTTAAATAGTTTTTGATATTGTTTTACTAATGCATTTTTTGGTTTTGTTACAATGTCTATTAAGGCATTTTTATCTAATTCTTGTAATGTTGCTATAATTGGAAGTCTTCCTACAAATTCTGGTATTAAGCCAAATTTTAATAAGTCTTGTGGTAATAATTCTTCAAATACTTTGTATTTGTTAATATCATTATTGCTTTCTATTTGGGCACCAAATCCTATTGATTTTTTTCCAATTCTATCTTTTACAATTTTTTCTAAGCCTTCAAATGCTCCTCCACATATAAATAGAATATTTTCTGTATTAATTTGTATAAATTCTTGATGTGGATGCTTTCTACCACCTTGTGGTGGTACAGAAGCTATTGTTCCTTCTACAATTTTAAGTAATGCTTGTTGCACGCCTTCTCCACTAACATCTCTTGTAATAGATGGGTTTTCAGATTTTCTTGATATTTTGTCTATTTCATCTATATATATAATTCCTTTTTCTGCTTTTTCTACATCGTAATCGGCTGCTTGTATTAATTTTAATAAAATATTTTCAACATCTTCTCCTACATAGCCTGCTTCTGTTAATGTAGTAGCATCTGCTATTGCAAAAGGTACTTTTAGAATTTTAGCAAGTGTTTGTGCAAGTAATGTTTTACCACAGCCTGTTGGTCCTAATAATAAAACATTACTTTTTTGTATTTCTACATCATCTTCAGTATCTTTTTTATTATTATTAATTCTTTTATAATGATTATATACTGCAACAGATAGAGTTTTTTTGGCCTCTTCTTGCCCTATTACATACGAATCTAATATTTGTTTAATTTCTGCTGGAGTAGGCAATTTTTCCTCTGTTTTAGTTGTGTAGGTAATTTCTGTGTCTTCATAAAGTTCATCTTCTAAAATGTTATTACATACTTTAATACATTCATCACAAATATATACTCCTGGTCCTGCTATTATTCTGTTAACTGCCTCTTGGGACTTTCCACAAAAGGAGCATTTTATGCCCCTTAATTTACTATTTGCCATTCATTATACTCCTTATTTATTTTAATTTAGGCTCTTTTTTCCATAATGCCATCTATTAAACCATACTTAAGTGCTTCTTCTGCTGTCATATAGTTATCTCTTTCTGTATCATGATTAATTACATCTAATGGCTGACCTGTTCTTTCGCTTAAGAATTTATTTAATTTTTCTCTTGTTTTAACCATATGATCTGCATGAATTTTTATTTCTGTTGTTTGACCTGCAATACCATTTCCACCGATTAATGGTTGATGAATTAAAATTTCAGCATTTGGTGTAGCAAATCTTCTTCCTTTTTCTCCTGCTGCTAAAAGTACTGCTCCCATACTTGCTGCCATTCCAACGCAAATTGTAGATACTGGACATTTAATATAATTCATTGTGTCTACAATTCCCATACCGTCTGTAATAGATCCTCCTGGGCTATTAATATATAAATGAATTTCTTTATCTGGGTCTTCTGACTCTAAAAATAGTAATTGTGCAATAACTAAGCTAGCAGATGTAGGGTTAACATCTTCACCTAAAAAGATAATTCTATCTTTTAATAGTCTTGAGAAAATATCATAAGATCTTTCTCCTTTTGCAGTTTGTTCAATAACATAAGGAACTAAACTATTTTGTTCTTTCATTCATATACCTCCATATTTGCTATTTTATTTTTATTCACAATATTTAAAATTGTGATTATTTTAATTTATTTGAAAGTACATTTTTCACTTTTCATATAGACTTTATTATGTATTATTTTTTTAATTTAGCATTGTCTACAACAAATTGAATAGCTTTTTCAACTTTCATATTCTCTGTTATATAATCTTTTAAATATGTATTTTTTAAAGCATCTTCTTCTTTTTGTCCATAATTTTTTGCCATTTCTTTTACTTTTTCTTCAAGTTCTTTTTCATCTGGCTTAATGTCTTCTGCTTTAATAATAGCTTCTATAACTAGTTTTGATTTTACTGTTTTTTCTGCTTGTTCTTTCATTTCATCTCTAATTACAGTTTCTGCTTTTCCAGTTAATTTAGAGTATTGTTCAAGTGTTATACCTTGATATTGTAGTCTTTGTTCTAAATCTTTTACCATATTATCAAGTTCTGTTTCTATCATTCCAGATGGAATATCCAATTCTACATTAGAGCAAACTGCTTCAATTGCTTTATCTTCTGTTTCATATTTTGCTCTTTCTTCGCCTTGTTTTTGAAGCTTTTCTTTGATGCTATTTTTTAGTTCTTTTAATGTGTCAAATTCACTAACATCTTTTGCGAATTCATCATCTAATGTTGGAAGTTCTTTTTTCTTTATTTCATGTAATTTTACTTTAAATGTTGCTGGCTTTCCTGCTAAATCTTTTGAGAAATAATCTTCTGGGAAAGTAACTTTAATGTCTTTTTCTTCTTCTATTTTCATTCCTATAACTTGGTCTTCAAATCCTGGAATAAAAGTGTTGCTTCCAATTTCTAGTTCATGTTTTTCAGCCTTTCCACCTTCAAAAGCAGTGCCTTCAATGTATCCTTCGAAATCAATAACAGCTATGTCACCTTTTTCTACTGATCTATTTTCAACTGTGATTAGTCTTGCATTATGTTCTGCCATGTGTTGTAGTTCGTGTTCTACATCTTGGTCAGATACATTATACTCTATTTTTTCAATTTCTATACCTTTATATTTTCCTAATTTTACTTCTGGTTTAATTTGCACTACTGCTGTGAAAATTAAATTTTTTCCTTTTCCAATTTGAGTAATATCAATGTTTGGCCTGCTTACTGCTTGTATGTTGTTATCTTTAATGGCAGAATCATAAATTTCTGGTACTAATTCGTTGAATGTATCTTCATTAAAAATGTCACTACCATATTGTCTTTCTACCATACTCATTGGTGCTTTTCCTTTTCTAAATCCATGAATTGTAAAGTATTTTGCTGTTTTTGCATATACTTTCTTCATAGCTTCATCAAATTTTTCTGCTTCTATTTCAAAGCTTAATTTTACTTCATTTTTGTTTTCTGTGTTTTCTACTTTTACGCTCATTTTTTCCAATCCTTTCTATTACTATTGTTTAGCTTTTATATTATATCATATTTTTTTCATATTGCAAGTCCTATATTTTTAATGGTTTAAAATCTAAGTAATCTGCACTAATTAATTTTAGTTCTATTCCATTTACACTTCCTTCTACTACATCTTTATTATGTGACTCACCATGTAAATGTCCATAATAACATCTGCTTACTTTATATTTTTGCATTATATCAATAAAATCCATATTAACTTTTTGAGATAAGCAAGGCAAAGTAATTGGAGGATAATGCATAAAAACTATTATTTCTTTTTCTTTTCCGTATTTTTTTATGCCATCTTCAATGGAAAGTTCTAGTCTAATTTTTTCCCTATTTAGCATTTTTTTGTCATCATTTTCTAGTAAATTCCATCCTCTTGTTCCTACCAATATTTTGTCTTCTATTAGGTAACTATTATTGTACAAGAATTCTATGTTCTCAAAGTGTTTTTCTTGTAAATATTTTTTCATATTTGTAACTGTTGTCCACCAGTAGTCATGATTTCCTTTTAGTAATATTTTTTTCCCGGGTAGTGAGTTTAAGTATTCAAAGTCTTTATATGTATCTTCTAAGTAAGTAGCCCATGAAAAATCACCTGGTAATATAACAATATCATCAGGCTTTACAGTGTTTTTCCAATTTGTTTTTATTTTTTCTTCATGGTTTGTCCAGTTTTCTCCAAATATGTTCATTGGCTTTGGCTGTGCAAATGAAAGATGTAAATCTGCAATTACATATATTGACAAATACTTCACCTACTTTATAATATTATTTACTTCTATTTAATTTTTGAAATATGCCTATAAAATATGTTTGCTTTTGATTTTTATTATTTAGACATATTTATGCTTTTATTACCTTACTATTTAGTTAGTCATTAATTTTTAAATTTGGAATTGCATTTAAGTTTAGGTCTGCATATTTTCTTTGTAAAGATTGATAATAGCCACTTGATGCTATCATAGCAGCATTATCTGTGCATAGTATAGGTTCTGGATAATAAATTTTATAACCCTTATCTTGTAATTCTAAGAATTCTTTCCTTATATATGAATTGCTTGAAACTCCACCAGCTAATGCGATTTTATTTATTTTTAGTTTTTTAGCTGCTTTTAAGGTATTTTCTATTAATTCTTCTGTAACTACTTTTTCAAAGCTACTGCATAAGTCTGCTTTATTTATTTCAGTATTTTTGTGGTGTAAATTAATTACTGCAGTTTTTATACCACTAAAGCTAAAGTCTAAATTGTCAAATTTGGTTTTTGGAAGTTCTATGTTTGGAGTTCCTTCTTTAGCTAGCTTGTCCACTTTTGGTCCTCCCGGGTAACCAAGCCCTATTACTCTTGCTACTTTATCAAATGCTTCTCCTACTGCATCATCTCTTGTTTTTCCTAATATTTCAAATTCTGTGTATGTTTTTATATGTACTAAGTGAGTGTGCCCACCAGAAATAACTAGGCATAAAAATGGTGGTTCTAAGTCTTTATGTGAAATGTAATTTGCTGCAATATGTCCATGTATATGGTTTGTAGGAATTAATGGCTTATTTAAAGCATAGCTTAATGCTTTTGCGTAAGATACTCCTACAAGAAGAGCCCCAACTAGTCCTGGTCCATAAGTGCATGCAATGTTATCTATTTTTTCCATTGTTATACCTGATTGTTTTATTGCTTCTTGTACTACTTTTGAAATTGCGTCTACATGATTTCTAGAGGCAATTTCTGGTACTACTCCTCCAAATTGTTCATGAATGTCAATTTGCGAGTGTATAACATTTGAAAGAACTTCTCTACCATTTTTTACAACTGCACTAGCTGTTTCATCACAACTTGATTCAATTCCTAAAGTATATATATCTTTCATTTTTATTTTTATACGGTCCTATTCTATTTATAATAATTTAGGTTTTTACATAAGATTTACCTATAAACTTTTTTATAATGATTGAAAACTTTTATTTTAATGTTTTCATTTTTTATTCTATTAGTGTTATTTAACTTAATTTATACAAACATTGAAAATATATTGCCAATTAAAAATATTAATCCATTTGTAATTAAGTCTATTATAGGAGAAATGATCATACTTAAAATTGGTGTAATCCATATAATTAGAAATATTATATAAAATAGTTGTGTATGTTCTTCAAACCATCTTTTCCCATTATATGGTAAAAATGCCATTAATATTTTTGAACCGTCTAATGGTGGTATTGGTACTAAGTTAAATACCCCTAAGCCCACATTTAATATTACAGTATAAAGCAACATTTCTGTTATAACTATACCTGTGGTTGTTTGAGTAGCAAATGTATTAGCAAATGTTGTTACTGCGTAAAATATAATTGTAAACACAATTGCTAATATAAAATTCATAAGTGGTCCTGCAACTGAAACTATTGCCTCACCTGTTCTTGCAGAAATTTTCCTTGTAAAATTATTTGGATTAATTTCTACTGGTTTTCCCCATCCAATATGTGCAAATAATAGCATTATTACACCAAATGGGTCTAGATGTGCAAATGGGTTTAAGCTTAGCCTTCCTTGACTTCTAGGAGTATCGTCTCCTAGTTTATCTGCTGCAAATGCATGTGCATATTCGTGAAATGTTATTGCTATTAATACTCCAGGAATTGACATTAATAGACTTACTAAATCAAATCCTCCACTGGTAATATTTATTAAAACAATAATTGCTAATATGATATATAAATATCTACTATCAAAATACATATACACTTTTCTCCTTTAAAATTTATTTAATAAATTTATAGTAGCTTTGCAATATTTATATGCAGTTTTTAAGAGATATCACTTAATTCTTTTTTCTTTAAAATCTCCTTTACATAAGTATCTTAGTCTCTACTATAATCTAATGTATCTTTTGGCCTATATTTGTTTAATAAATCCATAGCTGTTTTATAATCATTTGCAATGTTATAATTAAATCTTACACCTTGACTCGTGAAATTTTTTGCATAAACTTTGTCTAACATTGTTAATAATTCATTAAAGAATCCTGTTTCATTATATATAACAATTGGTTTGTCAAATTCTCTGCTTCTTTTCATTTCAAGAGCAGTAAGTAATTCATATAATGTTCCTATCCCTCCTGGTAAAAATAATAACATATCTGAATTATTTATAAGTGCACTTGTTCTTTCATTAACATTTTGAGTTAGAATTTCTTTATCACATTCTATATTTTTAAAATCGTCTTTATATATTTCAGGTGCTATTCCTGTAACACTTCGATTATATTGTTTCGCTGTTCTATAAGCAATTCCCATTATGCCACTATTCATTGCTCCAAAGACTAAATCATTATCTTGTTTAAATATTTGATTTAGTAATAGCTTTGAACTTTCTAAGTATTTCTTATCTATATCATTTGATGATGAGCAACATACTGCAATTTTCATATAAATCTCCTTTATTCTATTTTTTATTATAATTCATATTTCTAAATTTTCTTGCCTTTCCTTTAACCATTCTTGGCATTTCCTTTTTGCTGCTTTTCTTTCAAGTGGGGTAAGCGCTTCTACTGCTTCTTCTATTGGTATTATTCCTTCTCTTATATCGTCTGATAATACTCTTGTTCCACAAGATGTCACCCATACTTCTCCAACAAATTCTGTATTACATGCTATTGTTTCTGCTTCATGTTTATCTATTGCATCAGATATGTCATCTATGCAATTTGCCCTTTCAAATAATATATCTGCAATAATATTTCTTACTACGTTTCCTGGTATACTTTCACTCATATATTTTGCCCTTCTTATTGGCTTCATTGATCAAACACACAAATTCGTTGTAATGTGCTTGTTTTTCTATTGTTTAGCCTATTTTCAACTTTGAAAAATTGCTATTTTACGGCTACTAGAAAAAACTTATTAAAATTCATTGAAACCTATTAAATTCTTTCATTAAAATACATTATAAAAACATATCATATTTTTTATATAATTTCAACTTCTTTCTCTATTAAAATATACATTCTACCTTATTATCATCTTTTTTAATTTCATAAATCTCATGGTAATTTCATCGATTACTACAAAATTGTAATATTTGATGAAATTACCATACATAAATCTTGTATTTCCTTGAATTTTACATAATTTTGTGGTATAATATTATTGATAAGCATTTTGCTTGTCTTTTCGCAAAACCTCATAAATATCATTCAAGATTATTGGAGGTGAAAATATGGAAGATAGCAGCATGAGTTTGAATCGTTTAATGAATGGGAAATATGAGCTTTACGCCTATGCCGAAGCCCGTATCCTTCTCTTGCTGGAGATGGCCATCACTCACACAATTCCCTCTGGCGAATTTAGCGATTTTGAGTGTGAATTGTGGAGCCTGATGCGTTCCAACCTTCGCAAGCACGACATTCTCTAGCTTCTTCCGCACCCCCCTGTTTCTCTGAACAGGGGGTGTCTTATTTTTCATTATATTTTCTATATTCCTCTGGTATTAAAAAACTTATTAAGACTTTTAAAATTTTCTATGCCAATGGTTTCATAGAGCAAATATGTAAATTCATCGTAATTTGCTTGATTACTATTATTTAGTCTATTTTTTTACTTTCAAAAATGCTATTTTAATGCTACGCCATTTAACTTATTAAAACTTATTAATCATTATTAGTTTTTAAATTATTATAAAAGCTTTTCTTATATTCTTCTATTTTTTCATTATCTACTTTGCCAATCCTAAATAGTATTTGTTCATTTAAAATTTTATATATTACATCCGTTTTTACAATACTGTCCTTATGCAAATTATTTATATTGTCTTTTTTTAATAATTTATTTGAATTAAATTTTAATTTTTCCAAATTAGAAGATATAAGCATTCCGAAATTCTCTATTGGAACTGCTGTATTATCTTGGTCTATTATTACAAAAAGATGATCTTTTCCAATTTTCTGCATTTCCCTTATGCCATTCTTCTTCAACTGGGTATTCTTCAAAAGCTTCTTTTACATCTTTAACTTTGCCATATTTATATGCAGTTTTTAGAAAATCGCTTAATTCTTCTTTCATTAAACAATTCACCTTTCTAAATTTTCTTTCCTTTTTTCCAACCACTCTTGGCATCTTCTTTTTGCTTCTCTTCTTTCAGGTGGAGTAAGAGCATCTACTGCCTCTTCTACTGACATTATCCCTTCATTAAGATTAGCAATTAATCGCTTTGAACCACTTAAACTCCAATCTAACGATTCATCTGCATCAGCTAAAAAATTAGCTTTTTCATATCTTTCAATTAATATATCTGTAATGATATCTTCTGCTATTTTAACTGGTATCTTATCGCTCATTTCTTACTCCTTCCTCTTGAACATTTTTGTCGCTTATTGATGGTCTGAAAGTGGTTTCATTGTTGGGAATAGTAATACGTCTCTTATAGAAGGAGCATCTGTAAGAAGCATAACTAGTCTATCAATTCCGATACCTAAACCTCCTGTTGGTGGCATTCCATATTCTAGAGCTGTTACGAAGTCTTCATCCATCATGTTTGCTTCTTCATCTCCTGCTTCTCTAGCTTCTACTTGTTTTTTAAATCTTTCATATTG
>CANQAI010000024.1 GCA_947589265.1 uncultured Clostridia bacterium | reverse complement strand
GTGTGTGTGTGTGTGTGTGTGTACAGCCTCAACGGTTTGCTGTTTCGTCATTTTGGTTTTTCTCCTTTTTCTTTTGTTCTTAGTTATTACTATATAAATAAATTTAAACATAATTTTAATTTATTGTAAAGTATTTTTATACAATTGTAATATAAATGTAAGATTTGTTCGCTTGGTTTGGATGGACTGACTACGATGAGCATTTTCAACACTTTAAACTATATTTGTTGAGCTCATTGTTTGAGTATAAAAAATTAAGAAAAATTATCAATAGTGAATACTAGTGGAATTAACAATAAAATTTAATATTACCACTTTGTTGTGTTTCTTTCCATTTTGCAATAATTCTAAAATAATTCAACTCAACAATTTCAAATATTCGACTTAAATCCTGGTTAGAAATACGACTTGAATTGCTTGCTAATATACATTTACCACTTTTAGTTAACCAAATTTTAGTAGAATTTTTAGTTGGTTTTCCTTTTGAAACATAAATATGAATAGGCTCGTCAAATTCGTTTGACCAGAAATATATCTTATAGCCACATTATCTCTAATAAATTAGGCAAGTTTAAGACCTCCTTCACGAGCATATTTAAAAAATAGGTGGGCTCCTCTTTCAACTATTTGCTTAAATTCTTCGATTTCTTCGTCTGAGTATTGTCCATCTCTTTCAACTATTTTATAACTTGGAAGTTCAAAAACAACTGTATCAAAACCATGTTCGGTAGGTCTCTCGAAAGAAACTCTTATATATTCTTCTCCATTATCTTTTTTTCGAATATCCGAAAAAACAACTTCTGTTTCATCTGGATATTTACAAAGTGTATATACCATATATTTTCACACTCCTTACATTGTTTATTATACAACAATATAGCATATTTGTCTATTGATATGTTTATATTATTAATTATATTTTTGTAATTATTTATAAAAAGCAAAAAATACTTATAAATAATATAAAATTACAATTAACTAAAATAAATCATCTCGGTAGTTTTACATATTCATAGCTTGTATTCCGTCGGTATCAGCATCGAATGTCACTTTACATAAAGTACAACACGGAAACCTACGACAAGGCTACCACTAAACACTCCCATGCTACCATCTCGAATAGAGACAGGGTAGTAATCACCAACGTTACTTAAGTCGCCTCCACGGGCAACGGCTGTCGTCTTTTTGTCATATGGTGTCATATCATCACCTGTTTTTTTGAAACTTCCTCTTTCTGTTGTCCATTCAAACATATTTCCTCCTAGGTCATATATTTCTTTTAGTTTTGTGCTTTCACTTGCTCCTGTTGACATTTCCACATAACTGCTGCCAGGCGTGTGGCCAGAAGTAAATTGATTGTCATATCGATATTTTTTTGCTGGGTACAGTATCCCGTTCCTTAATCCAGTGTTCTGCCCATAATATTGGTTCTTTTGTTGTTATTTTGCTACCATTGTTATTATTTGCATAATTGCCTACTGTTGTGCTATCTTTCTTTACTATATCAGAAAGACTTGTATCTTCAGCTATCCACTCTACTGTTCTATCCCAAGCTATTCCATCTACTAGTCTGCTTTCTACTGACCTACTTCCAACATACATATTTTCTGATACTGTTTTTGCATTTGTTTGGCTTATATAATTCCAACACTGATTTCCTGCTTTACTTACTGGTTTTAATTTTATTCCTGATTTTGTTGTTGTTGTATTTTTTATATATGCTTCTCCACTTGAGCCTTTATCATTAGTAGATGCTGTATAGTAATCACTTTTTTCTTCTATTGTACTTGCATCTACATAAAATTCTGCATTACTTGGTACTCCTGCCTCATATCTTGCTATATAAAAACCTCCATATTTTTCTACACTTGCTTTATTTTCGTTTTCTTGACTTTGGTCTCCTGTCCAGTCTTTATATGCTCTATAATAGTGCGTATTCCAACCAGCATTTCCTTCATCTTCTATATTAGGCCCCTCATCATTATTGTTACTACCTGTATATGTATGTTTTACGTATTCAGTTTTTTCGCAAGGTACCCACACAAATTCATTTCCATCTCTATCTGATATTACTATGCCTTGCTCTATGTTATTTACATCTCCTTCTGCTACTTTAAATCCTGCTGGTATGGTTATTGCTGGTGTTTTAGTAGGGGCTTCGCTATCTTCTATTTTATTTCCTGCTGTATCATATTTTGTTGTATATGAGAAATATTTTTGCTTTTCTAATGCTTCTTTTAGTGTTTCTGGGTCTTTTCCATTTACTGCCTCATCTATTATTCCTACTAGATTTTGTAAATCTGCTCGCTCTTTTTCATCTGCTTCTTTGGTCTTTTCTGCTGCTAATTGTGCTTGCCTTAGTACTCCATCTTCTCCTAGCACCATTGTTATTGTTACTCCTGCCAATATTAAAAGCACTACAATTGTTACCACTAATGCTATTAATGTTATACCATTTTGGGTTAAAGTCTGCCTCATAAGTATATTTTCATTTTTCCTTAATTTACTATTCATTCTTCTTCCTCTCTTCTTATGTTTATTATTGCAAATCTTGTGGCTTTTATACAATTTATATAATTTAGCTTATTATATCTGTAAATAAGATATTTGTAAATATCTTATTTTTAAAATTTTTTTGTATTACAATTTTTTCAAATATCAACTTAATTATTAAAAGCAATTCTGCAAAAAATATATTAGAATTTTATAAGGTGAATTTATGATTAGTTTTAATATTGAGGGCTTACTAAAAAAGCAAGGAAAAAGTAAATATTGGCTTTGCAAGAATATGAATATTACTTCTAGAAATTTAAACAGAATTATTCAAGGAAGTACTTCATCAATTTCTTTTAAATATATAGAAGATATGTGTAAATATTTAAATTGTGAAGTTGGTGATTTAATGTATGTTAAAAATGACATTTAAAAAAATAGTCAAGATGGTTTATAATTTAAACTTTGCTTGGTTTAAATTAAACTTCATTTTGACTATTTTTATACCAATAAATCTATATTTATATATCACTTCATTATATACTTTATATGTTTCTTATATTTCTTTTATAAATTTAATTTGCATTTTATATACTTACATATTTTTTATAAAGTCTTCTATTTTATTAGCAACTTCTCTTCCATCTTTTGCTGCCCAAGCAACTGTTGATGTAGTTCCTATTAGATCCCCTCCTGCAAAAATGTTGGTTCCATTAATTCTATAGTTTTCATCCACTTCTAAATATTTTTTTGATGTGCCTTGTAAATTTTGGCTTTTTAATACTTCTATATCAACTTTTGACCCAACTGCCATTACTACATAGTCCATATCCATTATATAATTGCTTCCTTCTATGTTTACTGGTATTTTTCTATTTTCTCCTTCTTTTTGAATAAGCTGTGTTTTAATGCATTCTATTTTTTCTACTTTTTCATTTCCTAGTATTTTAGTAATATTATTTTGAAATAAAAATTCTATGTTTTCTTTTTTAGCTTCTTCTATTTCTTTTACTTCTGCTGGCATTTCGGCTTCGGACCTTCTATATATAACTACAACTTGCTTAGCTCCTAGCCTTTTAATGGTTCTAGCACAGTCCATTGCAACATTGCCACCACCAATTATAGCAACTTTTTTGTTTGTGTAATCTGGGTGGTTTTGTAATTCTAATAAAGTATTTCCACCATAAACACCACTTAATTCTTCGCCTTGTATTACCATTTTTCTAGGAATATTTGCACCAAATGATAAAAATACAGCATCGTAATTGTTTTTTAGGTCATCTAAAGCTAAATTTTTGCCCAATTCTTTTCCATATTCTACATTTATGCCTAAACTTAATATAGAGTTAATCGTTTTTTCTAGAACTTTTTTACTTAGCCTAAATTCGGGTATTCCATGACTTAAAATTCCACCAAGTTCATTGTATTTTTCATAAATTGTAACATTGGCACCTTTTACTGCTAAAAAGCTACTACATGTAAGGCCTGCTGGGCCTCCTCCTACTACTGCTACTTTTTTTCCTTTTAGCGTATTTTCAATTTTAATATTTTTATCGTAGCCTTTTTCTAATGCATTATCAAATACATAGGCTTCTATTTCTCCAATGCTAACTGGGTCTTGCTTTATTCCTCTTACGCAACTGCCTTGGCATTGTTTTTGATGAGGGCATATTCTTCCACAAATACTTCCTAGCACAGTTGTATTTGCTAAGGTTTTATATGCTTCTTCTAACTTTCCTTCTTTTGCATATTTTATAAATGTTGGAATATCATTTTCAAGTGGGCAACCTTTTGCGCTACATGGTTTTGTATGGCAATTTAAGCAATAATTTAATTTTTCTTGCATTGCTTCATTAATTTTTTCGTCCATTATTTTAGCCTTTCTTTTTTTATTCTTTACTCCAGATTTATAGTTTGCCATTTACTTATTATTTACTATCTTGTAGTTCTTTGTATTTAGTCATAACTTCTTTTAAATCTTGCCAAAATTCAATCTTTTTGTTTTCATCTCTTAGTAATGCTGCAGGATGCCATGTTGGCATATAGTAAATTCCCTTTTGCTGTATCCAATTCCCTCTGGTTGAAGTTATACCATATTCTTTACCTAGAATATTTTTTAATGCTGTGCTTCCTAATAGTACAATTATTTTTGGCTTTACTAATAGCACTTGGTTTCTTAAATAATCTAAACATTCCATAGCCTCATCGTCTTCTGGTACTCTATTAGCAGGTGGTCTGCATTTTACAATGTTTGCAATATATACTTCACTTCTTTTTATTCCTAAGCCTTGAAATGCTTTGTTCATAAGCTGACCTGCTTTTCCAACAAAAGGAAGTCCTTGTGTGTCTTCATCTGCTCCTGGTCCTTCACCAATAAACATTATATCAGCTTCCTTGTTTCCTTCACCAAATACTATGTTATGCCTATTTTGGCATAATTTACACTTACTACAATTTTGAATGCTATTTTCTAGTTCTTTCCATGTTTCGTACATTTTCTTCTCCTTTTGTCGTTTTAGGGGCATTTGTTTATGTGGTCATTTTGTCGTTTTTGTGACATATATTACAAGTCTTTTAAACACTCCTAAGAGACACAATTTTCTAATAACTCAATTTTTACTTCTGCGTTTGTATTAATTTTTGTCATTGTTCCTATTGGTATTACGGTTTTTCTATCTGTATGTCCAAAATTATTTGACTTTATTATTGGAAATTTGTAGTTATCTTCTAAAGTATCTAGTAAAATTCGTTCTAATGATATACTTCCATCATAATTTCCAACCCATATTCCTTTAATTTTATCAAATACACCATTTTGTTTCATATTATATAAATAATTACTTACTAGCGCTGGTGGAGTTTCTAAAAATAGCTCTTCTATAAATAGAATTTTATCTGTAAAGTCAATTTGGTACTTTCCACTTGACATTTCATTTACTAGGCTTAAATTTCCACCAACTAAAATTCCTGTTGCTTTTCCTTCTTTTATTGTAGTATATTCATCATCTGTAGTACCTAGGCTAAGTGCACCTTCTGTAAAACGTTTTATTACTTCTTTATAACCATATTCAGTTTGCCAAGAGGTTAAGGCCTTAAATGTTGGTCCATGGAATGTAACTAAACCTGTTTTATTGTAAATTATATTTAATAATGATGTAGAATCGCTAAATCCACAAATAATTTTTGGGTTATATTTGATTTTATCATAATCTAAATACTCGAATGTACTGTTTGAATTAAATCCTCCACAAATGCAAAATATTGCCTTTACAGTTCTATCTTGAAACATTGAATTTATATCTTCTGCTTTTTGCTTTGCTTTTGCGCCATAGCCTAAAGTATTTTCTAAAGCATGTTCTGCAAATTTTACTTTAAATCCAGAACTTTCCATTAAGAAAATAGATTTATTAATTATTTCTAGGTCATCTTTAGTTATAGCATCTGATGGTGAAATAAGACCTATTGTATCACCTTTTTGTAATTTTTGTGGTATCATATATTTTAACTCCTTTTTGGGGCCAGTCCCTTTTTCCCCTTTTTGGTAAAAAGGGACAAGTCATTTTTTTACATGTGTCCCAAAAGCGACAAGCTGTCGCTTTTAAAAACGTCAATTAAGAGACACAATTGCTGCATTTCTTCCAGATGCTTCTTTACCCACTCTATATGAGTGGAATTTATCACTATGGCATACTGTGCAAATGTTGCTATCTATAATGTTTTCTTCTTTTAATCCTAAATCTTTTAATAAACAAATATTTATTTTTACTGTGTCTATTTTGTATTTTTGTTTACCCTCTTTTATTTCATCTTTTATTATAATATCTTTTATTTCTGGTAAATTTTTATATTTTTCGTAGAATACGTTTTTAACATCTTCATCTACTTCAAAGCAGCACTTTCTTATGCTTGGGCATATACAGCATATTATATCTTCTGTATTAGAGTTAAAGCCTTCTATCATTTTATTAATTGTACTTTTACACATTCCTGCTAGTGTTCCTCTCCAGCCAGAATGAATACTTCCAATTACTTTTTTAATTGGATCATATAATAATAAAGAAATACAATCTGCTGATGTGGTAAGTAGAGTTAGACCTGCTTTATTTGTTAATAAGCCATCTACGTTTTCTAAAGATTTTACTTCATTTACAATTTCTACGTTTGTGGTATGTGTTTGATGTGGTTTTATTACTTTCGTATAATCTAAATTTAAGCAGTCACAAATTTTTCTATAGCTTTGTTTTAATAATTGTTCATTTTTATAAATTGGTGGAAAATTTAAATTTTTTCTTAATGTATAACAATGTTTTATTTCTGGGTATTCTAATAGCTTTTTAAATTGTATATATTGCACATCTTTTTCTTCTATACATATTAGTTTTTCATTTTCCCAAACTTTTGTCATACTTTCTTTCCTTTCGTTTTTCTTATAATTATATGTATTATTAGTTTCTTATATAATATTAAGCTATTTAGCCAGAAAAATCAATAGTTAATTGCTCAAATAGTACAACAAATGAGGGCCCCTAATAGGAGCCCTCATTTTATCATTAGTATTTACTTTTTATCTATAAAATATGGTCCATTTATTTTCATCGGTCTTTTTAATTGTAATAAACTTCCTTGGTCCTAACAGAACCAAAACAATTATTAAAACTGCGATGAGCTTGGACCACCGAGGGTCGACTCCTATCCACTCAGTACAAAATTGCACAAAGGTTGATATCATAGATAAAGCCCTCCTAGAAATAGATATGTATAATTATATCATATTTTTTTCATCTCTTCAAGCACTGTTTCTTTAGATAAATTTGGAATATATCTATAATTGTTTTTAGTAGTTTGATTAAAACCACAAATGGCTTTATATTCACAATATTCACATGGAGTTTTTTTGTCTTGAATTTTATAATATGGCTCTATTCCAATATTTCCACTTAAAATTTCTTCTGAAATTTGCTTTATAATTTTTTCCATATAATTTTGCAAATTTTCAAACTGTTTTTGGCTTAAAGTATTTGATTTCTCACTAACTTCGCCATCTTTATTTATATATGCTGGAACTATGTTTGAATTTCCTACATCTAAAGTTGTGTCCATTTTCTTAATGATCTTACTGTCTGCTAATATAAGTCCTTGCATTCTAAATTGTTTTTTTAGTTCTTGCTCTATTTGTTCCTCTTCTAAATCACTATTTGCATTTAAAATAGGTTCAATTAAATTAAAGTAAAATACTCCTGCTGGAAGCACATCTTCTTCTTTGCAAGTTGCATCTAAATAAGTTAATAGTTGTAGCTGTAAGCCTACTAAAACCTCATTTAAGTTAATGTTTTTTATAGATGATTTGTAATCTATAATTCTAATGTATTTACCATCATTTGTTTTTGCAATATCTACCCTATCAATTTTTCCTGTAATTTCTACTTTTTTTCCATCATTTAATGTATATGTAATTGGGCTGTATTCTTTTCCCTCTTTAAATTCTAGTTCGTGTCCTAGCACTTCAAAGTCACTATATTTTAAGCTATTTACAATATATTTCATTGAATTTACTACTACTTTTTTAAGTCTTTGTGCTAAAATTCTGTACTTTGCAATACTATTAAAAATATCATATTTCTTTAGTCCTAGTTTTTCTTCTACTATTTCCTCTGTTATTTCTTTTATTTGTTCATCTGTAATTTTTTTAACATTAAGCTCTATTTCTTCTAGTCTTTCAAAAAAACTATCTATTACTTCATGCATAAAATTTCCAGTATCGATTGATTCTACTTTAAAGCTGTTTGTTTCTTTTAATTTTAGACCATATTTTAGGTAATACGAAAATGCACATGACTTGTACTTTTCTAAACGGGATATGCTTGTTTTTAAGGTGTTTCCATATAGTTTGTTTATATTTTCCTTTTGTATTTTATCTGGCACATTTTGATATTTAATTGCTTTTAATGCACTTTCTAATTTGTCTTTTTCATTGGTAAAATAATAGTCATATAAATGTAGCCAAATTGGATCTATTTTTTTCCCTTCTTTTAAGTCTCTTAGTTTTATAAGTAGTTCATCAAATGTAGTATTCTCTAACAAGATTTCACTTTTTCTATTTACAACATCACTTTCCTCAATAACCTTTGGGAAAACTCTTTTTATTTTGTTAATAATAATTGATGGTCTTAAAGATTTGCCTTCTGCATCTGATGACACATAAGATAAATATAGCTTTTCTTCTGCAGTGCTAAAAGCTTTATAAATATTAAAATTGTCATCATAAAGTTTTTCCATTGTTCCTTTAGCAAGTTCTATGCCTTGCTGTTTTAGTTCTTGCCTATCATCATCATCTAAAAAACCTTCATCTTTTTGAATTGCTGGAAAAATACCATCATTTAGACCTATTAAAAATGATACTTTAATTTTGTGTGACCTAGAACGGTCAACATCACCTACTATTACTTGGTCTGCAGCCTCTGGTATTACTCCTAAGTGACTTTGTGTAAATCCCATTTTTAATATTTTTGCATATTTTTCAAATGTGATGTTTTGTTCTCCTAAAACTAATACAATTTCATCTAATAATTGTATGAAAATTTCAAAGCTTTTTTCATATTCTTTAGCTTTTTCTAATTCATTAATTTCTTTTAAATATTGTATTTTTTCTTTTAATTTTTCTGATATATTATTCTCAATTAAAAATTCATATATGCTAGATGATATGTCTTTTACAGTTTTTAGCCCTTGCAGGCTTTTTTTAAATTCAAGTAATGGAGTTACTACTTGCTCTTTGCTATATAAAATTTGTTTTTGCTCCTCTTCTGTTTCATCATAAAATTTCCATTCTTTTGCATACCATTTGCTTCCTTTAATTCCCCATTTAATAACATAGTTTTCTAGAAGTGATTGTTGTTGTTCATCCAGATTAAGAAATCCAGTTTTTATATAACTAAATATCGCTTCATAAGACCAGTTTTTAGATAGAACTTCTAAAATAGACAATATATATTTAACTAAAATATTGCTACTAAAATCTTTTTTTTCGTCAATAAAAACTGGAATATTATATTTTGAAAATATTACTATGCATAAGTTTGAATATGTATCTATATTTTTAGTAATAACTGAAATATCTTCATACTTATATCCTTTTTTTACTAATTTTACTATTTCCATTGCAACATTTTCTATTTCAGAATATGGATTGCTTGCAAGAAATAGTGAAATATCATTTATTTCTTCATTATACTTTTTATAAAATGGTGTACTTATGTTATTGGCTAAATGTGCTAATTCTTTAGACTTAAATCTTTTTACCTCTTTTAAATAAATTGGTTTTTCTATTGGCACATTTTCTTCATTTGCTATATTCATAATTCTAGATGCTGTTTGTTTATTTGCATAAAACGTATCTACATCTGGATTAGTATTTTCTTCTAAATTATCTGCACAAACAGTAATTGTTATTTTATGTGATAATCTCATAAGCTTTCTTAATACTTCATATTCTTGAGTTGTAAATCCTACAAATTCATCAATATAAATATCGCAATTTGTAAATTCTTTTGAGTTTTCCAACTTCTCGGCTAAAAGTGTTAAATCATCATTTTCATCAATGTATCTATTTTCAATAGTTTTTGTATATGCATCATATAAAGTTTTAACATCTTGAAGCTTAACTTGTAAATATTTATTATTCGTGGTATTTATAGCTTTTTCTAAAGTTTCTCCCCCCACCTTATGTTTTTTTAGTTCTGTTAACTGCCTTGTTATCATTTCAACATTTTCTTCTGAACCTGCTAGAAATGAAAAATCATTTTTTTGATTTAGCAAAATATAATTAACAAGCATTGCTCTTCCTGGGCTTGAAAGTCTTAATTTTGCTTTTCCACCAACTTCATTTAATATTCTATATGCCATACGTGCAAATGTAATAACTTCTGCTTTTAACATACTTTTAGAAGGAGATGTTTCTAGAAGTTGCTTCTCTGCTGTAAAAGAAAATTGTTCTGGTGTAATTATTTTTATAGGGTATTTAGAATTTTCTTTTATTTTTTTTTGCACTTCTTCAAATATATAGTTTGTTTTTCCTGTTCCTGCTACTCCATATATAATTTGTAAGCTCAATTTTTTCTCCTCCTTTTGCCACAACTTTAGGGACGTTTGTTAATGCAACATTATGCTTCTCTTTTCCAATAAAACAAATATTGTTGTGCTATTCCAGCTAAGTTTCCATATTTTTCTTTTGCCAAAGTTTCTATTTGCTCTCTTTTTAATTTACTTTCCTCTGGCAATTTAAAATATAGTTCATTCATAACTCTTCTTACCCATACATCAACAGGGAATACATCTAAGCACTTAAGAGTTGAAAATAGCATTATACAGTCTGCTACCTTTGGTCCAACTCCTGGAAGGGTTAATAGCACTTCTCTTATTTGCTTGCTGTCTTCTTGGTTTTGTAGTTCTTCTAAATTTACTTGTTTTGTGTAAATAAGTTTTGTTGTTTCATATACTCTTTGGTCTCTAAAGCCCAACCCTAATTTTCTTAAGTCTTCTACTGTTGCTCTTGATAATTCTTCTACTGTTGGGAAAGTATAGTAAATTTCTCCATTCCATACAATTGGTTTTCCATATTCCTTTGATAGTCTTTCTATAATTCCTTTTATTCTTGGTATATTGTTATTTGCTGATATTATAAATGAAATTGTAGTTTCCCACAAGTCTTGATTTAAAAGCCTAATTCCACTTCCATATTCTATACTAGTTTTTAATGGTTCATCTATCTTGCTTAAACTCTTTTTTATTTTTTCATAGTCTCTTTTTAAATCAAAATATTCCTCTACAGTTTCTTTTATATTGTTCTCACAAATTCCTTGGAAAATAATTTGATTGTTTTCTATTTTTACATTTAATACATTGTTTTTAAATACACCTGTATAGCTTCCATTTTGTTCTTTATTCCATCTAAAACATTGTCCACACTCAAATATATGCTCTAAATTAAAAGCCTTAATTAAATCAATTTTATATGTTTGCTCTTTCATTTTATAAGATGTTCCTTTCGTATTTATAACAATATTTCTATTTTTATTATACATTAAAAAACAGTATTTTTAAATACTGTTTTTAGTTTTATTATTAAAATTATCTTTCTTCTTCATGCTCTACTTGCTTTTCTTCATCTTTTTCCTTCCTTTTTTCACTAGAAGGAGGTACTTTTACTTTTAAGCTTTCTTTAAAAGATTGTGCTTTTGGTGGTGTAAATGTTGGTATTTGTTCTTGCATTTGTTCTTCTTGTTCTTCTCTAATAATTTCTCCAAATTCATTTATTTTTGCCATTTTAATCACATCCTCTCTTATAGTTATTATAACATAAAAGCTAGTTTTTGTCTAATTGCTACTTTTTTTAAAGCCTTTTCCCCAAGTCTCTCTTGCATTTGCAATTACAATAAATGCCTTTGGGTCTATTTTTACAGCAATTTCTCTTATTTTTGCGACTTCGTTTCTTGAGCCTACACACATAAGCATCATTCTTTTTTCTTTTGTATACATTCCTTTTGCATATATTGCAGTACTTCCTCTTTGTAGTTTTTCTCCTACCTCCATAGATATTTCTTTGTATTTATTAGATATAATAAACATCATTTTCGTGAAATTAACACCTTCAAATACTATGTCTATCATTTTTCCTACAATGTAAATTGCAATGGCAGAATAAAGGCCTATTTCTATTTCTTTAAAGAATAGTACATTTAAGCTAATAATTATTATATCTAAAATAACAATTATATTACTGGTTCTTATATGTGGCCTATATGCCCTTACTATATATGAAATTAAGTCTGTGCCTCCTGTTGATGCTGAGGCTTTTAAAACAAGTGCCATTCCAATACCAATGCAAATTCCTCCATAAATACATGCCAAAAATCTATCATCTGTTAATTTGGGAACTTTTTCAAATAAATCAATAAAAACTGCAAGCAGTACAGTTCCTGCTATTGATTTAATTACTATTTCTTTTCCTAGCTTAAATAAAGCCCATACTAAAAATGGAATATTTAACACTAACATTGTAGTTCCTAGTGGAAAGTGTAAGAAATAATAAATAATAGTTGATATACCAGAGAATCCTCCAGATGAAAGTTGGTTTGGAAGTAAAAAAAGTGCTGTTCCTATTGCCATAATAATACAGCCAACTAAAATATATACACCATCTATTAAATATTTTCTTAATATAACCATTTTTTTGTTTTTTACATAGTCCATAAAAAGGTGCTCCTTCAATTTAATTATTATATAAGAAAAGTGGATTTTTATATTTTAACTATAATAGAAATCACCCATCATTACTAATTATTTGCAATAATGGATGATTTTATTCGGACTATATAAATAATTTATGTTATGGCTAATTTAATTTTCATATAAATGGCATTAAATTTAAATTGCTATTTATTGATTTTGATTTTTTCTCTTTGTTCTTCTAAAACGTCTTCATAAGTTTTCTCAATTTCTATTTCAAATTTTCCCTTTTTAACAGATGCATCTGGCTTAATACTAACTTCTACATCATATATTTCTTTTAATTTTAATATGTTTTCTTTTTTATGTCCTATAATAGAATTAATATTTTCTGGATTTGCAGTAATTTGTACTTGCATTACTTTTACATTGAATTTTTTTATTCTAGCTACAATTTCATCATACCACATGCTAGACTCTACAAGTTGTCTAAATGCTGGATGATAAGGACCAGCTGCAACTGTACTTTGGCTTACTTTTGGGTCTGTTATTTCTTCTGTGTTTTGAAGTCCTAACCTAATTACTTCGATCTTTGCTTTGTTAAATAGGCTCATAACTTCTTTTGAACGTTCTACTGCTTGTTCTACTGTTAAAGGTTGATATTCACCTTTTTCATATTCTTCTTCAAGTTCAGTATCTTTTATTACAAGAACTGGATAAATTCTAACGATTTTTGGTTTTAATTTTATTAACTGTTTAGCTGTATTAATTTCGTCTAATTTTGTACTTTCTGGAAGCCCTATCATCATTTGATGTCCTAGTATAAATCCATTCCATCTAATAAGCCTTGAAGCTTTTTTTACGTCTTCAAATGTATGCCCTCTTTGGCATCTTGCTAAAATATAATCATTTGTAGATTGTACTCCTAATTCAATAGTCTTTACATTATATTTTTTTAATCTTTTTAGAATTGGTTTATCAATATAATCTGGTCTTGTTGAAATACGTATGCTATTTACTTTTCCATTTTTAATATATTCATTTGCTGCTTCTAAAAGTTCATTTTGAATTTTTTCATCAATTCCTGTAAAACTTCCACCAAAAAAAGCAACTTCTACATATTTTGAATTGTCTTTAAAATTTTTTAGATAATATTCTATTGTATCTTTTACATCTTTTGCAGTTACCTGTTTTTCCTGTCCAGTAATTTTTTGCTGATTACAAAATGTACATTTATGTGGGCAACCTAAATGTGGTACAAAAATTGGTATAATGTATTCTTTTTTCATTTTATATTTCCTTCCATTATTTTTAATTCTAATATTATTACTTCATAATAGCACTTGATTATTTTTTAATTATTCCATTGTTTCTAATGCTTTTTGGGCTGCTTGCATTTCTGCATGTTTTTTAGTCTTTCCTTCTCCTGTTGCTAAGTATTTGCCATTACAAGATACTTGTACAATAAAGGTTTTGTCATGATCTGGTCCAATAGTTTTAATTACTTCATATTCAATTCTTACATTTCCATTTTCTTGAAGTTTTTCTTGAAGTACTGTTTTATGGTCTTTCATTCCAACATTTTTACTAGATTTTTCAATTGCATCTTTCAAATTTGTTATAATAAACTTTTCGGCTTCACCTAAATTGCTGTCAAAATACATAGCTGCAATTATAGCTTCAACACTATCTGCTAAAATAGCAGGTTTTGTTTTGCCATTACTTACTGTTTCACTTTTTCCTAGATATAAGAAATCACTAAAATGATGTTTTTGTGCTACTAAAAATAAACTATCTTCGCAAACAACTTCAGCTCTCACTTTAGTCATTTCTCCTTCTTTTAAATTTGGATAATTTGCATATATGTATTTGCTAGAAATAAATTCTAAAATGCTATCTCCTAAAAATTCTAACTTTTCATTACTTTCTATATGGTTATCATAAGCATAAGATGTATGTGTTAGTGCTTTTTTTAAGAGTTCTTTGTTTTTAAAGGTATAGCCTATGCTTTGTTCTAATTCTGTAAAATCCATATTTATTTATGTTAGCTTTACTAACAATTCCTCCCATTTGAATATTACCAAATAACTTGCCTTTGGCAATTATATTATATATTAATTAGGCTGAAAAAGCAATGTATATCTTTTACATATTTGTTAAAACATAAAAAAAGAAAGGACTGTTTTGCCCCTTCATTTTTAATTTTTATACTAAGCAACATGCTCCTTTATATATTCTACAACATCATTTACTGTTACTACTTTTTCTGCATCAGCATCTGGAATTTCAATGTCAAATTCTTCTTCTAATGCCATAATTAATTCAACAATATCTAAAGAATCTGCACCTAAATCATCGATAAAAGATGCTTCCATAGTAACTGCAGTGTCTGCAACTCCTAGTTGTTCTACTATAATACTTTTTACTTTTTCAAAAACTTCATCTGAACCCATTGTTGTAATTTCACCTCCTTTAAATTATTATTGCTTTGCTTATCTAAAGATAATACATATGGTTTTAATTGTCAAGTTCTTTTCAAAATATTTTATATTTTTTCTTCTTCCTTTTCAAATTCTTGTATTAACTGCTCAACTGCTTTGTTTTTTACAAATTGTTCTGCTTGCTTTATAGTAAATTCAAATAGTTTTTCGTCACTACTTCCATGTGCCTTTACAACTGGTTTTTTAACACCTAAAAATAATGCTCCACCATATTCTTTGTAATCAACAGTTTTTGCAAATCTATTTATAGCTGGTAGACTCGGAACTGCTGCTATTTTAGTAATTAAATTTCTTTTTAAACTTTCTGTTAATGTTCTTTTAACAAATTTTCCTAAGCCTTCTATTGATTTTAAGAATATATTTCCTGTAAAGCCATCTGTTACTACAATATCTACATTTCCAGAAAATGCATCTCTTCCTTCTACATTTCCAATAAAATTAATATTACATTCTTTAGCATTTTCTTTTAGCAAACGATATGCTTCTTTTGTTAGTTCATTACCTTTGGTTTCTTCTGTTCCAATGTTTAATAATCCTACTTTTGGTTCTTTTACCCCTAATGTTGTACTTAAATAAATACTAGCCATTTGAGCAAATTGAAGTAAATTTATTGGTTTGCAGTTTGTATTTGCTCCACAGTCCATTAATACCAATCTACTTTTGTATGCAGGTAAAATTCCAGCTAAGGCTGGTCTATCTACACCTTTAATTCTTCCAACTAATAGTGTTGCTCCTGTAAGTAAAGCACCTGAATTTCCTGCAGAAATAAAAACATCTCCTTGGCCATCTTTTAGCATATTAAATCCTACAACCATTGAAGAATCTTTCTTGTGTTTAATTGCTTGTGTTGGAACATCTTCCATTTCTATGGTTTCTGATGCATTATGTATGGTTAATCTTGAAGATATTTCTAATAATTCCTTTCCATATAATTCTTTTACTCTTGATTTAATTATTTCTTCATTTCCTATTAAAACTACTTCTGCTTCAATGTCATTTATTGCTTGTACTGCGCCCTTTATATTGGCGTCTGGTGCATTATCTCCTCCCATTGCATCTAATAATATTCTCATTATTTTCTCCTTGCAAAATGAACTCATAATTCATTTTATTTATATTTTTTCTTAGCAATAGTATATTATTGCTTTCTTATTTTATAACTTAATATTCATAAAGTCAACGAATTATCCCTAAGTTTTTATTTTACTGACCAAATTGCACAAAAAAATAAAAAACCTATATATAGGTTTTTTATTCAGAGTATTGACAAACCCCAGATATTTTTTCTGGGGTTCTCAATATTTTTAGTAAAATTGTAATCTTAAAATTTA
>CANQAI010000023.1 GCA_947589265.1 uncultured Clostridia bacterium | reverse complement strand
AAATAAGATAAAAAACACAGCTTAACAATTAAAATATATATTAAGTTTTTGTTGCATTAGAATTTTGAATGCACATATAAAAAAGTAGTGCACATTTTTTTTGTAAAATATTGCTTTTTTCTCCAGTGTATGGTAAAATAAGAATGTTAAAAAACTTACCTTTTACTTAGTTTAAGAAATAAAACTCCACTTAAACTCAGTTTTAGGCAAATAAAAAAATAAAGGAGGAATTATTATGACAAAAGAAAGAAAACAAGAAATCATTAATACTTATAAAAGAGACGCTAATGACACTGGTTCACCAGAAGTTCAAATAGCACTTTTAACAGAAAGAATTAATGAATTAACAGAACATTTAAAAGTTCACGTAAAAGACAATCACTCAAGAAGAGGTCTTTTAAAAATGGTAGGTTCAAGAAGAAATTTACTTGCATATCTAGCCAAAAAAGATGTTCAAAGATACAGAGACATCGTTGAAAAATTAGGACTAAGAAAATAAAATAAATTTTGGACGTTTGACTAAAAAGCAAACGTCCAATTTTGGTGAAAGAGGACAAGCTAATTGAATGTCCTAAAGGAAGGAAGAAAGATTTATGTTTAAAACTTATGAAACTGAATTAGCAGGAAGAAAATTAGTAATTGAAACAGGAAAAATTGCAGAACTTGCAAATGGTAGTGTGATGGTACGCTACGGAGAAACTGTTGTTATGGTAAACGTAACAGCAGCAAAAGAACCAAAAGAAGGAGTTGACTTTTTCCCATTATCTGTTGATTATGAAGAAAAATTATATGCAGTAGGAAAAATTCCAGGAGGATTTACAAAAAGGGAAGGAAAACCAGCAGATAAGGCTATATTAACTTCAAGAGCAATAGATAGACCTTTAAGACCATTATTCCCAAAAGATTTTAGAAATGATACTTGCGTTGTAGCAACTGTATTATCAGTAGAACCAGATAACAGCCCAGAAGTATGTGCTATGATAGGTGCATCTGCTGCACTTTCTATTTCAGACATACCATTTGGAGGACCTACAGCAGCAGTAAATGTAGGATATGTAGATGATCAAATTATTATTAACCCAACTTTAGCACAAAGAGAAAAATCAAGATTAACTTTAACAGTAGCAGGAACTTTAGATAAAATAACAATGATTGAAGCTGGAGCAGACGAAATATCAAACGATACTATGCTAGAAGCAATTAAAACAGCACATGTAGAAATCAAAAAGATTTGTAATTTCATTACAGATATTAAAAATGAAATTGGAAAACCAAAATTTGAATATAAATCTTTTGCAGTGGATCCAGAAGTTTATAGTGAAATTGAAGCAAACTTCAAAGATAGAATGTACCAAGATGTACAAGCTACCGATAAAACTGTAAGAGATGCCAATATAGAAAAAATCACAGAAGATATTACAGCATATTTTGTAGAAAAATATGGTGAAGAAGCTTCTGAGGAAAAGAAATCAGATATTGCAGATAGTATTCACGACCTAGAAAAAGCTTGTGTTAGACAAATGATATTAGAAGAACACAAACGTCCAGATGGAAGAAAAATAGATGAAATAAGACCACTTTCTTGTGAAGTAGGAGTACTTCCAAGAGTTCATGGTAGTGCCATTTTTACTAGAGGTCAAACTCAAGTTATGTCTGTAGTAACACTTGGAATGAAAAGTGAAGAACAATTATTAGACGGATTAGATGAAGAAGAAACAAAAAGATATATGCATCAATATAATTTTCCATCATATAGTGTAGGAGAAGCAAAACCTTCTCGTGGACCAGGAAGAAGAGAAATAGGACATGGAGCTTTAGCAGAAAAAGCACTAGTACCAGTTATTCCATCAGAAGCAGAATTCCCATACTCAATTCGTGTTGTATCAGAAGTACTTTCATCTAATGGTTCTACATCTCAAGCAAGTATTTGTGGAAGCACACTTGCTTTAATGGATGCAGGTGTACCAATTAAAAAGCCAGTTGCAGGTATTTCTACTGGTTTAGTTACAGATAAAAACGACCCAAGCAGATACATTATGCTTACAGATATTCAAGGAATAGAAGACTTCTTTGGAGATATGGACTTTAAAGTAGGTGGAACAAAAGATGGTATTACTGCAATTCAAGTAGATATTAAAATAGATGGTTTAACATATGATATTATAAAAGAAGCATTTGAAAGAACAAAAATAGCAAGAGATTATATTTTAGATAATGTAATGCTTCCAGTAATTAATAAACCAAGAGAAGAACTTTCAAAATATGCACCAAAAATTTTAACAGAAACAATTAGCACAGAAAAAATAAAAGATGTTATAGGACCTGGTGGAAAAATGATTAACAAAATTATTGATGAAACCGGAGTTAAAATTGATATTTCAGATGATGGAAAAGTATGTGTATATTCATCAGAAACTGAAAGTGCAAAAAAAGCAATGGATATGATTTTAGATGTAGCTAAAATTATTGAAGTAGGTGGCATATACAATGGAACTGTAACTAAAATAATGCCATTTGGTGCATTTGTAGATTTAGGTGGAGGAAACGAAGGACTTCTTCATATTTCTAAAATTTCAAGCAAAAGAGTTGAAAAAGTAGAAGATGTATTAAATGTTGGAGATGAAATTACTGTTAAAGTTTCTGAAATAGATAGCCAAGGCAGAATTAACCTAAATATGAAAGACTTAGAGCCTAAAGAGAACTAATTTCTTAAGAATTTTTTAATTCTAAAAAGAAAAGTTGAAAAAGTATAAAACTAGTAATATAATAAATATTGTGAAAAATAAAGTATACAATATATACTAAATAAACAAGAAGAGGAGAGAAAAAATGGAATATTTATATATCATACAGCAAGCATTAGTATGGATTATAACAATATTCTGGTTGTACCAATTAGCAATTAGTGTTTCTTCTTTAGTAAAATTAAAAGACAAACCATTATTAATTAACAAAAATCATAAATTTATGGCAATTATACCAGCGCATAATGAAGAAAGTGTTGTAGCAGAATTAATAAAAAGCCTAAAAAATCAAAATTACCCAAAAGAGTTACTAGACATTTATGTTATTGCAGATAATTGCACAGACTGCACAGCACAAGTAGCAAAAGAAGCTGGAGCAATAGTTTATGAAAGATTTGACCCAAGTAAAAAAACAAAAGGATATGCATTAAATTGGTTTTTAAAACAAAAAATTGAGGAAAATGCTGATTATGATGCATTTTGTATATTTGATGCAGACAATATTGTAGACAAAGATTTTATTAAAAATATGAATAAAAAACTTTGCCAAGGTGAAGACGTAGTTCAAGGTTATAGAGACATAAAAAATCCTACAGATAACTGGATAACAGCAGGATACGCAATCTTTTACTGGACAATGAACCGTTTTTATCATTTAGCAAGATACAATATAGGCTTATCTCCATTAATAAATGGAACAGGCTTTATGGTAAAATTTGATGTTGTAAAACCAAATGGTTGGGAAACAAAAACATTAACAGAAGATATTGAATTTTCTCTAAAAAGAATTATACAAGGTAAAAAATTAGGCTGGGCAACAGATGCAATTGTTTATGATGAGCAACCACTTGGATTTAAACAAAGTTGGAACCAAAGAAGTAGATGGACAGTTGGACATATTCAATGTATAAAAGAATATGCTAAACCACTAGCTTTAGCAATTAAAGAACATAAAACAATTATGAACTTTGACGGATTTTTATACATTATTGGTAGTATTCCTATGTTTGTAGCAACACTTGTATTATTATTTTTAAATTTTGTTATGTATGCAGGACAAGGAATGACGAGTACTGAACTAGTTATAAATTTATTAAGATATTTAATACCAACATTTATAGTACCTATAGCAACAGCAATACTTATTATGATATTAGACAAAAGGCCTATTAAACCTATGATAAAAGGCTTACTATGTTATCCATTATTTTTAGGTTCATGGCTTATGATAAACTTTAAATGCTTATTTAAACGTGATACAAACTGGGTTAAAATTGAACATATTAGAAAAATTGCAATTAATGAAGTCGCAAGCAACGTTAATGTAGAAAAAATTGAATAAGTATAATAAAAAGAATATAAATTGTTTTAGTTATTGCAAAACAATTTATATTCTTTTTTTGCTGTAACAAATATTTGATATAAATAACTGCTTGTAATCTTTAAAGCCCTAATATTCTATTTTTTAGTAAATAATATGTGTATTTCCAATCTGATAATCTTTTAAATTATAAAGTTCAAAATCAATATTCATAATTTCTAAGTATTCATTTGTAATTATAAAAGCTTCGTTTTCTTTTTTGTTGTACAATCTATTAATAAAAACATCTTTGACATAAATACGTTCAGAAGAAGTATTATCTAAACCATCTTGAAATTTAATATAAACATTAAAATTATCACCACCATAAAAGCATATATTATTTTTTTGCAAAGTTTGTGAAGAATAATGTAAAGCATCTATATATCCTGCAGAAAAACACCAAGAATTATCAATAATAGAAGTGTAAGAAGTATAAAGATAGGTAGTAAAGCAAATAAATAGTAAAACATAAATTACACTAATAATATATTTAAAAACTTTTATTTTACTACAAGTATAATAAATTCCACAAAAACTAAAAAATAGGGTAGGTATCCAAATACTATTTAATCTGTTAATATTAGCACCTTTAATAACAATTCCAACTAGCATACCTAAAATTAACCATACTCCAAAAAAGAATGTGCCAGCATTTCTTTTTTCTTTGTGAATTATTAAATTAATAATTCCTATAAAGAAAAATAAAATAGATATATGATATATTGTTCCAAAGGCTTTGGCTCCATTCCATACTAAATTATCATATTGAGTAAAGAAAGTTAAAAATAAACTTTTTGTATTATTAATAAAATCATGAACTATATTATTAGAAAAGAATATCATATCATCAGTACGTATATTATTCTGGAAATACTGAATTGTTATAGGTCCAAAATGAATATTAGTTTCAATTTTTAATGCATTAATTACATACATTGCAAAAATTGGTGCACTAAATGTAAAATAAATAATAAAGCAAATTAAAATTTGCTTTATATTAACTAATTTCTTTACAAGTAAATAAATAGCACAAATAAAAAGAAATAGTGGTACTATATAAACAGCAACTCCGTATGTATACATTGTAATAGCAAAGAAGAACATAGATAAGTATAAAAGCCATTTTTTATCTGTTATGCCACGATACAATAAATAAGTGGCAATAAGCATAAAATGTGGTAACATATTGCAATCAATAGACCAAATAGATTGAAGCAAATGCCAAGGGCAAATACTAATAAATGCCATTGCACACAATGCTATTTTTTTATTATTAAATATACGCTTTACAAAATCATAAAAAATAATAATTGAAATAATGCTAACAACAAGCATTGGAAGTCTTACGCTTATAAATGAAAAACCAAAAATTTTTATGCAAATAGCCATTAAATACAGTAACATTACACTTTGACCAGCAGTTCTCCAAGCTTCTAAATAAACTGGGAAACTTGTACCATACATATCTACGCCATTTTCTGCTATTGTTTTAGCATTAACAGCAGTCATAGCCTCATCGACATTTACTTGTGAAATTGCATTAGGCCATGATATAATTCTAACACCAATAGCAATAACTAAAATTAATATAAACAAAATTTTGAAAACTATATTTTCATTTAAACCTTTTAAATTAAACCCCATTTAAAACTCCATTCTTTGTATTTTTCTTTTTAAAATTAGTTTTTATTATCACAGAGGCAACAGGTATTAGTATAACTACATAAGGAATTATATACCTAGACTTTGCTTCCCATAATATATGAAATGCAAATCCTCCTATAAAAATTGTAATTAAAAATAGTAATTCAAGGGATAAATTTTTTCTATTTTGTATTAAAACTATTAAACTACACATACAAGTTATTATTAAAAGAACCTTTTGGTAAAAAGTAAGTGGACCTATAAAACTTTCAAATTGATTTCCGGCTATCAGTAGCATTATTTCTTATAGCAGAATATGTATTTTCAGTCCACATAGAAGCAAGCTTTGAAGTATAAAACTCAAAAATATAACCAATATTTTGCGAAAAATATTGTAATCTATTTTTAACCCTTTGTACATATTCATCTTTTATGTCAGGATTTTTTAAAGCAGGTTCACTAATATTTGTATCATACCAACCATTACCTCTATAGCTTGTATCTTCCATACCCATAAGAATATAACTTATAGTAGGGTAGGTGTTATTACTATCTAAATTATATTTATTTAAGTAATAACTTTGCACTAGTGAAGATGGAAGTATTGAAATAATTACATAGGCAATAATTAGAGTGATATTTAGTAAGTTTTCTTTTAATGCTTTTTTAGTAAATTCTTTAAATAAATTTAATAATAAATATATTACAGTAGCAATTATAAATATTAAACTATTCATTCTCATCATATATGCTACCATTGTAAGCAAACTTGCAAATATAATATACTTAATTTCTTTAGTTCTAGTGTATTTCATTGTAAAGTAAACTGCAAACAAACATAGAGCTAAACTTGGAATATCTCCATATATAAATGTAGAAAACATTGGTAAAGTGATAAAAGTTAACAATAGTATAAACATTAAAACTTTGTTAGTTTTATATTTGTAAGAAAGCTCTGTATTTATTTTATATAACGAATATACAATTAAAAAAATAGAATAAATATTTAATATTCTTAAAAAACTCACTTCATTAGAACATATTATTTTAAAGAAAATGTTATAAATAAAGGAAAGAGTAATTTGATGATGATATCTTTGAATATAGTCACCTAACGAAATATCAGGAGTATAGGTAGGATCATTAAGTGCTTCGTAATTATTACTATACATTATTTTGGCTATATCACAAGCAGTTCCACAATCTCCATATATTCCAGGCCTTACTAAAATAGGCCATAATACAACAAATATAGCATAAATTGATACTGCTATAATAGGCAGATATTTTTTTATTTTAGAGTGTTTGCAATCTTCAGTATTATATAAATTATTGTTTATAAATCTAGCTATAAAAAATATAAATATTCCTAGAGCTATAAGACCTATAATATATAAAAAAGAATTAAAATTAATTGTAATTGCTTCAACTGCATCTAAATTTGCTGTAAATACAAAATTTAAAATAACAACTATGCTTAGAAATAATATTCCAAAAATATATATGATTTTTTTCAACTTAAATCCATCCTTTTCTACAATTATTTACGAAAAATATTATATCATATATACTTTGTAAAGCAATACATTCTTGAAATTTGGTTATTATATGATTATTAAAGCTTAAATAGTACTAGTTTTCTTGTTTTTTTAAATGCCAGTTGTTAGTCAAGCAAATTCAAAGAAGAATGCCAGAACGGGACCTTTCAAAACTGCGAAAAGTAGTACTATTTAAACAATTAGCTACAAAATCATTAATAAAAAATTAAAGCAAGTATTGAGAAACAAAATTTGGTATGGTAAAATATAAGCCAGAAAGGAAAATCAAAATGAAAAAAACGAAATTAAAATATGTACACATAATTATAATAATAATTGGAATTATATTTCTTAGTTTATCAGCATTTCATAGTAATATTTGGTTTGATGAAAGCTATTCAGTAGCAATTGCAAAACACGATTTTTCAAATATATGGAAAATTACAGGAAACGATGTACACCCAGCCCTATATTATTGGATGCTACATATAGTATTTATTGTTTTTGGAAACAATATATTAGCCTTTAGGTTATTTTCAGTACTTGCAGTTGTTATACTTGGAATACTTGGCTACACCCATATACGAAAGGACTTTGGAGAAAAAGTAGGAATATTCTTTTCATTTTTAACATATTTTTTACCAATATGTTCTACATATAGTGGAGCAATTAGAATGTATTCATGGAGCTGTTTATTTACATGTCTTTTATGCATTTATGCATATCGCTTTTATAAACAGTTAAAAAATAACAAATGGCAAAAAAACTTAATAATTTTTGGAATTTATAGTATAGCATGTTGCTATATACATTATTATGCAACAGTTACAGCTTGCATAGTTAATTTTATATTATTAATCTATTTAATAAAAAACAGAAAAGAATACAAAAAAGCACTATATAGTTTTCTAATTTTAGCAATTATACAAATAGCTTTATACATTCCATGGGTAATATATTTATATAAACAGCTAAAACATGTTGGAGTAGGATTTTGGATAACTTTAGGAATTAATACATTAGTAGAAGTTCCAAGTTTTCAATTTAGAAGAGAGCTAGATACAGTATTTACTTTTGATGCACCAACAATAATAGCATTAATATCTTCAGTTTTAATGTATATATACATTGGATATCGTATATATAAAGCTAAAAAAGAAAAAGAAAATATAATGCCTGGAATATGGGGAATAATAGTATATTGGGCTGTTATAGGTGCATACTTACTAGTTTCATATACTTTTTCACCTGTGCTATATTCACGTTATTTATTTGCAATTACAGGAATATATATTTTTGCTATGGCATTTTTTATGGCAAAAGAAAAGAAAACGTGGGTATCAGTAATAATTTGTGCTTTAATTTTAGCAGTATCTATATGGTCTAATGTAAATAACATATTAATCAATTATGATGAAACAAATATGAAGCAAATTGAGTATTTAAAAGAAAATGTGAAAAAAGATGATATAATTATATACTCTAATATTGGAAATGGTGGAGTAATAGCAGCTTTCTTCCCAGAAAATAAACAATATTTTATAAATTTGGGAGGTTGGGATATAATAGAAGCATATAAGGCCTATGGACCAGGAATGGAAACAGTATCTAGTTATGAAGAAGCTATAAATAATTATACAGGAAGAATTTGGCTTATAGATTCAGAATATCCAGATTTATATAATAATTTTCCAAAAGAAGGAATAAGGTTAAAAGAAGGACCAATAAAATTTGAAACGAAATACCAAGGCTATATTTATAATTTCTTTTTGCTAGAAAAACAATAAAGTTTTAAATTAAAATAAGGAAGGAAACAAAAATGCAAATTTTTAGTAGTATAAATCAAACTGAAGATATAAAAGTATATGCTTTTGTTGGACCATCTGGTACAGGAAAAAGCTACAGAGCACAAATGGTAGCAAATGAAAATGGAATTAGCTATATTATAGATGATGGCTTATTAATTAACGAAAATAATGTGGTTTGTGGTACATCAGCTAAAAAAGCACCTACAAAGTTAGAAACTGTAAAAGGTGCAATATTTGTAAATGAAAAAGATAGAAATGAAATGAAAAAAGCTATTAAAAAATATAAGCCAAAATCCATATTAATTTTGGGAACTTCAGATGGAATGATTGAAAAAATTACAGAAAACTTAGGACTTCCAAAGCCATATAAAACAATATACATTCAAGATGTAGCAACAGAAACAGAAATGGAAACAGCTAAAAGAATTCGTACTACACAAGGAAAGCATGTTATACCAGTGCCTACATTTGAAATTAAAAAAGACTTTTCAGGATACATTTTAGACCCTTTACAAATATTTAAATTAAAGGATAGGGGAAATGAACCATATATGGCAGAAAAATCAATTATTAGGCCAACTTTTAGTTATTTAGGAAAATTTACTATTTCAGATACTGTATTTAGGCAAATTGCAGAATATTTGGCTAAACGTTCAGACGCAATATATAAAGTTATGAGAACAAGGGTAGAAAGTAAACCAGAAGGACCAAATATATATATGGAAGTTTCTATTAATTATGGCTATAACATATTAGAAGCATTAAGGGAATTTAAACAAAACCTTAAAAGAGAAATTGAAATTTTAACAACTATGAGTGTACAAGATATAACAATTGTAGCAAAAGGAATTCACATGGATGATGAAAAAAAGCAACAAGTTGAAGAAAAAATAGAAGGTATGGAGGAATAAAAATGGCATTTGTTGTAGCAATAGATGGGCCATCTGGAACTGGAAAAGGAACAATAACAAAACTAATAGCAAAGGAAATGGGCTTATTAAATATAGACACAGGTGCAATGTACAGAAGCTTAGCTCTTAAGTGCTTAAAACTAGGAATAAATACATTAGAAGAAAAAGAAAGAATTATCGAAACTGCTAAAAATATTAATATTGAAATACAACATAATGAAGAAAACCAAGAAATATTTCTAGATGGGGAAAATGTAACTAAAGATATTAGAACAAAAGAAATATCAGCATTCTCTTCACTAGTATCTTCTATTCCAGAAGTTAGGGAAACGATGGTAAATATGCAAAGAAAAATGGCACAAAATAAAGACATAATTATGGAAGGAAGAGATATTACAACAGTTGTATTTCCTAATGCAGATGTTAAAATTTATTTAGATGCTAGCTTAGAAGAAAGAGCTAAAAGAAGATATAAAGAAAACAAAGAAAAAGGCATACAAGGAACCTTTGAAGAAACTTTAAAAGCAATGGAAAAAAGAGACTACGATGATACTCATAGAGAGGTAGCACCTTTAAGAATAGCAGAAGGTGCAGTGGTAATAGATACTACAAAACTAACTATTGAAGAAGTAAATAAAAAAGTAAAAGAAATTATTAATGAAAAATATGAAAACAATAGTAAGTAATTAATTGTTATTTCTTAATAAAGAAATAACAAAATGAAGCAATAAAAATTAATATATAAAAAATAAAGGGTGAATTAAATGATTAGAAAAATAGTTATATTTTTGTTACGTATATTTCTTTTTATAACATTTAGAATAGAAAAAGTAGGAGAAAAAAATATACCAAAAAAAGGAGCATATATAGTATGTGCAAACCATAGATCTAATTGGGACCCACCAATTTTAGTATCTTCAATAAAAAGAGTTTCGTATGTAATGGCAAAGGAAGAATTATTCAAAAACAACTTTATTAAGTGGATAGCCAAAAAATGTTGTGTATTTCCAGTAAAAAGAGGGAAAATGGATATAGAATCTATAAAATTTGCTCTAAAAGTTCTAAAAGATGAGCAAATTTTAGTAATTTTCCCAGAAGGAACCAGAAACGGAATGGAAAAAAACGGAAAGGCTCAAAACGGTGCTGCATTTATGGCATTAAAAACTGATGTGCCTGTAATTCCAGTTGGAATTCAAGGAACTTTAAAGCCATTTCATAGAATTAAATTAAATTATGGAAAACCACTAGACTTTAGTGAATATAAAACAAATAAACCAGATAAAGAACTTTTAGACAAAGCAAGTAAAGAAATAATGGATAACATAATTATGTTGACAAATGAAAAAAATTAATTTATAATAGTAATGTTGAGCTTAAAAAAGTTTTATAAATTAATAAAGAATAAAAGAGGGTATAAAAATGAACAACGAAAATATTAGAAATATCGCAATTATTGCACACGTTGACCATGGAAAAACAACACTAGTAGATGCACTTTTAAAACAAAGCCATGTATTTAGAGAAAACGAACAAGTATCAGAAAGAATTATGGATTCAGGAGATATTGAAAAAGAAAGAGGAATTACAATTTTAGCCAAAAATACTTCTGTTATGTATAATGGCATTAAAATAAATATTGTAGATACCCCAGGTCATGCTGACTTTGGCGGAGAAGTAGAACGTGTTTTAAAAATGGTAGATGGCGTTCTTCTATTAGTAGATGCTTTTGAAGGTCCAATGCCACAAACAAGAGAAGTACTAAAAAAATCTTTAGCACTTAATTTAAAACCAATAGTTGTAATAAATAAAATAGATAGACCAGGTGCAAATCCATTAAAAGTAGTAGACCAAGTATTAGAACTATTTATTGAACTTAACGCAAATGACGAGCAACTAGACTTTCCAGTTGTTTATGCATCTGCTAAAAATGGTATTGCAAAAATGAACCTAGAAGATGAAAGTGATAATATAACTTGTATATTTGATACTATAATTAAAACCATTAAAGCACCAAACTGCAATACTGAAGGCACAATGCAAATGTTAGTATCTAATATTGACTATGATGATTATTTAGGAAGAATTGCAATAGGTAGAGTTGAACGTGGAACAATAAATACTGGCATGAGTGTAGCTATTTGCAAAAAAGATGACAAAATAACTCAAGGAAAAATAGCTAAGTTATTCACTTATGAAGGTTTAAAAAGAGTTGAAGCAGAAAGTGTTGGAGCAGGAGATATTGTTTGTATTTCTGGTATTGCAGACATTAACATTGGGGAAACAATTTGTGACAGTAACAACCCAGAAAAAATAGACTTCGTAGATATAGATGAACCAACAGTATCTATGACATTTAGTGTAAACAATGGACCATTTGCTGGAAAAGAAGGACAATTTGTTACATCTAGACACATTAGAGATAGATTATTTAAAGAACTTGAAAGAAATGTAAGTTTACGTGTAAAAGAAACCGATACTCCAGATAGTTTTGAGGTATGTGGACGTGGTGAATTACATTTATCTGTATTAATAGAAACAATGCGTAGAGAAGGATTTGAACTTTTAGTATCTCGTCCAAAAGTTATATTTAAAGAAATAGATGGCGTAAAATGTGAACCTATTGAAAGACTAGTTGTAAATGTTCCAGATGACTCAATTGGAACTGTAATTGAAAAACTAGGAAGAAGAAAAGCAGAAATGCTTAATATGGAACCAGCAGAGACCGGACATACTAAAGTTGAATTCAAAATCCCAGCAAGAGGACTAATTGGTTACCGTACAGAATTTTTAACAGATACAAAAGGCGAAGGAACTATGAATAGCATTTTTGACTGCTATGAACCATATAAAGGTGAAATTCAAGCTAGAACAAGAGGTGTACTAGTTGCATTTGAACAAGGCACATCTATTACTTATGGATTATACAATGCACAAGAAAGAGGAGAACTTCTAATAGGTGCAGGTGTAGAAGTATATGAAGGCATGATAGTAGGAATTAACTCTAGAAATGAAGATATTTCCATAAATGTATGTAAAGAAAAACACTTAACAAACACAAGAGCATCTGGTTCAGATGATGCACTTCGCTTAGTACCACCAGTTCAAATGTCACTAGAAAAAGCTATTGAATTTATAGCAGAGGACGAGCTTGTTGAAGTAACACCAAAAAATATTCGTTTAAGAAAGAAAATATTAGATAATAAAACAAGAGAAAGAATGGCAAGAAGAGTAGCATCTGAATAATAAAATAACAATATAAATATTATTAATATTCTAAAAATTAGTTACTAATGCATTAAAAGATGGAAAAATAGAAAGTGAACGTTAAAAAATGAATAAAGTAGAATTAGAAAAAATTAAACAAAAAGCATTAGAAGAAAATATACCAATTATTATGGATGACACATTAGAGGTGATTAGCAAAATTTTAAAAGAGCAATCACCTCTTAAAATATTGGAAATAGGTACAGCAGTTGGCTATTCTGCAATTTGCTTTTCAGAATATTTACAGCCAAATGGATACATAGATACAATAGAAAGAGATGAATGTAAAGTAGAAGAAGCAAAAGAAAACATAAAAAAAGCCGAGGTAGAAGAAAAAATCCATATTTATCAAGGCGATGCAGTAGAAATTCTTCCAACATTAAATGATATATATGATATAGTATTTATAGATGCAGCAAAAGGAAAATATCCATTCTTTTTAAAAGAAGCACTAAGATGTTTAAACAAAACAGGAATAATTATAGCAGATAATATTTTATATAAAGGTTATGTAATGAGTGACTACAATAAACACAAACAACGCACAGCAGTTAGAAATTTAAGAGAATATATTGCAGAAGTTACACAAAATCCTAATTTAGAAACCAAAATTCTAGAAGTAGGAGATGGACTAGCTATTTCCAAAAGAAAAGAGTAAAACTTTATAAATAGCGTATAAATGAAGCAATTGTATCCACTATCCAAATTCCACATAATAAGTAAAGAGTAGAAACTTGAACAGTATAAGGAATTTTAGCTAAAAGCAAATTGATTTTCTTTTTCAAAAAAGGATAAATATGATTAATAAAAATAATTGCAATAATTCCCCATGCAAAAGAATAAAAAATACTAATTCTTCCATTTAAATTAAAAAATTCATTTGTATAATCCCACCAATGCATAGCAAATAAAGCATCTAAACCGTAACTTACAACATATTCAAAAGCAGAAAAAATAATGGCAGCATAAATAAATAATTTCAAATTATTATTGCGATACTTTGCCAAAAATAAAATTAACATCAAAGCACCAAAACCATAAATAGGGCAAATAGGGCCATATAAAAAGCCTCTTTTAGTAAAATGACCTAAAGTATATATTGAATATAATGTTTCCATTATCCATCCTAAAAAAGCAAATATAAAAAAGTACATTGTTAAAGTTTGAATTCTATTTAATTTTATCTTTTTACTTAATTTTTCCATAGTATAAAACCCCTTCTATATTTATATATAATAACAAACTTTTAGAACAAAGTAAATAAAAAAATAAAAAGTTGTTGCTTTGAGTATGTTTGTTAAAGTGACAGTTTGCCACTTACAATACCAGATGTTGCCAAATAATCTTTAATATAGTATAATAAAAAATGTCAAAAATTAATTTAATAATATAATGAGAGGAATAAATTTTAAATGGGATCAATAAAAAAACCAGAATTATTAGCACCAGCAGGCTCTTTTGAAAAAGCAAAAACAGCTTTTCTTTATGGAGCAGATGCAGTGTATTGTGGAACAGGAACACTTTCACTAAGAAGCAGAGCAGAAGTAGATGATAATGACCTAGCAAAGACTATTGAATATGCACATAGCATAGGAAAAAAAGTTTATGCTGCAATAAACATATATGCATGGGACAGCTATTATGAAGAAATAAAAAAGCAAGCACAAATGTTAAGTAAGCTAAACGTAGATGCAATTATTGCATCAGATGGTGGAGTTATAGAAATTTTAAAAGAATATGCTCCAAAAATTCCAATACATATAAGTACACAAGCAAATACTGTAAGCTACCATAGTGCAAACTTCTGGCATAAAAATGGAGCTAGCAGAGTCATTTTAGGAAGAGAATTAAACAAAGAACAAATTTCAGAAATAATGAAGAACAAAGAAAAAGACTTAGAAGTAGAAATATTTGTACATGGAGCCATTTGCTTTGGATATTCTGGAAGATGTTTTTTAAGTGACTTTTTAGCAAGTAGAAGTGCAAACTTAGGAGACTGTGCACAAAGTTGTAGATGGGCATATAATGTTTATGTAGAAGAAAACGCAAACCCAGGAAACTTAATGCCAGTAGAACATGATGAGCACGGAACATATATATTTTCTTCTAAGGATTTATGCTTAATTAAAGAAATACCAGAAATTATAAATATGGGTATTGATAGTTTAAAAATAGAAGGAAGACTAAAAACAGAATATTACTTAGCATCTGTTGTAAGAGCTTACAGAAATGCAATAGATGATTACATAAAAAATCCAGAAAACTATGATTATACAAAATATTTAAATGAGTTAGAAAAAACAAAAACTAGAGGGTTAACTACATTTTATTTTAATGATAGAAACAACAAAGATTTCCAAGAATATGAGGGCAAGCAATATAATCCTAACTATGAATTTGGAGGAAAAGTATTACAAGAATTAAATGGAAAATATGTAATAGAAATTAGAAACAAATTAAATGTAGGCGACACAATGGAAGTTTTAATTCCAGAAAAAGCAGAAACAGTAAACTTTACAATAGAAAAATTGTGGGATTCTGAAACTAATGAAGAAATATCAACAGTTAACCCAGGAAAGCAAGGGCAAACCGTTTTAATGAATATTCCAACAAAAGTAGAAAATGGATGGATTTTAAGAAGGAAAAAATAATGATAGTTATTTATTTTCTATTTTTTCAAATCCTAACCCAATCCAAAAACTAACAACAAATAAGCAAATAGAAATAATCCCCTCTAAATTAAAACTAATACCGAGGATAAATCACAAGTACAGAACCTAAAACAAAACCAATAATTGCATAAAAAGTTTGGGAGTGATAATTACATAGCAAAAACTGAATAAGTTTTAAAAACATAAAAGAGCCAATTAGTATGCCTATTCCAATTGGAAACAATATGTGGAAATTAGCTGTTGCAATGGCATTTAAATAAGTAGTGTACACTCCTAAACTCATTAAAATAACACTACTACTAACTCCAGGAACTACTATGCCAACAGACATAAAAAGTCCTGCAAACACTAAATAGAAAAAGTAAGAATTTGAATATTGAATATTAAGTACATTAGGTAAAATACTTTCTAATTTAATAGATAAAACACCTAAAAAAAATGCTGACATTAAAAAAATAAGGTAATGCAAGCGAAAGCCTTTGTTTCCATTTGCCTGTTTAAATAAAATAGGAATACTTCCTAATATTAAACCAATAAAACAAAATTTAGTTGGCATAGGATATGTGATAAATAAGAAATTAAGCAATTTTCCAACCAATAATACACCAACTATTCCACCAAGAGCTAATGGAAAAAGGAAAGCTATATTTTTCTTAAAATCATAAAATAAATTTAATACACTATCTACTAACTTTTCATAAATTCCAAATATAACACAAAAAACGCCACTACTAATTCCTGGCAAAATGGCGCCAGCACCAATTAGAATGCCTTTAAAAAAATCTAATATAAAACTCATATTTTAGCACCTTTTACAATCTATTTGTAAAGGTATATGCAAAAAAATATAAAAAATTCATAAAAATGATTGACAAAAGCAGAATAAACCCTTATAATAATATCTGTTCCAAATAACAAATGCAGGTGTAGTTCAATGGTAGAATTCCAGCCTTCCAAGCTGGCTATGTGGGTTCGATTCCCATCACCTGCTCCATTAAGTAAAATCGTCGCACCAGACGAAAGTATTGATAAATCAACTGTAAAAGGTTGATTTTTTTAATTGGGTTGAAAAAGCCTCATAAAATTTACAGAAGAATTTATATCAAAAAATTCAAAAGAAAAATGTAAATATTTATAAAACTATTGACAATTACAAACAAATGTTTTACAATATATGCAAATAAAAAAGGATGTGAGTTTATGGAAGAAAAAAATTTGGCAATTCAAAATGAATTATCAAATGAAGATATAAAG
>CANQAI010000022.1 GCA_947589265.1 uncultured Clostridia bacterium | reverse complement strand
AGGTTCTTCAACCAATAATTTTTATGAGCAAAATAAGGGAAGAACAAAGGAAGGCAAGCTAAAAAGATGGACAATTATTTTAGGAATTGTATTTGTTGTATTAGCAGTTGTCTTAGGAATCCTATATCTAGTATAAATAAAAAAAGATGGCAGAAAATTTAATTTTCTGTCATTTTTTGTTTTTCGCTTTGGAAACGTTTGCTAAAGCGACAGAAAAGGAGAAAAATGAAAGAAAAATTTACAGAAATTTCTAAGGAAAATGAAAAAAGCTTTGACAGAGAGCTAATTAATAACAAAATTGTGGGAGTTTTTCAAAAAAGTAAAAACTTCGGTTTTGTTGTGCCAGACGATAAAAAAATAAATACAGACATATACATTTCGAAGAAAAATTCTAAAAAGATTAAAAATAATCAAAAGGTAATTGCTCAAATTATAAAATATCCAAAAGGAAATAAAAATGCAGAAGGTGTAATAATAGAAGTTTTAGGAAATGTAAATCAAGCAGGCATCGATATGCTTTCTTTAGTAAAAGAATATGACTTACCTTATGAATTTCCAGAGCCTGTTATAAATGAAGCAAAATCTATTAAACAAGAAATAGCTAAAAAGGACATTCCAAACAGATTAGACTTAAGAAAAAAAGAAATATTTACAATTGATGGAGAAGATGCCAAAGACTTAGATGATGCAGTTGCAGTAGAAAAACTAAAAAACGGAAATTATTTATTGAATGTTTCTATTGCAGATGTAAGCTACTATGTTAAGGAAAACTCAAAACTTGATAAAGAAGCATTATTAAGAGGTACAAGCATATATATGTTAGACAGGGTAATTCCAATGCTTCCACAAGAATTATCAAATGGAATATGTAGTTTAAATCAAAAAACAGATAGATTTGCAATAACTGTTTTAATGGAAATAAATAAGGATGGATTTGTAGTTTCTTCTGATATTCAAAAAAGTATTATAAATGTAACGAGAAGAATGAGCTATAAAGAAGTACAAGCTATTTTAAATGAGGCTAATGGTGAATGTAAAGAAGAATTGTATACAAAAAAAGAAAAGGAAAAGTTATTGCAAGAATGCTCAAAATACGTTAAACATTTTAAAAGAATGGAAGAGTTAGCTAACATTTTAAAGAACAGAAGAAATATTGCTGGAAGTTTAAATTTAGATATACCAGAAAGCAAAATTATATTAGACGAAAATGGAATAGCAATAGATGTAAAAAAATATGATATGTACTTTTCAAATGAGATTATAGAACAATTTATGCTAACAGCAAATGAAACAGTTGCAGAAAAATTTTATTGGCTAGAAGCGCCATTTATTTATCGTGTTCATGAGGTACCAGATTTAGATAAAATTAAAGATTTAAATACATTTTTATGGAATTTGGGATATAAAATAAAAGTAAGCCGGGGATACGGTTCATCCAAAAGCCTTTTCAGATGTTTTAAATAAAGTAAAAGGAAAGCCAGAAGAAAGAGTAGTTTCTAATTTGGTTTTACATACATTAAAGCTAGCAAGATATGAAAGTGAAAACAAGGGACATTTTGGTATAGCAAGTAAATATTATTGCCATTTTACTTCACCAATTAGAAGATACCCTGACCTTTTTATACATCGTATTATTTCAAAATATTTAGAAACAAACTATCAAATTGAAGCAGACGACTTACAAAAATATAATTCTATTGCTACTAAATATGCTGAAAGGTCTTCAGAATGTGAAAAAATTGCACAAAAAGTAGAAAGAGATGCAGAAGATATTAAAAAGGCAGAATTTATGCAAAATAAAATAGGGGAAGAATATGATGGAATTGTATCTAGTGTTACATCTTTTGGAATTTTTGTAGAATTAGAAAATACAGTAGAAGGGCTAATTAGATTTGATGATTTAGAAGATGATTATTTTATTTATGACGAGCAAAAGAAAATTTTACAAGGTGAACGTACCAAAGTAACATATAAAATAGGAGATAAAATAAAAGTTAGAGTAAAATATGCAGACAAGCTTTCAAGAAGAATTAATTTTGAGAAGGTGTTTAACAAAGAAAAATAAATTTTAGTTAATTTACGCCCCAATGTAAAGTCTTTACACTGAGGCGCTTTATATTATTATGCTTAAAATTTATTTTGATAAATAAATTAAAGTAGGAAAAAACAAACCAATCAAAGAAAGTATTAACAAAATAATTCCTCCAAGCTTATTTTTATTTGAACTAATTTCATAAAAACCATAGGCAGCACTTTCTAAAGAGGCTGCAATTGAAAATATAATAACTAAAAAAACTGCAATCATTCTATAATCTCCTTAATTAAAAAAATTCAAATATAATTTTCTTTTGACTTAAATAGAGCCAATTTATAAAAACATAATTATTAATTTTTAGGTTCCATTTAGTAAAAAGCTAGACCTAATTTTTACTTGTGTTTCTACATCAAAAAAGGCATTTTGAAAGTTATCAAGCCAATTATAATCTTCATATTCAGAACGTGTTTTAAAATTACTAATTGCATATTTACCAATACCAGAAATATCTGAATTAAATTCTTTTGATGTTTTATATAAATAATTTAAAAGATGAACTTTTAAATAGTGTGAAGCAGATTCTTCTATTTTATCAATTTTCTCTTGTGGTATATAATCTGATATTTCATTAATAGAAGAAATTCGTGCATTCATTTTTACTTTTAATTTTACGTATGGGGTTCCATTTACAATTGTAGCCTTAATTTCAGGTTTTGTATCTAAAGTTAAATACGAATCAATTGCTTTACTCTGATCTTCTGGGTCTGGTATGGAAAGCCTACAGCTTTTTAATTTATTTGTTATAACTAAATTACTTAAAGTTTCAGTTTTAGTTAATTTGCCAATTAATTTGTCTCCTTTGAAAACAGCAAGACCTATATTTTCAATGCCATTATCTGCAGGTAGGCTATCTTCTTGTGAAGAAGAGGAGCCTCCTCCACTTTTACTATCAGAATTACCAGATGAATTAGCAGGAACAGCATTACCGTAAAATTGCAATAGGTTCTTGTGACATACTTTCTAAGTTGTTGAAGAAATCAATTAAATGAATATTAGATGTATAGCCTGTGTACTCGCTAGAACGAGGCAAGATTTCATAAAATTTGGCTACTAAATTTTCTAAGCTTGGTTTTACACTTCTAATATATTCTTCAGCAGTAGTAGTACTAATAATAATATTACTATCAGGTCTAACTTCTACTTTGTTCATTAAACTATATATTTCTTTACTAATTCCTTGCCTTGCCATTTCTTCTGAAAATACAATTACTTTGCAGTGAGCCAAATTTACTTCTTTACTAACAAATGTGTTTATCAAGTTAACAGCAGACTCAATACATGCAGCTTCTACACTATCAATAACAGAAGGTGCAGTTTCACCAGCGTTGTTTTCACCACTAGAGTTTGGCATCGTAAATTGAAAAGTAACTTTTATACGCTCTGTATCTCCAACATCAAACCCAATTGCAACTGCATAAGCTAGATCATCTACACTTTGTGCGCTGTGAGCACCAACAAAACAATAAGCAAACATTATTGCAAGAATTATAATTACAAAATATTTATACAGGTGCTTTATCAATTGAAACAGCTCCTTTCTTTTTCTCAAGTAAATAATATTTAATATTAGCAAATATTAGCAATGCTAAACTTAATCCAAATATTAAAATTAAAACAACGTATTGATAAATAGTACCTTCAATAAAGGTAATTTGATACATATTTTCTGGTATCATTGCAAATCCAAATATTAATAAAGCAAATAAACTAGCATACCATTTAGTATATTCAAAGTTCAATAATTTTTGAAAAACTCTTGTAGCAAATGCAAAACTAATGCTTAAATAAGCTGTAAGAGATATAATCCAAAACAATAGAAATACTGCATCCAGCCTTTGAAAAAATCTACCAAACTGTATATTTCTTGAAGCTAAATATAATGGAAAAATTTCTTCTGTAATAACAGAATTTGGAGATAAAAATAATAATGTGGCTACACTAAATAACAAACAAATGCCAGATGTAATAGTAGATATAAATGTTATTTTTTTGAGTCCTTTATCTTCTTTTAAATAGGGTGGTAAAAAATATAAATATGCAAATCCTCCAAATGCAAACAAATTACTTAAACCTGAAAAAAATGTTGTAAATGTACCGTTTCCAAATAGTGGCAACATTCTTTGTATTGTAAAGTTTCCAATATTAGCAAAAAATATGAACAATATGCTAAATAAAAAAATAGGCATCATAAAAAGATTAGAGCGTATAATTGCCTGAAAGCCTATTTTATTAGTTATAACAACGGCTAATAAAAAAAGTATCATAATTGCTGCAACAGGACTTCTAGGGAAGAAGATTATTTTAAGACCTTCTGAAAAACTTCTAAGAATTACACTAACAGTAAAAAGAAAGTAACCTAAAAAGAGTACTCCTGTAACTATTTTTAGCCATTTGCCCCCAAGAAAGCTTGCAATATCTAAAATGTCTAGTCTAGGGAATTTTTCTAAAAGCTTGCATATTAAATATCCAATTAAAACGGCAACAATGCTAATAAATAGAACATTTATAATGCTAGCAGAAGAAGTAGATGCTATTATATTTTTAGGCAGATTTAAAACAACATGATTTACTATAACTGTTAAAATAAGTGCAATTGCTTCAAAATTTCCAATTTTTTTATCTGTCATAACAAAAGCTTCCTTTCTAAAAATATTTATTTATATCTCCATTTCATACTAATATGATTTTGAGCTTTTTCTTTTTTAGTATTTAAATAATCTGCTCTTTTTTCTCTTCTCCAAACAGGCTCTAAGAAATATCCGTTTGAATTTATATTTGTAACAGGTGCATATGGGACCATATATGGAACACCAAAAGATTTTAAGTTAGTTAAAATACATAAATATACAAAAATTCCAAGTCCAATCCCGAAAAAACCTGCAATATATCCTAAAAATATAAATATAAATCTCATTAATCTTAAATGAAAACCAAATGAAAAGTCTGGTATTGCAAAAGATGCAACAGCAGTAATTGCAACCACAATTACTAAAATAGGACTTACAATACTTGCACTAACTGCAGCTTGTCCGTATTACTAATGCCCCAACAATTCCAATTGTAGAACCAAGTGGAGATGGAACTCTTAACCCTGCCTCACGAATAAGCTCAAATGAAATTTCCATTATTAAAATTTCAAAAATAACTGGAAATGGAACATTTTCTTTAGAAGCCATTAAGGAAAATAAAAGTTCTGTTGGCAGTAATTCCTGATGAAATCCTGTTATTGCAACATAAAAGGCAGGTAAAAAAAGTGTAATAAATATTGCAAGAAGTCGTAAAAATTTTAGGAAATTAGAAAATTGAAATTTTAGGTTTGTGTCTTCTGGCGAAGCAATAAAATCAATAAAGGTAGCAGGCATAATTAAGCAATAAGGATTTCCACTAATTAAAACAGCTACTCTACCTCCATATAAATATTTGGTGGCTTTATCAGGCCTTTCGGTTGATATTACTTGAGGAATACTATGTTTGTTATTTTCTTCTATAAGTTGCTCAAGTTCACCAGAAGAAAGAAGAGAGTCAATCTCTAAATTACTCATTCTATATTTTACTTCTGCAACTAAATCATTATTTGCAATATTATCAATATAACAAATAGCACATTTAGTTTTACTCAATTTTCCAATTTCTATATTTTCAATAATTAAATCCTTGTTATTTACCATTCTCCTAAGCTGAGATGTATTAGTCCTAATGTTTTCAACAAAAGCTTCTTGAGGACCTTTTATAATAATTTCGTTATTAGGTGTACCAACCTCTCTTTGCTTAAAACCCTTTACATCAATATCAAATGCTGCCCCAATGGTATCTATAAAAAGAAGACAATTTCCTACATTAACTCCACTAAAAGCATCTTCAAAAGTTGAAACTTTCTTTACATTATTTTGAGGAAGCAAACAATCAAAAATATAATCTTCGAGATTAAACTTTTTAATTTTTCTTACAGTAATATTATTTGTTTTAGCTTCAGATATAATTTGCTCTTGGTCTCTATTAAACATATTAGCTCTATTTCGCATCATTAAAGCTTCTAAAACATTATTATTAATAAGTTCGGAATCTACCATACCATCAATAAAAAATAAAAGTGCATTATATTGTCTATTTCTAGCTGTTAATGTAAATTCACGAAGTACAATATCACTATTAATTAAAGTATTATATTTTACTTTAATATATTCAATATTAACGGAAAGGCTTGGATATATATCTTTTACTTCAAAGTCTTTTTCACTTTGCATAGGATTTTGGGAAACTTTAGTATTACTTTTTATGTTTTCGTAAGGACTAGAAATACTAAAATTGTAATCATAACGATTCGAATCATCAAAAAAATGTTGCAAAGCAGAATTTATTTTATCTTTCCAATTAGAATTTCCTTGTTTCATTTTTTATCATTCCTATCTTTATAGAGAAATTTAAGCTTATATCTTATACATAAATAAAACCCAAAGTTTTTTGGAGCAACAAGACTTAAATTTTACAAATTATAGATTTTACTATAATGTTTTCCAAAAAAAGAAAAAGTATTCAAGATTTAAATTGGTAAAATTTATATCAAGTGTCGAAAATTGTCGCACGAATTATGTTGAAAAAAAGAGAATAACGTGATATAAAGAATAAAGCAAAAGTGCTTTATTAGTTTAAAGTCAATTTATAACAAAGAAACAAGATTAAGTCAAAGAGCATTTTAGAAATTTGTAAATAAAATTAATTTCAAAAGATTTTATAATTCTAAATATTAAAGAATTTTAAACATCAATTAAATATCTTAAATAGAACTTTAAAATTTTACACATTAAAAGACAAACGAAATTTAATTCTTAAAATAATTTCAGAACTTTATAAAAAGTTTAAGTAAAAAATAACTATGGAAGGTAGGTGATAATTTTATTTTAAGCACTTTTGCAACTTTACATATAAAACAAAATTTACTAATAGTATTGATATTTTATACAATATTATGGTAAAATAAAGAAAGGATAAAAATGAGCAAAACACAAAAAATAGAATTATTACCACTAACAGATGATTATGTATTTAAACGAGTATTTACCAAAGATGGACAAGAAGATATGTTAAAAGATTTACTATCAGCAATATTAAATGTAGAAATAAAGAAAATAGAAATAAAAAATCCAGAACTGACAAAGCAAAATAGAGAAACGAAAAGGGAAATACTAGATATAAGAGCAACAATAAATGATGATAGTCTAATAGATGTAGAAATGCAAGTAAGAGATTATAGAAATATAGATAAAAGGTCAATAGCATATTTAACTAAGTTATATTCAGAGCAACTACAAGCAGGTGACGATTATAATACCGAAATTTATAATAAAAAATCCAGGAGTGAAAACCAAATTGGAGCAATGGCTGTGGCTATTCTGTGGGAAAGGGGAGAAAACAGAGATGGCAAAAAAACAAAATGAAAAAGTAAAGAAAGCATCAAAAGTATTAGAAACAATGAGTATGAGTTATGAGGAAAGATGGCTCTATGATGCAAGAAAATTTAGAGAATGGGACGAAAGAAGTTTAAGGGAATATGTAGCAGAGGAAGCAAGAAAAGAAGGACTTGAAAAAGGAATACAAGAAGGGATAGAACAGGGAATAGAACAAGGTATACAACAAGGTATCAAGCAAGGCATTGAAAAAGGCATAAAAAATGGAGAGAGAAAGGCAAAATTAGAAACTGCAAAAAACATGTTAAAAAAGGGTATAGATGTAAAAACAATAATAGAAATAACAGGATTAAGTGAATCTGAGATTATAGAAGTAAATTAACAACATAAAATCTTAATTATATAAGAAATAGAAAATATCGGAAAGCATAAGCAAATACTTTCCGATATTTAAAGATTAAAGAATAATACAAATTAATCCACCACTACCTTCATTTACAATTCTTTCTAATGTTTCTTGTAATTTTGCCTGAGCTTCTTCTGGCATTCTAAAAAGTTTATTTTGTAAACCCTCATTTACAAGTTCATGCAAGTTCTTACCAAAAATGTTAGATTCCCAAATTTTCTTAGGATCTGATTCAAACTCAGAAAGTAGGTAGTTTACTAAATCCTCAGATTGTTTTTCGGATCCAACAATAGGAGATACTTCTGTTTCTATATCTGCTCTTATCATGTGTATACTTGGAGCTTTTGCTTTTAACTTCACACCAAAACGAGAGCCCTGCTTTACCATTTCTGGTTCATCTAAAATAAGTTCATCTATAGAAGGGGTAACAATACCATAACCTTTAGCTTTTACTTCTTCTAAAGCATATGAAACCTTATCATATTGTTTTTTAACTTTTGCAAAATCAGTCATAGTACTAAATAAAGCACTTTCATTATCAATTTGAACCCCAGAAATTTCAGTTAAAACTTGATAAAATAGTTCTTCTATTAAATTAATCTTAACTTCAACACTGCCATCGCCAAGACGAATTTCTTCTAAAGAGCTACTAGTAATAACTTTTGTATTTTGAAGCTGATTAACTCCATTATTAATTTCTTTCAAAATATGAATACCTGTAAAAGCAGTTTGAACTTCTTCATATAATTCTTTCTTTAGCCAATGGTCATCTGCTAAACCATCAACCCATCTAGGAAAATTCAAATTAATAGTTTCTATTGGAAATTCATACAAAATCTTTCCAAAAATATCATCAATGTCTTCTAAATCTAAATGGGCACAATCTGTAGGAATAACGTAAACACCATATTTTTCTTCTAAATTTTTTGCCAAATTTTTAGTATAATCAGAAAAAGGATCATTACTATTTAAAACAATAACAAAAGGTTTATTTAATTCTTTTAGTTCACTTACAACTCTTTCTTCTGCATCAATATAATCTTCTCTTGGAATATCTGTAATACTTCCATCTGTAGTAACTAAAATACCTATTGTAGAATGCTCTGCAATTACTTTACGAGTGCCTATTTCAGCAGCATCTTCAAAAGGAATTTCTTCTTCATACCATGGAGTTTTTACCATCCTTGGCATATCGTCTTCTAAATAGCCAATGGCATTATTTACTAAATAGCCAACACAATCAACAAGCCTTGTTTTAAATTTTAAATTATCTCCTATTGTGATTTGAACAGCCTCATTTGGTATAAATTTTGGCTCAGTAGTCATAATAGTTCTTCCACCAGCACTCTGTGGCAGTTCATCTCTAGCTCTTTCCTTTTTATACTCATTGTCAATATTTGGAATAACAAGTAAATCCATAAAGTTTTTAATAAAAGTAGATTTACCGTGTACGAACAGGACCAACCACACCTACATAAATGTCGCCATCTGTACGTTCTGCTATATCTTGATATAATTTTAAATTCTCTTCCATGAATTTATAAACCCCCTCTAAGAAATGTTTGTACTAAACTTTATTTAATGTATATTAGATATTCCAAAACTTATGACAAAAATTTAAAAATTATTTACAAAAACATTATGGTAATATATAATGATAAAAAGAAAATGGTTAAAAGGTTAACCAAAATAAATATAAAGAAAAATAAAAAGGAGGAATTGAAAAATGAGTGTAGCATCATTAGTATTAGGAATTATAGGAATTATTACAGCATTTACAGGCATTTTGGCACCAGTTGGTTTTATTCTAGTAGTTGTAGGACTAATTTTAGGAATTGTTGATGTAGTAAAAAAAGGAAAAATAGGTGGTAAAAAAGGAATAGGAATTGCAGGAATTGTTATATGTGCCATTATGGTAGTAACATTACTAATAGAAAGTGCTATTATGGTACTTGGAGTAGGAATGTATATGATAAATAGTGCATCAACATTAGATAGTTCAGATTTAGACGTACAAGCAGGAACTGCTTTTAATTCTAAATTTCTAAGTTATATGGGCAGACAAGGGGGAACAGCAACTAAACAACTATTATCTGTAATATCAAGCAATAATATACTATACCCAGAACATACAGTAACTTGTATGTTAGACGGTAGTATAGAATATGACCTTAGCACAGCAAGAACCAAAATTTTTACATCAAGATATTACCAAGTTTCTTTTAGTTATGATAGTGACGGATATGTTAATAGAGTAAATATTACTACACAATATTAATATATACAAAAAAAGAATAAAAAAAGTTTTCAAAATATTAAATAATGAAAGGAACAAAAAATGGCTGAAATAATTAATGGAAAAGAATTAGCAAAAAAAATAAGGCTAGAATTAAAAGAAGAAGTAGATGAATTAAAAAATAATGGAATACAGCCAAAGCTTTCTGTAATAATGGTAGGAAATGATAAAGCATCAGAAATATATGTACATAACAAAAGTAAAGTATGCAATGAAATAGGAATAGACTTTGAAGAATTTTTATTACCAGAAGAAACTACCAAAGAGGAATTAATAGGGTTAATAGAAAATTTAAATCAAAGAAAAGACATTAATGGAATTTTACTTCAAAGCCCAATTCCAAAACATTTAGATATTAGAGAAGCATTCAATAGCATAGATTATAGAAAAGATGTTGACGGATTTCATCCAATTAATGTAGGAAAACTAGCAATAGGGGAAGAAAGTTTTGTTTCATGTACACCAGCAGGTGTAATGGAAATGTTAAAAGAATATGGAATAGAAATTCAAGGAAAAAGAGCAGTAGTAATAGGAAGAAGCAATATTGTGGGAAAACCATTATCTCAGCTTTTATTAAATGCAAATGCAACTGTAACTGTTTGCCATTCTAAGACACAAAATATTGAACAAATAACAAAAGAAGCAGACATACTAATTGCAGCTTTAGGAAAACCAAAATTTGTAACAGCAAATATGGTAAAAAATGGGGCAGTTGTTATAGATGTTGGAATTAATAGAAATGATGAAGGAAAATTAATAGGTGACGTGGATTTTGAAAATGTAGAAAAAATAGCGTCATATATAACGCCAGTTCCTGGTGGGGTAGGACCTATGACAATAGCAATGCTTATGAAGAATGTCATAAAAGCAGCAAAAAATAGCAGAGCTTAAAAAGATAAATTGGGGGTTTTCATATTTAAAATTTTATTTTGGAGGAAAACAATATGAAAACAATTTATCAAAATCAAAAAGAATACCCTGAAAAACTAAACAAAATTTATGCACCTCCTGCTAAGTTATATGTAGCAGGAGATGAAACAATATTAAATAAGCCATCTATAGCGATTATTGGTTGCAGAAATGCAAGTGAATATGGAAAAAGGGTGGCTTTTAAATTTGCAAGTGAACTTGCTAAACGAGGAATTGTAATTATAAGTGGATTAGCAAGAGGAATTGATATATATAGTCATTTAGGAGCAGTAAAAGCAAATGGAAAAACAATTGCAGTACTTGGAAGTGGTTTTAACCACATATATCCTTTAGAACATAAGAAATATTGTGTAGATATTGTAGAAAAAGGTGGTGCAATTATAACAGAATATGAACAAAATACAAAACCAATACCAACAAATTTTCCTACAAGAAATAGAATTATAAGTGGATTATCTGATGGTGTACTAGTAGTAGAAGCAAAGAAAAAAAGTGGAACATTAATTACAGTAGACTATGCTTTAGAACAAGGAAAAAATGTATTTATAATACCTCGGAAATATTACAAGCAATAATTCTTATGGTACTAACGAACTTATTAAACAAGGTGCAAAATTAGTTACTAATATAGAAGACATAATAGAAGAAATGTAATAAACATTATAACAATAAATCTCAAAAGTAAAAATGAATACACCTTATTCTTGCAAAATATAAAAAGTATGTTATAATTAAAATGTTAGAAAAGCTAAATATAGCTAGGAGAAGTTATGCCAAAATTTTTTGTAAAAACAAGTCAAATTAATAATAATAAAATACAAATTATAGGTGAAGATGTAAAACATATTACTCAAGTTTTAAGAGTAAAAAAAGGTGAAAACTTAAATATTTGTAATGTAGATGATGGAACGAATTATTTAACTACAATTGACCAAATTAATAAAGATGAAATTTTGTGTAATATATTAAAGCAAATAGAAGGCTCTAGTGAAACAAATGTAAAAGTAACAATATTTCAAGGACTACCAAAAGCCGATAAAATGGAATATATAATACAAAAAAATACTGAGCTAGGAGTAAAATCTATTACACCAGTTGTAATGAAAAGATGTGTAGTAAAAATAGAGCCAAAAGATATAACAAAAAAAATAGAACGCTGGCAAAAAATAGCAGAGTCGGCAGCAAAACAAAGTGGAAGAGATACAATACCAATTATAGAAAATCCAATTACAGTACAAGAATTGTGTAAAAAAACAAATGAATTTGATGTATTAATATTAGCTTATGAAAATGAACAACAAAACACTTTAAAAAAAGAACTAAAAAAAATAAAAAACGCAGAAAATTTAAAGATTGGAGTTATTATTGGACCAGAAGGTGGATTAGATATACAAGAAGTTAATATGTTATTAGAATCAGGTGCAAAAGCAGTAGCATTAGGTAAAAGAATATTAAGAACAGAAACAGCTTCAATTATGATAATAAGTAATATAATATATGAATATGAAATATAAGGAGGAAAAAATGGCTACCAAAAAAGAAGTACTAGAAAACGAAGAAAGCAAAGCAGAAAACAAAACTAGCAAAACTAAAAAAATTGCAACTGGTAATACTAAAAAAGTTGTTCAAAAAAGAAGTTCATCATTAGCAGCTAAAGCAGAAAAAACAGCTACAACTGCAAAAGCAACTTCTAAAGAACAAAAGAAATCTACAACTGCAAAAGAGCCAAATATGGCAAAAGAACTAAAAGAGGCAAAAAAGCAAAAAACAGAAAAGAAAGCAAAGTCTATAGCAGAGCCAAAAAATGCAAGTAAAGCAAAAGATGAAAAAAAAGAAACTAAATCTAAAGGGGGTACCTCAAAAAAAGTGACTAAAAAGCCTGAAAATAAGAAAACAAGTACTAGCAAAAAGGCAAAAGAGGTAGTAGAAAATGAACTTATAGAAGAGGTAATAAACAAAAAAGAAGATGATTTAGAAAAGAAAACAGAAACAAGCAAAGAAAAACTAAAAAAAGAAACAACCAAAAATTTAGAAAATAACTTAAAAAGTAAAACTAAAAAAGAAGAAATAATAAAAAGAGGAGAAGCAAGTAAAGAAACAGGGGACAAAATAAAAACTTCTAAAAATCAAGAGGAAATTGAAGATGATCAAGATGAAGATGAAGAAGAATATAACAACGCTAAACAAGAAAAAGCACTTACTAAAAATCAAATAGAAGAAATTAAAAGAGTAGTAAAAAAAGAAATAAAAGCAAATAATAAAATGCCACAAGAAGAACAACAAAACCTATTACAAAAGCTATTTCAAAATATAGGATTAGCAATTATGGTACTTATATACTTTAATTTTATTGTTTTAGGATTTATTAATATCCAAAGCAATGTGTTTTTAACAGACATAAAAGTATTTAGTATGGTAATGTTAATTATTGCAATTGGTGTATTTGAATTTGCCTATAAAAAAGAAAGTGGCAGATATGCTATTCATGGAATTGAAATTTTAATATTAGCATTTGTTACAATGGCACTTCTTTATATTAACTTAATGTGGCAAGATAAATTCATTCCAATAACAGTATTTATTAGTTATGTATTTTGCATCTATTATGTAATAAAATCAATTATTATATATTGCAAAATGAAAAAACAATACACTGCAAGTGAAATAAAAGAAATGATAAAAAAATAGTATATATGCAAGGGGAAAAAGTAATGAACAGTATGACAGGGTTTGGAAGAGCCAAACTAGAAAAAGAAACAAGAGAATACTTAGTAGAAATTCGTTCAGTTAATCACAAATACGCAGATATTACTATTAAAACTCCTAGAAATCTTTTATATTTAGAAGATAAAATAAGAAAAGCGGTTTTAAATAGAATATCTAGGGGAAAAATAGAAATATATGTTAATTATGCTAATTATGGTTTAGAAGGAAAAAATATTATTATAAATAAAGAACTTGCTAAAAAATATATAGAAGAATTATCATTATTAGCAGAAGAAAACAACATATCTAGTGGACTTAGAGCTACTGAAATTTCTAAAATGCCAGATGTTTTAAATGTTCAAGTTGAAGATGATGCCTCAGAATTAATATGGAATGAACTTTCTGAATGTTTAGAAAATGCCTTAGATAACTTTGTAGAAATGAGAAAGCTAGAAGGTGAAAAAATTAAGCAAGATTTAGAAAATAGATTGCAAATTATTGCTAAAAATGTCGATGAAATTTCTAATTATTCTACTGGACTTGTAGAAGAATATGTAGTAAAATTAGAAGAAAGAATTAAAGAAATTTTAAAAGTAGATGTAGTAGACCAAACAAGATTAGCACAAGAAATAGTAATTTATTCTGATAAATTTTCAACAGAAGAAGAACTAACAAGACTAAAAAGTCATATTTCACAATTTGCTAAGCTAATGTCATTAGAAGGTCCTTGTGGTAAAAAAATTGATTTTCTAGTACAAGAAATGAATAGAGAAACAAACACTATTGGCTCTAAAGCTGGGAAATTAGAAATTACAAATTTGGTAATCGAACTAAAAGCAGAATTAGAAGATATAAGAGAACAAATACAAAATATTGAATAATAAATTAAAAAATGCTAAATGCTAGCTATATAAAAGCTATGCAAAAAACATGCAACATAAACAATTGCAATCAAGGAGGTTTATTATGCAATTAGTTAATATTGGATTTGGAAATAGTGTTTCAGCAAATAGAATTATTGCTATTATAAGTCCAGAATCTGCACCAATTAAAAGACTTGTACAAGAAGCAAAAGAAAAAGGTAGAGCTATTGACGCTACATGTGGTAGAAGAACAAGGGCAGTTATAATTATGGACTCAGACCATATTGTATTATCATCTGTACAACCAGAAACAGTAGCAGGAAGATTTGAAGTAGATATAGCCAAAAAAGATGAATTAGAAGAAAACTAATTTTAGATTTTTATAAACTTTAAAAAATGTATCTTAGTATAAAATAAGTAAAAAATAGAAAGAAGGAATAATTATGTTAGTAAAACCAACAGTATTACAATTATTAGAAAAGGTAGATAATCGTTTTCAATTAGTAGCTGCTACTGCCAAAAGAGCTAGACAATTAGCAGAAGGAAGTATGCCACTTACTAAAAAAGAAGAACCATCAACTGTTTCTTTAGCAGCAGATGAAATAGCAGAAGGTAAGGTGACTGTATGTTAGTGCTACTATCTGGCGTATCTGGAGCAGGAAAAGATACCATTAAAAAAGAATTAATAGAAAAAATGGAAAATGTAGAATCTCTTCCATCATATACAGATAGAGCCCCTAGAGCTAACGACATACCAGGAGTAACTTATAACTTTGTTACAACAGAAGAATTTGAAAATATGATTAAAAGAGATGAACTATATGAATATAGTGTTCATCATGAGCATTACTATGGAACCTCAAAAAAACTATTAAATGAAAAAATAGCAAATGGAAAAATTATTGTTAAAGACATAGAAGTAAATGGAGTAGAAAACCTAACTAAATTATTAGGAAAAGATTTAAAAATAGTTACTATATTTTTAAGAGTTCCAAAAGAAGAATTAGAAAAAAGACTAAAACAAAGAGTAGATAAACTAAGTATTAAAGATATACAAGTTAGATTAAATAGATTTGATTTTGAAGAATCTAAAATAGATATGTACGATTATGTAATAAAAAATAACAACTTAGAAAAAACTGTTAATATAATTATGGAAATTATAAAAAATGAATATAATTTAACAGAAGCAGAATTTTAAAAACAAAAAGTTTATTAAATAATAAATATTTTATTTAAGGAAGAGCCTTAATAAGAATTGTTCTTATCTGGTTTTTCCTTATTTTCTTGCTTTTTTTAACTAAATTTGATATTATAACAATACCTAAAATAAGGAGAATATAACTTATGATTGCAGAGGTTATTCTAGATAGTAATGCAAAAGATCTAAATAGGGTATTTGATTATAAAATACCAGAAAACTTAGCTTCCAAAGTACAAATTGGAAGTAGAGTTTTTGTACCTTTTAGCAATCGTAAAGCTTTAGAAGAAGGATTTGTTGTAAACATTAAAGAAAGTTCGTCTTTTAAAGCAAAAGAAATAGTACAAGTAGATGGAACAGAGTATATTAAAAAAACTTCAATTGAACTTGCTAAATGGATGTCAAAAAGATATTTTTGCAATATTTCAGATTGTATAAAATTAATGCTTCCACCAGGAACTGCAACTAAAAATATAGGAAATAGAGTTAAAGAAAAATCAGTTTCTTTTGTATACTTAAAAAAAGATGCAGATGAAATAGAAGAAGCTATACAAACAAAAAAAGTAAAAACAGATAAACAAATTAGATTATTAAGATTTTTACTACAAAATAATGGAGTTTTGTTTTCAGATATAGAAATGTTTGCAGATGTTGGAAGAAGCACGGTAAACACTTTAGAAAAAAATGGATATGTAGAAATTGTAGAAAAACAAGTAGAAAGAAATCCATTTATCCATAAAAAAATAGAAAAAAGTGAAAAATTAAAACTAACAAATGAACAACAAAATGCCTTTCAGACTGTTAGTGACGCGATAGACGACCACCTATATTCGGAATTTTTACTATTTGGAGTAACTCGGCTCACGGAAAAACTGAAGTTTATATACAACTAATAGAAAAAGTATTAAAAGAAGGAAAATCAAGCTTAATGTTAGTGCCAGAAATTTCATTAACACCACAAACAGTAGATAGGTTTATTTCACGCTTTGGAGAAGATACAGTTGCAGTATTACATAGTAAACTATCAATTGGAGAACGCTTTGACCAGTGGAATAAAATAAAAAATGGAACGGCAAAAATTATAATAGGAGCACGTTCAGCCATTTTTGCACCTGTTTGCGATTTAGGAATAATAATTATAGATGAAGAACATGACCAATCATATAAATCTGAAATGGCACCAAGATATCATACAAAAGAAATTGCTACATATTTAGCAAAAGAAAAAAATATTCCTATTGTTTTGGGAAGCGCAACACCTGACTTAGAAACATTTTATAAAGCCAAAACAGGAAAAATTACATTGCTAGAATTAACCAAAAGAGCAAATAATGGAAACCTACCAACAGCACAAATAGTAGACCTAAGGCTTGAACTAGAAAATGGAAACAAATCAATGATCAGTAGCCCATTATACAAAGCAATAAAAGAAAACCTTGAAAATAAAAAACAAACTATACTATTTTTAAACCATAGAGGGTTTTCTACCTTTTTAATGTGTAGAGATTGTGGAAATACTATTAAATGTAAAAACTGCAATATAACCCTAACATATCATGCAAAAGAGCAAAAATTAAAATGCCATTATTGTGGATATGAAATACCACTTCTAAAAGAATGCCCAGAATGCCATAGCAAAAATATAAAACACTTTGGCGCAGGAACACAAAAACTAGAAGAACAAATACATATGCTTTTCCCAGAAGCAACTACAATCAGAATGGATGTAGATACTGTTACAAAGAAAAATTCACATGAGGAAATTTTGAATTCATTTAAAAATACACCAATAGATATACTAATAGGAACGCAAATGGTAGTAAAAGGACACCATTTTCCAAATGTTACTTTAGTAGG
>CANQAI010000021.1 GCA_947589265.1 uncultured Clostridia bacterium | reverse complement strand
GATATGGTAGGGCACACAGGAAACTTAGAAGCTGCAATTAAAGCAATAGAAACTATTGATGAATGTGTGCAAAAAGTAGTAGATGCTGTAAACAAACAAAATGGAATAATATTAATGACAGCAGACCATGGAAATGCAGAACAAATGATAGATTACAAAACAGGAGAACCACATACAGCCCATACAACAAACCCAGTTCCATTAGTATTAATAGGACTAGAAGGCGTAAAACTAAAAGAAGGAAAGCTTGCAGACTTAAGTCCAACAATGCTAGAACTTTTAGAACTTCCAAAGCCTAAAGAAATGACAGGCGAAAGTCTAATAGAAAAGTAAATTTAAGGGATTATAAAATGCAAGAAGCAGAGACAACAATCAAAGCGATTTATAAAAAAATACAAACTCAACTTTTCTATATGATACCAGAAAAATGGGATAGAATTTATTTATATGCTTCTGTATTACAAAACTTGGGAAACTTTAAAACAGGTGAAATGTTCTTTTATTACTTTCCAAAAGGTATTTTAAAAAAGAACCCTATAAATGGTTATGAAATTCCAGCAAGATTTAATTTAGATGAAAATCAATATCTAAAATCTGCAATTAAACTATATAACTTAATTAAAGAATTAAAAGAAGAATTTAATAAATTGCGAAGAAGACCATGGACTAATATTACTATAAAAATTGAAGGTCAAAAATTTATAGTAGAATTTAATTATGATGATTTGCCTATATTAAAGGACCAAGTAGAAACAAAGCATATATTATGGGCTTATAATAATTTAAAAACACCAGTAGAAACTTTAAGTAAGAAACAAAGGAATTTATTAATAACAGAATTAGAAAAAAATACTATACCAGATAGAGCAATTTACTCAGACACAATATATTATAATCCTATAAAATATATGGTAAAATATCAAAAAGAACAAATAGAACCTATAGAAGACATACAAAACTATGAGGTGAAAACACAAATATTAAGTATAAGTGTATAAAAAAGAAAGGATTTGAAAATATGAAAGATTATTTAGAAATTGAAAGTGTAAAAGCATTAGAAGTATTAGACTCAAGAGGAAACCCAACTGTACAAGTAGAAGCAGTACTAGAAGGAGGATTTTCAGGAGTAGCAATGGTACCATCTGGAGCATCTACTGGAAGCTTTGAAGCAGTAGAACTAAGAGATGGAGATAAAGAAAGATACTTAGGAAAAGGTGTTTTAAAAGCAGTAGAAAATGTAAACAACATTATTAGCGAAAAAGTAGTAGGAATGAATGCCTATGAACAAGCTAAATTAGATAAAACAATGATAGAACTAGACGGAACAGAAAATAAAGGAAAACTAGGTGCTAATGCAATGCTTGGAGTATCTTTAGCAGTAGCAAAAGCAGCAGCTAATTCATTAGGAATGAGTTTATACAATTACATTGGTGGAGTAAATGCAAAAGAACTACCAGTTCCAATGATGAATATTATGAATGGTGGAAAACACGCAGATAGTAGCCTAAGTGTACAAGAATTCATGATAATGCCAGTAGGTGCAAAAACATTTTCAGAATGTATGAGGATGGGTGTAGAAGTATACCATAACTTAAAGAAAGTATTAAAATCAAAAGGTTACTCAACAGGCGTTGGAGACGAAGGTGGATTTGCTCCAAACTTAGGAAGCGAAGAAGAAGCAGTAGAACTAATTATAGAAGCAATTAAACAAGCTGGTTACAAACCAGGAGAAGATGTATGCTTAGCATTAGATGTAGCAGCAACAGAAATGTATGATGAAGCAAAGAAAATAGGAAAAGATGGATACTACTTCTGGAAAACAGATGAATTCAAAACAAAAGAACAAATGGTAGATTTCATAGTAGAATTAGCAGAAAAATATCCTATAATTTCTATTGAAGATGGCCTAGCAGAAGAAGACTGGGAAAGCTGGAAGGTATTAACAGAGCGTATTGGAAATAAAGTTCAATTAGTTGGAGACGATTTATTTGTAACAAATATAAAACGTTTACAAAAAGGAATAGATAATAACACTGCTAACAGCATTTTAATAAAATTAAATCAAATTGGAACATTAACAGAAACATTAGATGCAATTGAACTTGCAAAAAGAAATGGCTACACAGCAGTAGTTTCTCATAGAAGTGGTGAAACAGAAGACACAACTTTAGCAGACGTTGCCGTAGCTACAAATGCAGGTCAAATCAAAACTGGTGCACCTTGCAGAACAGATCGTATTGCAAAATACAATCGTTTACTAAACATAGAAGCAGAACTTGGAGATGTAGCAGTATTTAGAGGCAGAAAAGCAGTTAAATAATTTGTAACAATTTTTAAATAGCCACAGCTGTTTTGTATATGTTTTTTCATGCTTTAGGCAAAAAAACATATACAAAACTTTGGCATGTGGTGAACAATTATATATTGGGGTATAGCCAAGTGGTAAGGCATCGGACTCTGACTCCGACATTTCCTAGGTTCGAATCCTAGTACCCCAACCAGTATGTTTGCTATTATTTTTAATAAAAGGAGAAAATTATGGCGCTTTCTGATAAAGAAGTTAAGGATTTTGAAGATAAATATAAAAAAGGGTTATTAGATAAAATCATAGAAGTTAGTTTAAAACAAACAAAACTAAATTCACAAATCGAACAATTTGAAGAATATATAGGATTAGATCCTAATTTGCCTAACATTAGCATAACATTGAATAATAAACTAGTTGAATTACAGCATCAGTTTGAGGATGCAGGAATATCTATGTATGCAACTAAAATTGAAAATTATGGTCCATTACATCAAAATTTTATAATATCAACTTTTATAGGTGAAGCTGTTATACAAGATTTAATAAGCCTTAATGGAAAAGGAATTCAAGATTTAACTAATTATAGTAGATCAATGTCTGATATATCAAAACCAAAGATAGAAAAAGCAAAAGCATTGGAAAAAGCTAGTACATTGAGAAAATTTTTTTTAAAAATAAGAAGCTTATTTGCTCCTATGAAGCAACAAGCTATATCATATACGAAAGAAGAAAAAGACATATTAAATTCTCATATGTCTGAATATAAAAATACAGATGAACAATTATATAATTACAATTTAAGAGATAATGTAGTATCTAGCATAGTAAAATATGTAAGAGAACAAGGCTATGCTGCTTATATTGTGCCAGGGCTACTAGAAGAATTTATTGTTGATGACTTGCAAAAACTTGGACTAGGTGACTTAATACCAGAACTTCAGTCAAGTTTAATAGAAGAATATAAAAAGGATTTACCTGACCCAGAGATTTATAAAGTTAGTGAAGAAGACATGCACTTATATGTTCCTGATTTTAATGGAGACCACAATACAGCAATGGAAGAATCATTAAGAGAATTACAATCAGCAATTTCTGATATGAAAACTGAAAAAAGAAGTCTAAACGAAGGCGTTACATTAGAAGATTTTTCTTCAATAGATAAAACAGTAGAAACTTCAGAAAGACACGCAGCAACAACTGCTATAAGGCAAGGGCTAGAAACAAACAGAAATAATGAAGTAGTACCTATACAAAAAAAAGATGATAAAGGAAAAGATATTTTATTATAATACTAAGGAGAAAATTATATGACTGATGAATATAAAAATGCATTATCAGAGGTAGATGCTGTATTAGATTTACTATCGGAGGATATGAAAAGTAAAATTTCTAAATCTTTTTTAAAATTTGTCAAAGAAAATAAATCTCAAACATATAGTACTAATTTTGACATTGATTTACCTTTAAGTGAACAAAAATTAATGCAAGAAACAAAAAGTATTTTATCTATAATATATAGAAGTTATCTATGTAATGAAGAAACACGTAGGAAATTGGAAATTGATGACATTATAGAAACAAAGAAAAAACAAGTAGAATTAAACAAAAAATATAGTTATGAAAATTTGTTTAAAAACTCGAAATAGTCTGATACTAAGTATTAGACTATTGTAATATTTCTAGGACAGCAATCAGTAACAATACCAATAAAAAAGTATCATAATAATAAGTTTAAAAGAAAGGGCTAACTTAAAAGTATGGATAATTCATTAAAATTTGAAGAATATAGAAATAAATATAAAGAATTTTATTTTAACAATTATTCAATAAAACAAGACAATAATGCAATATATTTAGAATATGAATTTGAAATACCAAATCTTACAAAATTTAATCCAAAAATAAAAATATTAAAAAAAGAACTAAATTTTAAAGATATTAACAGTAAATATTCAAAAAATATGGCATTCCATATAGGACTTATAGAACTTATAAGCTATTGGAAAAGTGTATGCTCACCACATATAATTATTAAATGTGGCTATCTAAACAAAGAACAAATTGCATGGTTTAAAAAGTTATACTTTTACGGTTTAGGAGAACTATTTTATACAAATAATATAAAAACTAACATTAATGATTTTGTTAACATAGAATGTACGAATGAAACAAAAGAATTTGATTATGAAAAAATAGAAGACTTTTCAAATGGCTACATAGTTCCAATTGGTGGAGGAAAAGACTCAGTAGTAACTTTAGAAACTTTAAAAATAAATAAAGAAAACGACTATGCTTTAATTGTTAATCCAAAACCTGTAACCTTAGAGTGTGCAAAAATAGCAGGCTTAGAGAATAATAATATAATAGAAATTTATAGAGAAATAGACCAAAATTTAATAAACCTAAATAAGCAAGGCTTTATAAATGGGCATACACCATTTTCTGCAATGCTTGCATTTTTAACATATTTTGTAGCATATTTACTTTCAAAAAAATATGTTGCATTATCAAACGAGAACAGTGCAAATGAGTCAAATATTGTAGGAGAAAAAGTAAATCATCAATATTCTAAAAGTTATGAATTTGAGTGTGATTTTGAAGAATACTCTAAAAAATATTTAAAAGCACCTGTAAAATATTTTAGCTTTTTAAGACCACTAAATGAATTGCAGATTGCAAAAATTTTCTCAAGAAAAGAAAAATATCATAAAACATTTAAAAGTTGTAATGTTGGAAGCAAAGAAAAAGAATGGAAATGGTGTTGTAATTGTGCTAAATGCCTATTTGCATTTATTATATTAAGTCCATATTTATATAAAGAAAAATTAGTCCGAATTTTTGGAGAAAACTTATTTGAAAAAGAAAGTTTATTAAAAACATTCATAGAACTAACAGGAAATGGAGAAACAAAGCCATTTGACTGTGTTGGTACTTTTGAAGAAGTGAGTTTTGCAATAAGCAAAACAATACAAAACTTAGAAGATAAAAATGAAAGCTTGCCATATTTATTAAAATACTATAAAGACAATTATAATTTAGTAGATACTAGCAAAAAAGATATTACAATTATATATAACGAGGAAAATAATTTAACTAAAGAGCAGAATGATATGTTAAGAAAAGAGGTATTTTTAATTGATAAATGATTTAATAGAGTATTTTAAAAATAAAAAAGTACTTATATTAGGCTTTGGTAGAGAAGGACAATCAACATATAAAATAATAAGAAAATATTTAAAAAACCAAAAAATATATATTGCTGACCAAAAAGAAGATTTACAAACAGCGTCTAAAATATTAGAAAATGACAATAATGTAGAAATTATATGTGGAGAAAACTATTTAGAAAATTTAAATGATTATGACATAATAATGAAATCACCTGGAATATCATTTGCAAAAATAGATACAGAAAAATATGCAAATAAAATAAAATCACAATTAGAATTATTATTAGAATTTTTCAATGTTTTTACTATAGGAATTACAGGAACAAAAGGAAAAAGTACAACAAGTTCACTAATATATAATGTTTTGAAAAAGCAAAATGTAAACTGTATGCTTTTAGGAAACATTGGAATACCAGCATTTGATTATATAGAAAAACTACAAGAAGATATGGTTATAGTTTTAGAGATGTCATCACATCAATTAGAATATATGAAACTATCACCCAATATTGCAATATTGCTAAATATTTATGAAGAGCACTTAGACCACTATAAATCTTTTGAAGAATATGCAAAAGCAAAATGCAATATTTTCAAATACCAAAAAGCCTCAGATTACTTTTTATATAATATAGATAATGAAACAATAAATAAACTAGTAAAAGACGTAAATGGAAAAGAATACAAGGTAAGTTTTAACGGAAAACAAGGCAGTAACATATATTTAAAAAAAGATAAGGTATATTTTAATAATAAATTTATATATAACAAAAACGAGCCAAGGAATTTAATTGGAGACTATAATTTAAATAATATAATGTTTGTACTTGGAGTTTCTGAAATATTAAATTTAAATTTAAACAAAACAATTAAAATCATAAGTGAATTTAAAACTTTAGAGCATAGGTTAGAACTAGTTGGAAAATTTGATGATGTTATATATTACGATAACAGTATAGGTACTGTTCCAATGGCCACAATAGGAGCTATTGAAGCCTTAAAAGATGTTAATACATTAATAATAGGTGGAATGGATAGAGGACTAGACTATGCAGAATTTATAAAATATTTAAACAATAGCAATATTAAAAATATAATTTGTATGCCAAAAACAGGACATGATATTGCTAAAGAGATAAATCCTGAAAAAGTATACATTGTAAATACTTTAGAAGAAGCAGTTGAAACAGCTAAAAAGGTAACCGAAAAAAATAGAATTTGCCTTTTATCGCCAACAGCTGCAAGTTATGGATTTTTTAAAAACTTTGAAGAAAAAGGAAATTTATATCAAAAATTAGTTAAACAATCAAATAAGGGAACTGAGCTTTTGTCTTAGAAAAAGCAAAAACGGATAATATAATGCAAAAAATAATATAAAAAGGACTTAAAACAATGGATAAACAAGAACTATTAAAACAATTTCCAAAACAAGAAGAAAAACTATTAGCATCAAAAATACTAGATAAACTAAAATTTACACATACGAAAAATCAAGTACAAGTAACGAACTTTCTAGATATGTATGAGCAAAATACAGCAAATAAAGTATTGCAAATAAATAATGAAACTAACTACATTTTATATGGAGGCTATGAAGAGGCACAAAGGAAAATGCTATTTATGTATCCAAACAAAATGCAAGAAATATTCTTAAATGAAGAAGTTAAAAATCCAGCCATAATACAAAAAATTAAAGTAATATCTATAAAATTACCACAAGAACTTCAAGGAAAGTACAAACACTCAGAATATTTAGGTGGTATTATGAAACTTGGAATTGAACGCGAAATAATGGGAGACATTATAGTAAATGAAGCCGGAGCAGATATTATAGTACAAAATGAAATGGCAGAATATTTAAAAAGCCATCTGCAGGACTTAACGAGATTTCAAAAATCAGAAATTAATATTAAGGAAATTTCAGAATTAAACATAGTTCCAACTAAAAAAGAAGAAATGGTAATTTTAATACCTCAAATGAGACTTGATGTGGTGGTATCCGAAATTTTGCATTTATCTAGAAGTAAAGCAAATGAAATAATATCAGAAGAAAGAGTATTTATAAATTATGAATTAAAAACAAAAAATGCAACTAACTTAAAAGAAAATGACATTTTAACAATAAGAGGAAAGGGAAAATTTGAAATAGGAGAAATATTATCTACAACTTCAAAAGGAAAAATCCGTCTTCAGGTAAATAAATATGTGTAATATTTAAGTTAAAAATATAATAATTGACAAATTAAAACACCTGTTTTATAATAAAAACAGGTGATAATTTTGGGAAGAAAAATTTTACATGTAGATGTAAATAATGCATTTCTTTCATGGACTGCAGTTGAAATGCTAAAAAATGGAGCAGAGGTAGATATTAGAACTATCCCTGCTATTATTGGTGGAGATGAAGAAAAAAGAAAGGGTATAGTTTTAGCTAAAAGTAATCCAGCAAAAAAATACGGAATAAAAACAGCAGAGCCAGTATACTTTGCAAAACAAAAATGCCCACACCTTGAAATATATCCAAGCAATTTCAAAATTTATCGTAAATATTCAAATGATTTATATAAAATTCTTTGCGAATACACAAATAAAATAGAAAGATTTTCAATTGATGAATGTTTTTTAGATATTACAAATTTTTTGCCAAATGGAAAAACGGATCTAGACATAGCTTATGAAATACATTCAAGAGTAAAACAAGAACTAGGCTTTACAGTAAATATTGGTGTAGCACCAAATAAACTACTTGCAAAAATGGCATCAGACTTTGAAAAGCCAGATAAAATTCATACTTTATATGAAGTAGAAATACCTACAAAAATGTGGCCACTACCAATAGCAGACTTATTCATGGTAGGAAAAAGAAGCCTTCCAAAATTAGAACAACTAGGAATAAAAACAATAGGAGATTTAGCCTCAAGAAAAAAAGAAAATATGGAAAAATTATTTGGAAAATTTGGAAAAACTATATGGGAATATGCAAATGGAATTGATTTATCAGAGGTAAATTCTGAGCCAGAAGAACCAAAATGTATAGGAAATTCAGCTACATTGCCAAAAGATTTAAACAATATAGAAAAAATAGAAGAAGTACTTTTAGCACTTACAGAGCAAACAACATATAGGCTAAGAAAGCATAATTTACTTACTTCAACAATAGGAGTACAAATAAGAACAAGTGAATTTAAAAACTATTCACATCAAAAAACATTATTAACTCCAACTGATAGCACAAAAATAATTTATGATACAGCCAAAAAAGTATTAAAAGAATTGTATAAGGGTGAGTCTATTAGATTAATTGGTATAAAAGTAGATAAGTTAACATCGCCAAACGCTCAGCAAATTTCCTTATTTGATACACCAAAAAATGAAAAACAGCAAAAGTTAGACAAAACATTAGATAATATTAAAGAAAAATATGGCTACAATAGTGTAACAAGGGCAGGACAAATGCAAATAGACAAAATGATGGATTTTAAAGAATAAAAAAATGTAGAAATTTGTAAAAAAATAGTGTGCTCGTACATATAATATATTAGTAATATTTTTAAGTACAAATATTACTAGGAGGTGTAGAAACATGTACGAAAATGATAATAAATGTGATATAGTATGTAATAACGAATGCAAACAAAAAAGAAATAATAAATGTTGCATAGATGTTATAATATTTATATTATCTGTATTATTAGGTGTTACATTAGGACTAATTATTGGCTCCATTGGTGCAGTAGCTGCCGTTATTACAGCAGCATTAGCAGCCTTTATAATTTTAGCAGTAATACTTGCAATATTAATTATTATAAGAATTATAGAAAGAATATGTAATAAAAATAAATGTTGCTAAACCAAAAAAACTTTAAAATTGAAAAATTCTAAAGTCGAAAAATCCAACCTTTATAAAGGTTGGATTTTTTAATACACTAAAAACATATAGTTGTATTTTTTTGCTTTTTATGATATAAATTATGAAAATACTTAAACATAAATACAACAAAATGAATAAAATAAATTAAAAATAATTTATAAATTATTTTTAAATAAGAGAGGTATTTTAATGGACAAAAAAGTAATCAATATATTAGAAAAATATAATCAAACACACCTTTTAAATTATTTAGATTTATTATCAGAAGAAGAAACAAAAAATCTAGAAGAGCAAATTTTGAAAATCGATTTTGAAGAATTAAAAGAATTATACGAATCTACTAAGAAAAACCCTGAAATGAAAGAAAATAGAATAGAACACATTGACTATACAGATAAAGAAAAATTATCTATTAATAAAAAACAAGAGTTAGAAAATATTGGAAAACAAGTAATTACAAATGGACATTATGCAGTAATTACAATGGCAGGTGGTCAAGGAACAAGACTTATGCACAAACGGGCCAAAGGGAACATATATGCTAAACACCAAAAATGGCCCAAAATATATTTTTGAAATACTAATAGATAGCTTTAAACAAGCTAAAAAAGAATATAATACAGAAATTCAATGGTATATTATGACAAGCAAAGAAAATCACAAAGAAACAGTAGACTTTTTGGAACAACATAACTACTTTGGATATAACAAAAATAAAGTAAAATTCTTTACACAAGGAGAACTTCCTCTTTTAGATACTAATGGAAAAGTTATTTTAAACAAAGAAAAGCAAATTAAAGAAGCAGCAAATGGCAATGGAGGCATTTATGATGCCTTTATAAAATCTGGCCTACTAGAAGAAATAAAGCAAAATAAAATAGAGTGGGTATTTGTAAATAATATAGATAACATTGTTTCAAACTTTATAGACCCATTGTTATTAGGACTTACAATACAAAATAACAAAAAAATAGGTGCTAAATCTGTAGCAAAAACAAATCCAAAAGAAAAAGTAGGAGTTTTTTGTAAGATAAACGGAAAGCCTAAAATTATTGAATACATAGACTTACCAAAAGAAATGGCAGAACAAAGAGATGAAAATGGTGAATTGCTATATGGAGAAGTAAATATCGGTGCATATTTATTTAATACTAGTGTATTAGAAAACTTGGCAAAAGTTAAACTTCCATATCATGCAGCATTTAAAAAATCCGAGTATTTAGCCGAAAATGGTGAATATATAGAGCCAGAAAGCCCAAACATATACAAATTTGAAGTATTTATTTTTGATGCATTTGCAGGATATGATGATATTACAATACTAAGAGTAAAAAGAGAAGATGAATTTGCACCAGTAAAAAATAAAGAAGGAGCAGATAGTCCAGAAACAGCAGTTAAGTTGTATAACGCAAAATTCTAAGGTTATAGGTAATTCCTAAAATAAAACCTAAATATTATAAAAAAGGAGAAGAAAGTATAAAAAATACTTTCATATAAATTATGGAAAATGTAATAGGATTAGTAATGGCAGCAGGAACAGATGACAGAATGAAATCTAAAAAATCAAAATTAGCACAAGAACTATATGGAAAAGCAGTTATAAAAAGAGTGGTAGATAGCATAAAAAAAGCAGGAATTAATGATGTAGCAGTTATTGTTGGAAAAAATAAAGAAGAAATACAAGAGATTTTAAAAGATGAAGTTACATATATATATCAAGAAAACTGCTTAGGAACAGGGCATGCAATTATGCAAGCAATTCCATATTTAGAAAAAAAATCTGGAAGAGTTTTAATTGCAAATGGAAATATTCCTTTAATTACAGCTGACACAATTAAAGCAATGGTAGAAAAATCAGAAAATGAAGAAGAAGCTGGAACTATTTTAACTGGAATTATTAGTGACCCTACTGGATATGGCAGAATTATTAGAAATAATAACAAAATTGTACAAATTATGGAAGAAAAAGAACTTACTGAAGCACAAACAAACCTATTAGAAGTAAATGCAGGTATATATTGTTTCAATATTTCAAAATTATTAGAAGTTATTAGTAAATTGGAAAAAAGCAGTATGGGACTTTACTACTTAACAGATATTATTAAAATGCTATCTGACAAAAATGAAAAAATTGGAGGATTTTTAGTAGAAGATAATACTGAAATTCTAAGCTTAAATACAAAAGTACAATTAGAAATGTTATCTAGAATTTTAAGAATTCGTATTAACACAATGCATATGAATAATGGTGTTACAATTGAAGACATGAACACTACATATATATATGATGATGTACAAATTGGAATAGACACTGTAATTCACCCAAATACAACTATTAAATCAGGAGTAGTAATTGGAGAAGATTGCAATATTGGACCAAATGCATATATTAGAGAAGGTTGTGTTCTTGCAAACAAAGTAAAAGTAGGAAGTTTCGTAGAAATTAAAAAAGCAATTATTGGTGAAGGCACTAAAGTTCCACACTTATCATATATGGGAGACTCTACAATTGGCAAAAACTGTAATATTGGTTGTGGAACAATTACATGCAATTATGATGGAAAAAATAAGCATAAAACTGTTATCGGAGATAACTGCTTTGTGGGCTCTAATGTTAACTTAGTAGCACCAGTAACAATTGGAGACCATGTACTAATTGCAGCAGGTTCTACAATTACACAAGATGTGCCATCTGAAAGCTTAGCAGTAGCAAGAGAAAGACAAACAAATAAAGAAAACTGGAATAAGGGAAAATAAACAAAGAAAGAGGGTTTAGACCTCTTTTTTTGTTTATTTAATATAACGATTTGTAAATTTATTCTTGTTGTTCACCAGGTAAGAAGTAATCTACAACACCATATACTAAAGCACCAATAATTGCAGCCATCCAAGAAACTGTATAACCTGCTACAAAATATTGTGTAACATATAGTACAACAGCAGAAAGAACAAATCCTACAAAGCCTTTTCCAAATGAGCTTGCATGTAAACCAGTAAAACGAGTAATTAAATAATCAATAATAGTAAGAACAATAGCAGCAGCTGCTAATGCCCAGAAACCATTAATTTGAAATCCTGGTGTAAAAAATGCAGTTATAGCAAGCACAACACCAGCAGTAACTAATCTACCTATAATTTGCCATACTGTACTTTTACTATTTGAACTGGTTTGAGTATTTGTTTGATTATCTGACATAACTTAAAACCCTCCTTTTTAAAATAATTATCTATTATTTAAATTTCATGGTTTTCTATTGTTTATTATGAACGAAAAATAAAAATTTATTCATTTGTTTGAATAAATTTATTTTTTTTTGCTCAAAATTATATTAATCAAAAAGTTTTTTATAAAAGAAGGTAAAAATATGTTAATTACATTAATAAGAACTATTTTATTATACATACTTGTACTCATTGTTATGAGATTAATGGGAAAAAGGGAAATAGGCCAGCTTCAACCATTTGAACTAGCTATTTCAATTATGATTGCAGACTTAGCGTCTATACCAATGTCTGATACAGGAATTCCAATTTCAAACGGAATAATTCCTATTTTAGGATTATTAGTAATGCACCTATTAATTTCATTAATTAATATGAAAAGTATAAAAGCAAGGGAAATAATGTGTGGAAAGCCTAGTATTTTAATTTATAGAGGAAAAATAGATGAAAAAGTTTTAAAAAAAGAAAGATTTACAATAAATGAACTTCAAGAAAGACTAAGAGGAAACAATGTAGTTAATATTGGAGATGTAGAATATGCAATTTTGGAAACAAGTGGGCAAGTAACAGTTATTCAAAAACCAAATAAAAGAAATACAATACCAGAAGATTTTAATATTGAGCCAGATTATGAAGGTATACCTTATGATTTAGTAGTAGATGGAAAGATTATGTTCAATAATTTAAAACAAATAGGTAGAGATCTAAATTGGCTTAATAAACAAGTGGAAAAATTTAAAATAAAGCCAGAAGAAGCTTTAATTGTAACTTATGATGGAAAAGGTCAAATTTTTTGCCAGGCAAAAGAAAAGTAAATTTATAAAGGAAGGAAAATAAACCAATGTATAAGGAAATTGTAATTACTATTATTGTTCTTGCTTTAATTATTGTGGGAAACATTATTACTCAAAACAATACAAATAAATCAGTAGAGCAAATGAGCTATGAATTGGAAAACTTAAAAAAAGAAATAGAAAATAAAAACTGGGAACAAGCAAATAAAAAAATGGAAGAAACAGAAAAAATATGGGAAGAAAAAAATGAAATAATGGCATATTATATTGAGCATAATGAGTTAGAAAAAGTACAAACAGAAATTGCAAAAACTAAAGCAGATGTTGAGTCAAAAGAAGTAGCAATGGCAATAGAAGCAATTAGTAATTGCAATTTTGTACTAGAACATATAAAAGACAAGAATGCTTTAAAAATTGTAAATGTATTCTAGTTTTTAGAAATTAAAACAAAAAGCTTATGAATTTACTAAATTATTCTAAAAACAATAAGACTTAAGAATACATAAGCATATTTATAAATTCTTTTAGTATGTAGTAAATTAGTTAAATATAAAAAAGTTTCTCTTACTGCACTATATTTATCTGCAAGAGTAACAATAAATGTTTCTTCATAATGAGGAATTTTAATTGTTATAGGCCACATATGATTTACAATAACATCTTGCTCAATTTTGTTTAAATCAAAAATTTCAGTTGCATTTTTTAAAGCTATTTTAGGATGACTAAAAGCATGTAAATCAGAAATTTTTTTAACTTCTGCTATATGTGTGTGCCAATCATATAAAAATAAATCGTGTAACATAGCACCACGAGTAGCAGAAATATAATCTAAATGTAGTTTTTTACATATAATATAAGTATAATAAGCAACTTGCAAACAATGTTTATAACAAGAAGTATTTGAATGTTGATTAAAACTTCTCATTTTTTGTACAGTTTCATTTTTTATTAAATCTTGAATTATACAAAAAAATTCATCATAAGAACTTTTTTGCAAACTTAAATCTTTTGTAATTATCATAGAGTAAAAATCTCCTTTTTTTTAATATACTTTAATTATAACATATTTTTATAAAAACGGCACAATTTTATTAAAAATTAAGAAAATATAAATATATTTTTAAAAACTAATAGTTTAAAAGCCCCATTTTTTTCATCTCATTTTCCAACTTCTTACCATTACAATTAGATATTGGAACAAGAGGAAGTCTAGGGTTTCCAACATTATAACCCATAAGTGTTAGACCTGCTTTTACAGGTATGGGATTTACTTCACTAAATAAACTATTTATAAGTGGAATAGCTTTTAATTGAGAGTCGACAGCTAAAGTATAATTTCCACTTAAATAGTCAAAAACCATGTTGTGAACAAACTTAGGTGCAATATTAGAAAGCACGGAAATAGCTCCAATTCCACCTAAAGATAAAATAGGAAGAGTTTGATCATCATTTCCAGAGTAAATGTAAAGTTCATTTCCACACAAATTAGCAATTTTAGCTACTTGAGAAATATTCCCACTTGCTTCTTTAATTCCTATAATGTTTTGAATTTTAGAAAGGGCATAACATGTATCTGGCTCAATATTAAGTCCAGTTCTGCTAGGAACATTGTATAAAATAATAGGAAGAGGAGAAACACTTTCAGCAATTTCACTATAATGCTGTATTAGCCCATCTTGTGTAGTTTTATTATAATAAGGTGCAACAATAAGAAGTCCATTTACACCAACATTTTTTGCATATTGCGAAAGTGAGATTACTTCTTTTGTATTATTACCACCTGTACCTGCAATAACAGGAATTTTGTTATGTACATTTTCTACTGTAAACTTAATAACTTGTTTCTTTTCATCTAATGACATAGCAGAACTTTCACCAGTTGTACCACAAACAACAATAGCATCTGCTCCTTGCATAATTTGAAAATCAATTAACCTCTTAAGTTCATCATAATTAATTCCATTTTCAGTAAAAGGTGTAACTAAAGCAGTTCCACAACCAATAAATAAACTTTTTTTCAACTTACTTAAAACCCCACTACTAGAATATACTAGCACTTTCCTTTTTAATATTTTCCTTAAATTATATGCAAAGCACAAGAATTATGCCACAAAAGAACAAAACTGAAATATAAATATTGTATTTATTTGAAAATAAAAATCGTCAAATGAAAAGTTAAATTCAATTCTGAAAATAAAAATTTATGTTAGAGAATTAAAAGCATTGACTTTTAAAAATACTTCTAATAAAATATGAGTATAAAATAAACAGAAAATTAAACTTGCTATAAAGTAAATGTAGGAAGGAAATGGTATAATCAATGAAAATTACAAAAATAGAAGCCTTAGAAAATATTGCAAACGAAATTAGAGTTGACATTATAGAGCAGGTTTATAATGCACAATCAGGGCATCCAGGTGGATCACTTTCATGCGCAGATATTTTAACAGTTTTATATTTTAATCAAATGAACATAGATCCAAAAAGGCCAAATGCAAAAGAAAGAGATAGATTTGTACTATCAAAAGGTCACTGTTGTCCAGCATTATATGCTACATTAGCAGAAAAAGGATATTTTTCAAAAGAACTTTTAAAAGACTTTAGAAAATTAGAAAGTAATCTTCAAGGTCACCCAGATATTAATAAAGTACCAGGAGTAGATATGACAACAGGTTCATTAGGACAAGGCTTATCAGTTTCAGTTGGAATGGCCATTAGCTCTAAAATGGAAAGAGCCGGTTGCAGAATATATTGCTTACTTGGAGATGGAGAAATAGAAGAAGGGCAAATTTGGGAAGCAGCTATGTCAGCAAGCAAAAATAAATTAGATAATCTTTGCGCTATATTAGACTATAATGGCTTACAAATAGATGGAACAGTAGAAGATGTAGGAGGATTAACAGATGTTAAAGAAAAATTTGCAAGCTTTGGATTTAATGTAATTGAAGTAGATGGTCATAACATAGAAAGTTTAATAAATGCTTTTAATATTACTAAACAAAAAAAGGGAATGCCAAGTATTATTATAGCAAATACAATAAAAGGCAAAGGAGTATCATTTATGGAAAATGAAGTTTCTTGGCATGGTAAAGCACCAAATGAAGAACAATACAAACAAGCAATTAGTGAGCTTAAACTAAAACATTTTACAAATTAATAAAAATCAAAATTATAGCAAAATCATTTTACAAATAAAAATAAAAATTAAAAAAAGGAATGTTAGTAAAAATGAATAATGAAAATAAAATAGCTACAAGGCAAAGCTATGGAGAAGCCTTAGCAGATTTAGGAGAAAAAAATGAAAACATTATAGTACTAGATGCTGATTTATCTAATGCAACAAAAACAAACATTTTTGCAAAAAAATATCCAAATAGATTTATAAATGTTGGAATTGCAGAACAAAACTTATTAGGAATAGCAGCAGGGATTTCTACTTATGGAAAAATCCCTTATGTAAGTACATTTGCTGTTTTTGCAGCAGGAAGAGCCTATGAACAAATTAGAAATAGTATTTGTTATCCAAACTTAAATGTAAAAATTTGTGCAACTCATGCTGGAGTTACAGTAGGTGAAGATGGTGCAACACATCAAATGCTAGAAGACCTAAGCTTAATGAGAACACTTCCTAATATGATAGTAATTAGCCCTTCTGATGATACACAAACAAGATGGGTTATAGAGGAAATATCAAAAATAAAATCATCAGTATATGTTAGACTTGCAAGACTAGCTACACCTATTATATATGATAAAAAACAAAAATTTGAAATAGGAAAAGGAATTCAGCACGGAAATGGTACAGATGCTACTATTTTTGCAACTGGAGTAGCAGTATCAGAAGCACTAAAAGCAAAAGAAGAACTTGCTAAACAAAACATTAATGTTCGTGTAGTTGATATTTTTACAATTAAGCCAATAGATAAAGAACTTATTATAAAATGTGCAAAAGAAACAAAAAGAATAATTACTGTAGAAGACCATAGCGTAATTGGAGGCTTAGGAAGCAGTATATGTGAAGTTTTATCAGAGTCATATCCTGTAAAAGTAGAAAGAATGGGAATAGAAGATACATTTGGAAAATCAGGAAAAGCAGAAGAATTATTAAAATATTTTAAAATAGATAAAGATGCTATTATAGAAAAGTTATTATCATAATATATAGCAAAAACATTAAAATTAATTGTAAATTTTTTGTGAATTTTAAAAAAATAAGAAATAAAGAGAAAAAGCAGAAAAATAAGCATTTAAAAGCTAATTTATTCTGTTTTTTCTTTTAAAAACTATTGCAAAGAATGTTATTTATTGTTATGATAAAAGAGAAAGAATAAAATAATGTAGAAAAATAATATAATAAGAACCTTCATAAGGAGAATTAAAAAATGATAGAATTTAGAAATGTCAGCAAAACATACAGCACTGGCACAGAAGCAGTACATAATGCTAATTTTGTAATAGATAAAGGAGAATTTGCTTTCTTAGTAGGAAGCTCTGGCTCAGGAAAATCAACTTTAATAAAACTTATATTAAAAGAAGAAGAGCCAACAGAAGGAAACATCATTATAAATGGAAAAGATACTACTTTTTTAAAGCCAAAGAGAGTACCTTATTTAAGAAGGAGCATGGGAGTAGTATTCCAAGACTTCAGACTTTTACCAGATAGAACTGTATATGATAACGTGGCTTATGCAATGTATGTTGTAAGAGCTACACCAAAGCATATTAGAAGACAGGTACCAATGGTATTATCTTTAGTGGGTCTAAGTAATA
>CANQAI010000020.1 GCA_947589265.1 uncultured Clostridia bacterium | reverse complement strand
TCTAAACTTTCGCTTAATCTTACTACTTTTTCTTCAAATGTATTTCCCTCTGCTACCTTATTTGAAAATGCTACAAAGTCTTCTATACTTTCTATTAAATATGGATTTGTTTCTGTTCCTTTTCCTGCTAATTCTCCTGGTGTTTCATCTGTTACTTGCTTTATGCTTGTATTTCCTTCATCTAGTAATTCGTATACATAGTCAGACAAATCGTTTAAGTCTTTAATTTCATTTCCCTCTGAATTTTCTGTTTTTTGGGCTGCCTCTTTTGCTAATTCTACTATTCCGTTTTCTCCTAATACATTACTAATTGTTATTCCTGCCAATATTAAAAGCACTACTATTGTTACTATCAAGGCTATTAGAGTTATTCCTGTGCTTTCTTTGTAGCGCTTAAAAAATTTAAGTTTATTTTTATATAAACCTTCTCTTTTTATTTTGTTTTCTAAATTGTAGCTCTCTCTCTCTCTCTCTCTCTCTCTCTCTACTCTTGCAATGATTTGCTGTCATTTGTTTTTCCTCCTTTGTTTTCCTCTTTTTGTTTTATTTAATATAAACGTGAAACTTACTACCATTAAGGATTTTATTTTTTATAAATTTTTTATATTTGCATTTTATTTTTTTACAGCTATATGTATATTTAAACATATATTTTTAGCTTTGCATAGCAGTTTTACAAATTTTTAATAGATTTGTAATTAAAATGTAATATTACCATACTTTTATTAATTCTTTTGCATATTTTATATCTTCTAAAGATATTGCAGTTAATATGTCTAATAATATTAGTCTTTCTTTTGAAGATGCTTCTTTTTCAATTATATAAATAAATTCTATTGCATAGTCTAGTCTTTTTTCTATAGTAATTAATAACATTTTCTTTAATTCTTCTTTATTATAATTATTTTGTTGCATAAAAATTTCCTTTATTAACATATTAGTAGTGCGAGTCAGCCTCGCATTGTTGTTTTAAATATATATTACAATTAGTAAAAAAGCAAGGAATTTGTAATAAGTTATGAAAAAATTTAATGACAAGCCTAATGTGTCTGGTGATTTAATTAAAAAATATCGTATATCTATGGAATATTCTAAAGCAGATGTATCTAGATTATTGGATTTGCTTGGTATAAGTATGGATGTTACTGAAATTAATAGAGTTGAAACTAACAGACAAATTTTGAAGGATTTTGAATTAATTGGTTTTATTAAAATTTTAAATATTCCAATGGATGATTTGAAAAAATTAATTGATTAGAGTGGTGTGCCTAACCGGAATCGAACCGATGACCTACCGCTTAGGAGGCGGTCGCTCTATCCTACTGAGCTATAGACACATATTATTTACTACCTTTATATTCTATAACATATTTCTTTAAATTTCAAGTTATAAACTTCCATTTTACTTGGGTTTCAATTTATTTTTTTCTTTTTGTTCATAAAAAAAGGATATTGACCTAATATGTTATAATTCTTTATAATAAGTTTTAAAGTGCTAAATGGTTTTAAAGAATTATTCTTTTATGCCTAGTGTGCATTCTAAAAGTATATATTGGGGGTAAGTTTTTATATGCAACGAATTTTAAGTTATATGCGAAGAACTATTGAAAATTATAGATTGATCGAAGAAGGAGATAAGATTGCAGTAGGCCTTTCTGGAGGTAAAGATTCTTTTACTTTGCTTATGGGATTAAAGGCTCTTCAAAGGTTTTATCCAAAGCATTTTGAATTGATTGCAATTACTATAAATCCTGGATTTGATTTTTTTAATTCTAATTTTTTAAAGCAAAAATGTGATGAAATTGGTGTTCCCCTAGTGGAAGAGGTTTCTCATATTAAGGAAATTGTTTTTGATATTAGGAAAGAACAAAATCCATGTTCTTTATGTGCTAATTTACGTAGGGGTATTTTAAATTCTGTTGCTATTCGTGAAGGTTGTAATAAGATTGCTCTTGGTCATAATCAAGATGATGCTTTGGAGACTTTTTTACTTAATTTCTTATATGCTGGGAATTTATGTACTTTTGCCCCTATAAGTTATATGGACCGTTCTAAAATTACTTTAATTAGGCCTCTCATTGATGTTCCTGAAAAGGAGATTAGAAAGTTTGTTAAAAGAAATAATGTTGAGGTTATGCCGAAGGTTTGCCCTATGGATGGTTATTCTAAAAGAGAAGATATGAAGAATATGATTATAGAGTGGGAAAAGAAAATTCCAACTGTTAGAGCTAATATGGTTGGTGCTATTAAAAGAGCTAATATAAATGGTTGGAAAGTTTAGAATAAAATAAGGGGATGGCTTTTAAACTAAAGCCTCTCCCCCTTGTTTTAATTTTTCTAATTTTTGTTCTGCATCTTCTAAGCTAGTTCCTTTCACTCCCATATAGAATTTAATTTTTGGCTCTGTTCCAGATGGGCGCACGCAGAACCAGTTATCATCTTCTAAGTCATAATATAATACATTTGATTTTGGCAAGTTTGTAGATGTTGTTTCTTTAGTTTCAAGGTTATAAATTGTTTGTGTTTGATAGTCTCCAAAGCATAAAACTTTTTTTCCTGCTATTTCTTTTGGAGTATTATTTCTCATATTTTCCATCATTTTTTTAATTTTTTCTGCTCCTTCTGATCCTTTTAGTGTGATAGAAACTTGGTCTTCTTTATAATATCCATATTTTTCATATATTGCAATCATTGCATCCCATAATGTCATTCCTTTTTGTTTGTAGTAGCATGCTGCTTCACATAGTGTCATTACTGCTACAATTCCGTCTTTATCTCTTGCATGCGTTCCTATAATACAACCATAGCTTTCTTCATAAGAATATAGGCAAGTGTATTCATTATTGTTTTCTTCAAAATTACGTATAATTTTGGCTATGTTTTTGAAGCCTGTTAATGTAGAAAATAATTTTACATTATATGCTTTTGCAATCGCGTCTGTTAAGTTAGATGATACTATTGTTTTTATAATTGCTCCATTTGCTGGTAATGTTCCATTTGCCTTTTTTTGTGATAGAATATATTCTGCAATTAAGTTTCCTGTCATATTTCCAGTAAATCTAATGTATTCTCCTGTTTCTTTGTTTTTTGCATAAACTCCTAATCTATCTGCATCAGGGTCATTTGCTAAAACTATGTCTGCATCTTTTTTCTTTGCAAGTTCTAATGCTAGTTTGAATGCTTTTGGGTCTTCTGGATTTGGATACTCTACAGTTGGAAAATTTCCATCTGGTTTTTCTTGTTCTGGTACAACATAAACATTTTCAAATCCAAGTTCTTTTAAAATTGTTTGCACAGGTATATTTCCTGTTCCATGAAGTGGTGTATATATAATTTTTATATCTTTTTGCGTTTCATTTATTGCTTTTTGATTAACTACTAATTTTTTAAGCTCTTCTATGTATTTTTTGTCTATTTCTTCTCCTATTGTGTTATATAATCCTTTTTTTATGGCTTCTTCTTTTGACATTGTTTTTATTGTAGAAAGGTCTGTAATATTGTTTACTTCATTTATTATTTCTTTATCTATTGGGTCTACTATTTGTGCTCCATCGTCCCAGTAAACTTTATATCCATTGTATTCTGGTGGATTATGGCTTGCAGTTATAACAATTCCAGATGTTGCTCCTAGTTTTCTCACTGCAAAGGAAAGTTCTGGTGTAGGTCTTAATGAGTCAAAGCGATATGTTTTTATTCCATTTGCATTTAATGTTAATGCTACTTCATCACTAAATTCTTTTGACATTTTTCGTGAATCATAAGCTATTACAACACCTTTTTCTGTAATTCTTTTTTTTACAATATAGTTTGCTAGTCCTTGTGTTGCTTTTGTGACTGTATAGCGATTCATTCTATTTGTTCCAATTCCTATAATTCCTCTTAGCCCTGCTGTTCCAAATTCTAGATCTTTATAGAATCTATCTTCTATTTCTTTTTCATCTTGCGCAATATTTCTTAGTTCTTGTTTATCTTCTTCAGAAATAGCTGGGTCATTTAGCCATTTTTCATAGTTTTGTTTATATGTTAAATGATGATAATTATTGTATAAGTTTCTTGCTGTTTCTGGACTATCTACTCCAGTTGCATTTTTTATTGGTGCAAATTCTTCCTCTCTTTTTACTCTATATACTAGCATATCTGGAACATATGAGAATATGTCAAATAAGAAAGTTTCAAATTTATATGCATTTGGTTCTTCTGGCACTACAATATTTCCATTTGAGTTTTTATAGCTTGCCTTTTTTATTGCAATATGATATGGTAATTTTTCTGCACTAATTTTTTCTAATAAACTAATATGAAATTGATGGTTTACTATGTTTGCATCTCCTAATAAAAATTCACCTTTTTCATTTTTTGCTTTTGATAGCTCTTCAGAGATTTCAGAATATTCTATAACTCCTGGTTTACCATCTTTTTTGCAGAAAACTCCTACTTTTTCTTCTGCATAGGCTTTTACAATGCTTTTACTTGCTGTCATTTGCTTTAAGTCTGCTTGCATACCTATAAATAATGGGTCTACAAATTTAGCTAAAATGTTATCTACTCCACTAATAAAAATGTATTCTACACCTTTTTCTTTCATATCGTATATAATTCCATTTTTTCTCATTGCTTCAAATACTCCACCGTGCCCATCTGCTGCTTGTTTTATTGTATTATCTTCATTTATTAAAACTTTTCCCTCCATGTCTAGCATTGGCAAAGTTCCCTGTTTGAAGAATTTTATGGCTGATTTTGGATAATTGAAGTAATTATTTTTTTCGAAGAATTCCACTGTTTCTTCATTGTTTTCATTACTTGTCATTATATACCATGGTATAACTACACCGTATTTTTCTTTTGCTTCTTTTACATTATCACATAAAAGTTCAAAAATGGATTTGTGTGAAAAAAGCCCAATGTCATAAGTTCCTTTTGGACCTGAATGTCCAAGTCTAGTGCCTTGTCCACCTGCCATTGTTACAACTGCAAGTTTTTCTTGTTTTATAATTTCTTCTCCAATTTTTGTGTACTTTTCTATTTCTTCTGTTGATAATTCTGACTTACTAATATGTGATATTGGTTCTATTTTACTTTCTGTAAGACCTGGTTTTGTTTTTGTCATTTCATATAGATTTTTTAATTGGTTGAAATCCGTCATTAGGATTTCATTTAATAATTGATTTTTCTTTTCTTCTGAAATTTCGCCATAAAAATTAAGTAAGTGTTCTTGCCCATATTTTGCAAGTTTTTCTTTTACCATTAATAATTTTTCTTCCATAAGTTTTTCCTTTTTATTTATATTTTACATTATTAAATCATACTTTTATTTTTTTGTAAATGAATTACTTGTATTTAATTTTTTTTGCAAATATTGGCTTTTTAAAGGCTTGAAATTAGGCTTTTTTTATTTACCCAAATACTTCCTCAATATTTTTTTCTCCTGATGTGTTAAATACTTTATTATGGCTACTTAATATTTCTACAATATTACTATTAAATTCTGTTACTTCAAAAAAATTAATTATTTTTATTTTGGAAACTAAAGATTTTTTTAACCATTTTTCTATATTATAATTATTTTTTTCTATATAATTTTTTGAGCCATTTATTAAAATAATATTTTCTTTTTCATTATTTTTGTTACTAATTTCTTTATTTAATTTATTTTCTATATCTTCATATTTTATGCTATTCATATTTTTCCAATTTATAGATAATATTTTTTCTTTATTTTTTAGGTTTAATTTTTCTACTAATGTTTTTATATTTTCTTTTACATTATTTTCTAATACAGGTACAAAATTTGCATTTTCTTCTATTTTTGAATTAATATAGGGTAATATCATTGTTGCAAAATGCCAATCGCTTACATAAAAACTGCATAGTTTTTGTATACTTTTATTTTCTATTTTCATTTTTAAAGCCCCCTGTTTTTATTTTTTAGCTCTTGGAAAATTTTACCATTTTTATTTTAAAAAAGTCAAGCATTTTTAACATGAATCGTGCGTGTTTATTCGACATTTTAAATTTTATGTACTGTTTATGCTAATTTCAAATTATTTTATAAATAAAAAAAGTTTTTCCTTTAATGTATAAATTATTAAAATGTTGTCAATAATTGTATTAAATAAAAAATTTTTAAATTTTTGAAATACGGAGGAAAAAATGAAATTTTTGAATAATTTAGTTATAAAATTGAAACCTTTTTTGGTAATTACAATATTGCTTAGTATTTATATATTTATTTGTGCTATTTCTTATGTAAGTGCTGTGTCAAGTGATATTGCAAATAGTGTTTTTCGTCTTCATGTTATTGCAAATAGCGATTCTGTTGAGGATCAAAGTTTAAAACTTAAAGTTCGTGATGAACTTCTTTCATATATGAATAGTCTTTCTGAAAATTGTAATTCTAAAGATGAAGTAATGGAATTAGCTAAAGAGCATATTAATGATTTTAAAGAAATTGCTTCAAAAGTAATTTTAGATAACGGTTTTGATTATGGTGTAGATGTTCAAGTAGGACTTAATGATTTTCCTACTAAATATTATGGTGATATTGCACTTCCTGCTGGAACTTATGATGCTTTAAGGGTAAAAATAGGTGAGGCAAATGGTCAGAATTGGTGGTGTGTAATGTTTCCACCTTTATGTTTTGTTGATGTAAGCTCTGGTATAGTTCCAGACAGTTCTAAAGAGGAAATGAAAGATAACTTAAACGATGAGGAGTATGATTTAATTAACAAGTCTGATTCTGATGAAATTACTTTTAAGTTTAAATTAGTAGAGTTTTTTCAAAATTTAAGATTGGGCTTAAATAAATAGTTTATAGGCTTAAAATATATAATAAATTTAATTACTTGCCAAATAGATTAAAGTATGGTATAAAGAGAGTGTAAAAGCCATTATTTTAAAAATTGGGGGTAATTATTTTGGATAAATTAGTAATTCATGGTCCTACAAAGTTAAAAGGAGAAGTAACTATTAGTGGTGCTAAAAATGCTGCTGTTGCTATTTTGCCTGCTGCTTTGTTAGTCGACGGAGTTTGTAAAATTGAAAACTTACCAAATATTAGTGATGTAAAAATGTATTGTAAAATATTGCAAGAACTTGGAGCAAAAATTACATGGATTACAGATAATGAAATTGAGATAGATTCAAGAAACTTAGCCTGCACTCAAGCTCCATTAGAAATGACTAGCAAGTTTAGAGCTTCTTATTATTTATTAGGGGTTTTACTTGGTAGATGTGGTACTGCTGAGGTTGGTCTTCCAGGTCGGATGTAATTTAGGTGCAAGACCAATTGATCAACATATTAAAGCTTTTGAGGCTTTAGGTGCTAAGGTTGATATATCACAAGGTAAAATTACTGCTAAAGCTAAAAAGTTAGTTGGTACTTCTATTTATATGGATATTGTTTCAGTAGGTGCTACAATTAATGCAATTTTAGCTGCCGTTTTAGCAGATGGTACTACAACTATTGATAATGCTGCAAGAGAGCCTCATATTGTTGACGTGGCAAACTTTTTAAATACTATGGGAGCAGATATTCGTGGAGCAGGTACTGATGTTATTAAAATTAATGGAGTAAAAAAATTGCACGGAGATGCTACATATTCAGTTGTTCCAGACCAAATAGAGGCTGGTACTTTTATGCTTGCTGCTGTTGCTTCCAGAGGAGATATTTTAATAAAAAATTGTATTCCAGAGCATTTAGATTGTATTACTGCTAAAATCTTAGAAATTGGTGGAGTTGTTGAAGATTATGGTGATGCTATTCGCGTTAGTATGAATAAAAGACCAAATAGAGCAACTGTTAAAACTCTTCCATATCCTGGCTACCCAACAGATTTACAGCCTCAAATGGGTGTTGTTCTTTCTACTGCAGATGGTACTAGCACTCTTTATGAAAGTATTTGGGAGTCTAGATTTCAATATACTTTTGAGCTAAATAAAATGGGTGCGAAAATAACTGCTCAGGGAAAATCTGCTGTTTTTGAGGGTGTTAAAGAATTAACCGGTTCTCCCGTATATGCAACAGATTTAAGAGCAGGTGCTGCTTTACTGATTGCTGGTATTATTGCAAATGGTGAAACTCAGCTTTATAATATTGAGCACATTGATAGAGGTTATGAGAATATTGAAGAAAAATTTAGAAATTTAGGTGCTAATATTCAAAGAATAACAGAGTTAGATGAAAAGTAACAAAGGACGAATTTATTTATGTTTAATTTTTGTAGTTTATATAGTGGTAGTAGTGGGAATAGTTTATTTATTGAGACTCCTAATACCAAAATTTTAATAGATGCAGGTGAAAGTGCTAAAAAAATTGAAGTTGCTTTAAATAGTATAAATGTTGATATTTCTGACATTGATGCTATTTTAATTACTCATGAGCATTCAGACCATATTAAGGGATTACCTACTTTGTATAAAAAATTTAAACTTCCTATATATGCTAATCGTGAAACATGGGATGCTATGCCTGAAGTGGCTTCAAAGGTCGAAGATGAAAATCAAAATTTATTTTTAGTAAATGAAAATTTTGATATAGGTGATTTAAAAATTTTGCCTTTTTCTATTCCTCATGATGCTGCTAATCCTTGTGGTTTTAATATTTATTATGGAAATCAAAAGATTAGTGTTGCAACAGATTTAGGTCATATTGATTCTAAAATTATAAAAAGTTTAGAAGATAGCTCTTTTATTTTGTTAGAGGCAAATTATGATCCTAATATTTTAAAATGTTCTAGGTATCCTTATAGTTTAAAGCAAAGAATTGCAGGTCCTAATGGACATTTATCTAATGAGGCTGCTGGTAAAGCAATTTCTTATTTAATGAATAGTGGCCTTAGTAATGTAATGCTTGGGCATTTGAGTAAGGAAAATAATTTTCCAGAGCTTGCATATAAAACTGTAATTGATGAACTTTGCTCGAATAATTTTGATGAAAATAAAATTAAAATTGGTGTTGCAAATAGGTCTAATCCAAGTGGTATTATAGATTTAGAGGTATTAAATAGTGTTACATATTGATTTAATTTGTGTTGGTAAATTAAAAGAAACTTATTTAAAAGATGCAATTTTAGAATATTCGAAAAGACTTTCTAAATATTGCATTTTAAATATTGTGGAGTTACAAGATGAAAAAGTTCCTACTATTTTAAATGGTGCTGATAAACAGAAAATAATTTCCAAGGAGAGTTCTAATATAGCATCACATATTAGAGATAAGTCTTATGTAATTGCTTTAGATTTAAATGGTAAGCAATGTACTTCTGAAGAATTTTCAGAGAAAATGGAAAAGCTTGCTTTTTCTAATTCTCATATTACTTTTTTAATTGGTGGAACTCTTGGAATGTCTAGAGAATTGCTGAGCAGTTGTAATGAGTTAATTTCTTTTTCTAAAATGACTTTTCCTCATCAATTAATTCGTGTGTTTCTTTTAGAGCAATTATTTCGTAATTTTAAAATTCAAAATAATGAAATTTATCATCATTAATATATGGTATTGTAGAAGAGATTTTTCTAAAGGAAAAACTTAAACCAAAAAAGATAAATTGGGGGCAATTTAAAAATAAAACGGTTGTGTTTATACTTTGTTATATATTTAGGGGAATATATATGGGGGTTTAAAAATCTCTTCTACAAAAATAAAATCATAGAATATAATAAATTTAGTTTATTACATAGAAATTTTTTTTAAAATTCTTTTTGCTAAAATTTTAGAAATAAAATGTCTAAGAATAAAATATAAAGAAATAAAGCTAAATACTAATAACATGTAGCTTGTCCTTTCTAGCATAATCAAATTGTACTTTTATATTACTACCATATTTTTCATTTGTCAACAAAAACTTCACGACATAATTTGACAAATTATGACAGATGTTATCATTCCTGCTAAGTCAGCAAGTAATGCTGCTGCTAGAACAAATCGAATTTTTTTTACTTTTACGCATGCAGTATATATTGCAATTGTATAAAATGTAGTTTCTGTTGAGCCCATAATTGTTGAGGCTATTTTTCCAATTAATGTATCTACTCCATATTGTTTCATAATGTCTATTGCTACTCCCATTGACCCACTTCCTGAAATTGGTCTTAGCATTGCTAGTGGCAGTATTTGACTTGGTATTTTTAAAATATTAGTAATTGGTGATATTATTCCAATTACAAAGTCTAAAACTCCAGAATTTCTAAGAAGTCCTATTGCTAAAAATATTCCAAGTAGGGTTGGAAATAGTCCTATTACTATTTCTATTCCTTCTTTTGCACCATCTAAAAATATATCAAATACTTTCTTTTTTTCTTTTAGCCCATAAACTATAATTGTTATAATTATCAATGGAATTGCTGATGATGATAAAAAATTTACAATGCTCATTTTTTTACCTTTTCATTAAAGATTTTTATTTAAAATTTTTTCATCATGAGTTTAGTTGCAGTTATTCCAACCGTTGCAGCTACTATTGTTGCTATCCAAACTTGCAAAATAATTCCACTCGGTGATGTAGAGTTTAAAGAACTTCTTATTGCAATAATATTTGTAGGTATAACTTGAAGTGAGGCTGTATTTATTACAATAAACATTGCCATAGAATTACTTAATGTGTCTTTTTTTGTGTTTTCTTTTTCCATTGTTTTCATTGCTTTTAATCCAAGTGGGGTAGCTGCATTTCCAAGACCTAGTAGGTTTGCAACCATGTTCATAGAAATTTCTTCATAAGCTTCTTCATTTTTTTTCATTTCCGGAAATAGAAAATTAATAAATGGTCTTAAAAATTTTGCTAATTTTTGCATAAGCGTAGTTTGCTTTGCAATTTCTATAATTCCATTCCATAAGCATAGAGTTCCAAAGAATGTTAAAGTAAGTTTTACTGCTTCTTCTGCAGATTCAAATATTCCATTACTTACATTTTCTATATTCCCATTTAAAAAAGCATAGACTACAGAAGTGATAATAAAAATTGGCCATATAATATTTAACAAATTTTTCACCACTTTTCTAATTTCTTATTCAATGTTATTCATGATTTCAAGTTTTATTACTTTATTGTTTGTTAGGTTCTTTTATTTCTATTTTAGCTGTTGGTTTTTATGATTTTTATTTTGCTTATTTTGAATTTTATAATTATTAAATTTTTTGATTATCTTTCGACATTTTTTGCAAATTTATATGTTTTTTTAATGCTAAATTAGTAATCTTTATTGCATTTTAGCCATTTTTATGATATTATAATTTCATAAATAAATTTGTCGAATTTTGTTGTTTTAAGGAGGATTTTTATGAAATCTACAGGAATTGTTAGAAGAGTTGATGAATTAGGTCGTGTTGTTATTCCTATCGAATTAAGAAACAAATTTGGAATTACAGAAAAAGACCCAATTGAAATATATGTTGATGGTTCTTCAATTGTTTTAAAAAAATATGAACCTAATTGTATTTTTTGTGGAGGTTCTAAAAACTTATCAGAATATAAAGATAAATTAGTTTGCGATAAATGTTTAGAAAAGCTTGCTAATATTAAATCAGAAAAATAAATAATAAAAATAAAATAAGTAATATGATTAGTTTCATATTACTTATTTAAAAATATCTGATAAATTTCATTTTTAGCTACTTTTCTGTCTTTAGCTATTTGTTTTATAATATCCTTTTTTTCCAATCCTTGCGTTTTATAAAATTCATACTGTTCTTCTAATGTCATTTCATTTGATTGTTTTTTTTCTTCAGCTTTATTTTCATTTAAATCTAATATTATTACAAATTCGCCTTTTGGTTGTTTACATAATTCTGCTAATTCTGAAATTTTTCCATACAATTTTTCCTCATGAAGTTTTGTTAATTCTCGTACTAAACATGCATTTATATTTCCTATTTTTTCTAAAATATCTTGAAGGGTATTTTGTAGTTTGTGTGGCGCTTCATATAATATAACTGTTTTTCGTTCTTTCTTTATTTTTTCTAAAGTTTCTTTTCTATTCTTTTTATTTAATGGCAAAAATCCAAAAAATGAAAATTCTTTTGTTGAAATTCCTGATACAATTATGCTATTAATAAGTGCACATGCTCCTGGTATAGGAATTATTTGTATTTGATTTTTAATGGCTTCTTTTACTATTTCTTCTCCTGGGTCTGAAATTCCAGGTGTACCGGCATCTGTTACAATTGCAATGTTCTTACCTTCTAAAACCATATTAATTAAGTTTTCTGTTTTTGTTTCTTCATTATGTCTGTGATAACTAATTAATGGCTTAGAAATTTCAAAATGGTTTAATAATTGTAATGTATGTCTTGTATCTTCTGCTGCAATTATGTCTACTTCTTTTAATGTTTTTATTGCTCTAAAAGTAATATCTTCTAAATTGCCTATTGGTGTTGCTACTAAATAAATAGTTCCTTTCATATATTTCTCCTTGTACATTTTTTATTAAATTTTATTATATGCTTTTATGGTTTCATTTTATTATGCCTTGTTATATATTTTTAATAGTTCTTCTGTATATTTTCCATCTTCATTATATATATATAATGGTTTACATAACTTTAAGTGTGGCTTTGCATTTTTTACTGCTTTTAACAAAATTAAATTTGGTTCTTTTTGAGAACTTGGTTGTACAAATTTTAGTATTTTAGGCTCTAATTTGTGTTTACATAATTCTACAATCACATCTGCTAATCTCTCTGGTCTATGCACTAAATAAAGGCTACCTTTGTCTTTTAATAAATATTGTGCAACTGATATAAAGTCTTCTAATGTGGCTGTTATTTCATGTCTAGAAATTAATTTTACTTTTTCTATATTTGTTCCACCTGTTCCACTTTTTTTATATGGTGGATTTGTTATAACACTATCAAATGTATTTGGCTTATATATTGTTTTTAAGTTTTTTATGTTTTCGCAAACGATTTTTATTCTGTTTTGCAAATTGTTTAACATAATACTTCTATTTGCCATTTCTGCTACTTCTTTTTGAATTTCTATTCCTGTAATTTTAGTGTTCTTAGTTTTACTAGATAATAGTATTGGTAAAATTCCTGTGCCGGTTCCTAGGTCTATTACATTACTTTCTGGCTTTATTTCTTTAGCAAAGTCAGATAGTAGAACACTGTCCATTCCAAAGCAGAATCCATTATTGTTCTGGATTATTTTTAAGTTTTCTAGTTCTAAGTCATCTATTCTTTCATTTTCTTTTAATGTTACTTCCATATATGCTCCTAATTTCTATATACTTGTTTATTTATGTTTGTAATTATATCACATAATATCACTATTTTAAATTATTATCATAAAATATATTATTAATAAAGTGAAAAATAGAAAATATTGAAATATTATTTTTCATTTAATTTGAGCGATGGAATGGATTTTTTTATGGAAGATAAAAGAAATAATGAGAAAATGGATTTTAAAAAAAGAAAAGAGAATATGTGTAATTCTCTTTTCGAAGTAGAGCATTTTTTGCGAAATTTGAAAGATGTTACAAAAGGATTTAAACTTTATAATATTATAAAAAAGTAGATCTTTGTATTTATGTTGACTATCTATGCATTATTTGTGTTAGATTTTATTAGTGCTTCATTTCTAACAAATGGGTCCTTAAGGCTTATAATTCCATCTTTGAAGCTTTGATTTTCTTTTCCATTAACTAAAATTTTTACTCCACTTACTTCATTGAGCTCTGTTAATGTATTAACTATTGAATAAATAGTAGCATTTTCTGCATCTAATCCTCCTTCGTGATTATCTATAAATTCTTTTGAAAAGTCTATATATACTATATCTGCTTTTAATTCTGTTTTTAATAATTTTGCATCTGTTGGTATTGTAGATTTTAACTTATCATTTTTAGGACCTTCCATTAATAAATTTATTAATGTTGAATATGGGTCTGTAAATAATGTTTTTACATCTACTATTTTTCCTTCTGCTACTAATTCTTTTGTTTCTTTATTTTGATAGTATAGTGTAACTACGGTTTGCCTCATTTGTTCATCACTAATTTCTTCTTCTGGTTGTATTTCATTTTCTGGTATTTCTTCTTCTCTATTTATTATAAATAAATACACTCCTATTCCTATAATTAAAATAATTAGCACGCTTACTAAAATAATCCAAACTTTTTTGTTCATTTTTTATCCTCTCCTTTTTAACTTGTACTATTGGTCTATTGTTATTCAAATTTAAAAAGGTTTAGAACTAATTTTATTTAAAATGTTTTTATTTATTGTTTTGGATTTGTATTTTTTGTACGCAATTTTTGGATATAATTTATCTATATTTTATTAATATATTTCCTTTTAAATTGACTTTTTCGGCTAATTGTAGTAAAGTATATGTTACTTATTAAATTAATTATAGTTTATGTAAATATAAATTTTAAAAATACTTAATTTTCTTTTTAAGCTAAAATAGAAAGGAAGATTTTTATTATGGTAAAAATTAAAGACCCTGTAAGTGGATTTTCACATGCTTTTGGCGCTGTGCTTGCAGTTGTAGGATTAGTTTTTTTAATAATTTATGCTGCTATGTTTGGTGAAGGTGCTTGGGATATAGTTTCTTTTACTATTTTTGGTGTGGCATTAATTTTATTATATACTTTTAGCAGTTTGTATCATTTACTAAATTTGAAAGAAACTGGAACTAAGGTGTTTCGCAAGTTTGATCATATAATGATTTATATTTTTATTGCTGCTAGCTATACCCCTATTTGTTTAGGTCCTTTAAGAGGTGGCTGGGGCTGGAGTATTTTTGGTGTAATATGGGGGTTAGCTATTTTTGGTGTTTTCTTAACAATTTTTTGGTTAAATGCTCCAAGATGGCTTACTACTGGTCTTTATTTAGCAATGGGATGGGCTGTAATTGTTGCTACATATCCCTTAATTACTACTTTTTATAATTTAAATGCTCTTGGCTCTCTTTTGTGGTTATTAATTGGTGGCATTTTTTATACTGTTGGTGGTATTTTATATGGTTTAAAATGGCCAAAGTTTAAAAATAAATATTTTGGTTTTCATGAACTTTTCCATATTTTTATTTTGCTTCGGAAGCATCTGTCATTTTATTTTTATTTTTGGCTATTTACTTTATATTTAATAGTTGACAATAATTGAATTTTATGTTATTATAATCGGAGCAATATTTTTATTGTTTGCGGCTATATCTCAGTGGCAGAGAGCTGTCTTTTTACGACAGATGTCGAAGGTTCGATTCCTTCTAGCTGCGCCAAGAGGTCCTTAAAATAAAGGACCTCTTTTTATTTTTTTCTTATAGTATTTAATCTCTTAATTTCCTTAATATTCCCACCTTTTTACATTGACAAATTGTGATTTTTTGTATAAAATTAAGGTGTTATTGTTTCAACAATAATAAGCTCTAAGATAAAAATTGTACATAAAAAGGAGATTTTATATTTTATGAAACAGTTATTACATGTTGGTTTGGACGTAGGTTCTACAACAGTTAAAATTGTTATTATGGATGAAAATTTAAATACATTATATACAGATTATCAAAGACATTTTTCTGATACAAAGAATACGGTTTGCAATGTTCTAGAAAATTTGGCTTCTAAATATGAAGATGCCGAGTTTAGTATAGCTTTAACTGGTTCTGGTGCTATGAGTGCTGCTAAGTTTTTAAATTTAAGCTTTATTCAAGAAGTTGTTGCTTGTAAAAGAGCTGTTGAAAAATATATTCCTCAGACAGATGTAGTTATTGAACTTGGTGGTGAGGATGCTAAAATTATATATTTTGATAAGTCTATTGAGCAACGTATGAATGGAACTTGCGCTGGTGGTACAGGTGCTTTTATAGATCAAATGGCTTCTCTTTTACATACAGACCTAGAAGGCTTAAATGAACTTGCTAAAAATCATACTATGATTTACCCAATAGCTTCAAGATGTGGAGTTTTTGCTAAAACTGATGTGCAACCTCTTTTAAATGAAGGTGCTGCAAAAGAAGATATTGCTGCTTCTATTTTTCAAGCTGTTGTAAATCAAACTATTAGTGGTTTAGCTTGTGGAAGACCTATTCGTGGAAAAGTGGCTTTTTTAGGTGGCCCTTTAAATTATCTTTCTGAACTTCGTGCACGTTTTATAGAAACTTTACATTTAGAAGGAGATGCAATTATTATTCCAGAAGAAGCACATTTGCTTGTTGCAAAAGGTGCTGCTATTGATTCTGTAAATTCTTCTCACCCTATAACGGTAGAAAAATTAAGAAGTAAAATCGAAATGTTACGTGTTTCTCATGATGACACTTCTCATCCTCTTGCCCCTTTATTTTCTATTGATGCAGAATATGAAAAATTTAAAGAAAGGCATAATAAAGAAACTGTAAAAAAGGGTGATTTAAAAACTTATGAAGGTGACTGTTTTGTTGGTATTGACGCAGGTTCTACTACTACAAAACTTGTCGTTATAGATCGTGAAGGTACCTTATTATATTCTTTATATGGTAGTAATGAGGGTAATCCTCTTGAAAGCGTTATAAAAATGCTAAAGCAGTTATATAGCGTTTTGCCACCAAAGGCTATAATTCGTTATAGTGGTGTAACAGGATATGGCGAGAAGTTAATTCAAACTGCTTTAAATGTTGATTTAAATGAAATTGAAACTATTGCTCACTATACTGCTGCCAAAGAATTTCAGCCTAATGTTTCTAGCATTGTTGACATTGGTGGCCAAGATATGAAATATATTCGTATGAAAAATGGCGCTATTGATAACATTATGCTTAATGAGGCTTGTTCTTCTGGATGTGGTTCTTTTATTGAAACTTTTGCTAAAAGCCTTAATTTATCTATTGAAGAATTTGTAAATTCTGCTTTAGAGGCACGTAGACCTGTAGATTTAGGTTCTCGTTGTACTGTATTTATGAATTCTAAAATTAAGCAAGCTCAGAAAGAAGGCTATTCTGTAGGTGATATTTCTGCTGGGCTTTCTTATTCTGTTATAAAAAATGCTATTCAAAAGGTTATGAAGGTAAGAGATGTTAAAACTTTAGGTGCTCACATTGTTGTACAAGGTGGTACATTTTATAATGATGCTGTTTTAAGAGCATTTGAATTGATTGTTGGCAGAGATGTTGTAAGGCCAGATATTGCAGGTTTAATGGGTGCTTATGGTGTAGCGCTTCTTAGTAAAGAGCAATATGAGTCAAATTTAGATATGGAATATACATCTACTTTAGCTAAACCTAATGATTTAGATAATTTAAAAATTGAAGTTAGCCATGTTCGTTGCAATGGTTGTGAAAATCATTGTTTATTAACTATAAATAAATTTAACAATGGTACAAAATATATTTCTGGAAATCGTTGCGAAAAAGGCGCAGGTCTTGTAGATGAGAGTAAAAAAGAATTACCAAATTTAATTAAGTATAAATATGAAAGAATTTTTGGGTATACTCCTTTAGACGAAAAGGATGCAGTGCGTGGAACTATTGGTATTCCAAGAGTGTTAAATATGTATGAAGATTATCCTTTCTGGTTTACATTTTTAACTTCTTTAGGATTTCGAGTAATCTTATCGGAAAAAAGCAATCGTAAAACTTACGAAAAGGGTATGGAAAGTATGCCTTCTGAATCAGTTTGCTTCCCTGCGAAACTTTCACATGGTCATATTGTAGGTCTTATAAAAAGTGGTATAAAAACTATATTCTACCCTTGTATGCCTTATTCTAGAAAAGAATATGAAAAAGCAGATAATCACTACAACTGTCCTATTGTTATTTCATACTCTGAAGTATTAAAAAATAATGTGGAAGAATTAAAAGATGTTAAATTTTTAAATCCATTTTTGCCATTTGATCCAAAAACGCTGGCTGAAACAATTTTAAACTTACCAGAATTTGAAGAATATAATTTTACTAAAAAGGAATTATTAGAGGCTGCTAAAAAAGCTGAAGCTGAGTATCAAAAATGTAAAACAGATATTAGAGCAAAAGGCCAAGAGGCTTTGGATTATATGGAAAAAAATAATTTAAAAGGTATTGTGCTTGCTGGTCGTCCATATCATGTAGACCCAGAAGTTAATCATGGAATTGATACTTTGATTACAAGTCTTGGTTTATGTTTACTTACAGAAGATAGTATTTGTAATCAAACAGAAGTAAAACGTCCTATTCGTGTTGTTGACCAATGGGTATTCCAT